>CAZDLW010000217.1:0-10136 GCA_964505975.1 uncultured Bifidobacteriaceae bacterium | reverse complement strand
GGTCAATCGAAGCTCCGCGGGGCTGTTCGAGTGGCAGCCGCATACATCGGCGCGTCGACATCGAGTAGTCGCCATCAGCCTCGAGTGCAAGGAAACGGAGGTACAGACGTGAGGAGTTTGGTCAGGAACGTTGTCATCGCCGCGGCGCTGTTGCATGCGGCGGCCCCTGCCGTGTTCGCGCAGGCCACCATCGGCGGCACGGTCAGGGACGTGTCTGGCGGCGTTTTGCCGGGCGTGACGGTGGAGGCCGCGAGCCCGGCATTGATTGAAAAGGTCCGCGTCGTTCAGACAGACGCCACGGGTCAGTACCGCATCGTCACGCTCCCGCCCGGCAGCTATGCCGTGACCTTTTCCCTCCCGGGCTTCGCCATCGTGAGACGCGACGATGTCGACGTCTCGGGCACTGGTGTGATCGTGCTCAACGCCGAGCTGCGGGTGGGCGCGCTGGAGGAGACGATAACCGTTTCCGGGATGTCGCCGCTGGTCGACACGCAGACGACGCGCCGGGAAACGGTGGTCAACGCAGAAACAATCAACGCGCTGCCCATTACGCGTAACTACGGGGGCGTGCTGTACGCGACGCCGGGGCTCACCGTGCAGCCGGGCGTCAACGCCAATGCGCTGCAGCCCAGCATGGCGCTGTTCTCCGCACATGGCGGCATCAGCACCGAGGGGCGCGTGTTCGTCGACGGCGTGTCCGTGAACGGACCGTTCGGCCAGAACAGCGTGACGCAGTTTGCGTTCGACGTGGGCAACGCGCAGGAAATGCAGGTCATGGTCGGTGGTGGTCTGGGCGAGTCCGAGACCGGGGGGCCTGTCGCCAACATCGTTCCGCGGTCCGGCGGCAACACGTTCAGCGGCTCGACGTTCCTCAGCGGCACGGCGTCGCGACTCCAGGGGAACAACATCACCGACACGCTGCGAGGCCAGGGGATTCCCAATCCCCCCACGGTCCGGAAGAACTGGGACGCGAGCGCCGGCCTCGGAGGGCCAATCGCCCGCGACCGGCTCTGGTTCTTCGGCAACGTCCGCAGCATCGGGATCGCACAGGTGGTGGAGGGCGGGATGGCGCCCAACCTTCACCTCGGCAACCCGACGCGGTGGCACTATGCGCCGGAGCAGGGGGTCGAGACGCGCTTCGCCGAATCGAAACTGGACCTCTCCATCCGCTTGACCGGCCAGGTAACGGGACGCAATCGGCTGTCGTTCTCGTATCAACCCCAACACCGGTGCCTGGGGTCGACGCTGTCCCCCGACTCCGACGGCTGCCGCGTGCGCGGCACGGACTGGATTGGCGCGCCGTTCGGGGCCGTCACGATTGCACCCGAAGCAGGGCCGGGGTACCAGGATGGTCCCGTCAGCCTGACGCAGGCTACGTATACGTCACCGGTGTCGAGCCGGCACCTGCTGGATGCGGCCGTCTCGCGCTTCTGGTACGGCATCATCGGCTCGGGCCACATGCCCCCTGATGCGCCGATGGGCTTCGTCGGTGTGACGGAAAGCTCCGGGATGTACGGCCGCCCGGGCGTGTCGTACCGCGCGCCCTACGGCTGGGGCGAGTACGACACCATTTCCTGGAACTGGCGCGCGTCGTGGTCGTACGTCACCGGCACGCACAGTGCACGAGTCGGCTACCAGGGCACACGCATGCAGTACGACTGGGTGTCGTTCACCAACCCGAGCCTGATGCGGTACACCTTCAACAACGGCGTTCCGACGTCCGTGAACTACAGCCTGTCGGAACAGTGGGACAACGCCAATCGCGCCGTGGCGCACTCCATCTACGTGCAGGACCAGTGGACGCGGGGACGCATGACCCTCCAGGGCGCGCTGCGGTACGACCGGGTCCACAGCTGGGCTCCGGCCGGCGGCAACGGGACCGACCAGACGACCCGGTTGAATCCTTCGCCAATCCGGTTCGGCCACACGGTCAGCGTGTCGGGCTTCCACGATTTCAGCCCGCGCATGGGGGTGGCGTACGACCTCTTCGGCGACGGGAGGACGGCCCTGAAAGCCAGCGCCGGACGGTACCTGCAGGCGGCCACCGCCGACGGCATCTACTCGTCACAGAATCAGGGACTGAGTTTCGTCAGGACGGCGAGCCGCTCCTGGGCCGACTCCAACGGCAACTACGAAGTGGACTGCGATCTGCTGAGTCCCGCAAGCCAGAATCTCGCGGCAACCGGCGGGGACGTCTGCGGGGCCCTCGTCGGCGGGAACCTGAACTTCGGCAGCCTCAACCCCAACATCACGCAAGTGGATCCCGAGATCCTGAGCGGCTGGGGAATTCGACCCTACAACTGGCGATTCGGGGCGTCGGTGCAGCACGAGCTGCGTCCCGGCGTGTCGCTCGACGCGGGCTACAACCGGCGGCACTGGGGCAACTTCCTCGTCACCTACAACCAGCTCGTCGATGCCAGCGACTACGACGTCTGGACCGTGCCGGTCCCGAACCATCCAAACCTCCCGAACGCCGGCAGCACGGCTTCGTACGTGGCCATCACGCCGGCGGCGGCCGCGCGCGGGTCGCAGACCTTCCAGACCAAGGAAAGCAACGTTGCAGGAACCTCCCGCACGGCGTACTGGCATGGTGTCGATCTCAATGCCACGGCACGGATGGCGGGCCGGCTGACGCTGCAGCTTGGGACCACCACCGGCCGGGGCGTTCGGAACTTGTGCGAGCTGTGGCGAGCGCGCCCGCAGTTCCAGGGGAGCAATCGAGCCGATGCCTGTGACGTGACGGAGCCCTGGCTGACGACGCTCCGCGGCCTGGCCACCTACACGGTTCCCACCGTGGACGTGCGGGTCAGTGGAACGGTGCGCTCGGTGAGGACGGTCGCCAGTGAGAACGCCAGCAACGGGTCGTCGCTCTCGGCGAACTACCAGATACCGAACACGGTCGTCCGCGACGAACTGCTCGGGCGGCTGCCGGCGGGCGCAACTGCGGCCCAGAACACGACAGTCAACCTGCTCGCGCCGAGCGAGCTGTATCCGCTTGCCCGCCGTACGGAAGTGGACCTCCGGCTCGCGAAGATCCTCCGGTTCCGAGGCACGCGTGTGGATCTGGGCGTTGACGTGTACAACCTGTTCAACTCCAACACCACGACGACGTATCAGCAGACCTACCTGTACTCGAACAACGGTGCGACGTGGCTGGCACCAACGGCCATCCTGGCCCCACGGCTGGCCAGGTTCAACGTGACCGTGTCGTACTGAGACAAGGCCGAGGAGGAGGAGGGAACGGAGTCACTCCGTTCCCTCCGGGGCCAACTCTCCAACTTTCGTCCGGGGCCGACTCTCAGCCGGCCCACCTCACGAAATCCGCGAGATCGTCACGGGACCGTGGCGCCCGCCGCCCCCGAAAGCGTCGCGCAGTGCGCGGTGCCGATATTCGAAGATCTGCCGCAGGTCGCGCGCCACGAGCACTCGATGCACGAGGCGGGCGAACAGGCGTCGCCCGTACAGCCGATAGCGCACGCAGTCGCGGACGAGCGTGCCGCCCTCCTGCTCAGCGAACGAGTGCGTGTGGATCCACTCCGCATAGGGACCGCGCTGCTGCACGTCGACGAAGCGCGCCGGCGGATCCCAGACAGTGATCTCCGTTCGCCATGTGAGCGGCAGGCCGCGGAGCGACAGGCGATAGTCGATCATCGCGCCCTCGCCCATCGCGATGGGGCCCGGCGTCAGGATGCGGACGTTCAGGAACGCGGGCGTAATTCGCTGCAGGTTGCGAGCATCCGAAAAGAACTCGAAGACATCGTCTCGCGCCCGCGGCAACCAGAGCCACGTGTTCAACCCGTACAGGTCACTCATGCGGTGAGTGTGAGGGCGGATCCCATCCCGACGCAATCATCGGCAGCCACGGAGTCCTGACACAGCGCGTTCTTCACAGACAACAACTCCCAACGCGGGTATCGCGGTATCGCGGTATCGCCTTGACTCGCCTGGACGACGATGGCATCGTCGTGTAGTCGGTTTCGAGAGCGTGTGCGAGGCGGAGTGTGGTGGAATCTGCCAGGTATGACCATGTGGCCTGTTGCACGAACTGCAAGGCCGCTGATTCCGCTCGAGGGAAACTGATAAAAATGCCGCGGAACAGAGTTCGCACTTCATCTGTGCGCAGGAGGCGCACGTGATGGAAGCGAATGAACGATTCGACCGGGTAGACCAACAATTCGAGGTCGTCGGGCAGCGGCTCGACCGCGTGGAAAGTGAATTCGACGCCATGCGCTCAGACTTGGACAAGATTCGCATCCTGATGGAGGAGATACGTTCGGAGCTTCGCCTCATTGCCGACGTTGTGGCGCACCACAGTCAGATGATGAAGGAGTTCAGCGGCCACCTCCAGGCGCTGCTCCCGGTACCCGCGATGCTGACTGATTTCACCGCGTTCGTACGGCGGATGCTGGAGAATCACGAAGGGCGCATTCGAGCACTCGAAAATCGCCCGAACTGACATGGCCTCTTGGCCCCGATGGGCGCCCCTTGTCACCAGGCGCCCTTCCACGAGCGATCAGCATGGCCGCGGCGGTCGTCGTCGGCCAGCGAGACGAGCACGTCAACGGTATCTCGTGGACGCGGAAGAAAGTCCTCGGGCTTGCGTGCTCCAGTTCATGCGCGGATGTGAATCGGATAGGGAGTGACGAAGTCGAATGAGAAGACCTTGGCGATACGCGACAGGTCGCTGGAATTGCGTGACACGAGCGTCGCGCCAATCTCGCGGCACGAGCGGGCAATCAGAATGTCGAACACGAAACTTCGACGGACCTCCCGAAGGACGAGCCCGTCTTGTTCGACCAGCCGAGCGAGCGTGGTTCCCAACGCGTCCCAGGCCGCCGGCGACGGATTCAGCACTCGTCCGCGACGCAGGTACGGTGACAACACCTGGTGCTCCAGCGTGCGCCGATCGCGGGCGCGTTCCGTGCCAGCTCGAAGCTCCGCTGCCACGACAGTGCTGAGGTAGAGTCCCGGAGCTGCCCTGGCGCAGAACTCGGCGAACCTCGCCGCGTCATCAGCGGTGCGAGAGGCGTCGACGAAGCAGTTGGTGTCCAGGACGAACTTGCGCGCGCCGCCTGCCATGCCTCAATCGATGCGCGAGAGCTTCAGACGGCGGAGCGCTCGCGTCCCCTGCACCAGTTCCTTCCGGAACGTGACCAGATCGAGTGCGATCTCGACGGCTTCTCGCTCGCTCGATGCTCCGAGCGACGCTCTCGCCTCGTCGAGGAGGTGAGGATCGAGCCAGAACGCCTTGCGCACCTTGCCGATTCGCGTTCCGCGCGGACCGGACGCGGTGGAGCGGGAGCGAGACGTTCGTCGACCTGTTTGCGCCTCACGTCCGATTGATGTCGGCACGGGATCCCCCTTTCGTACGCCACGAAGCATGATACCGTACGTACGCTGACTTACGGGCTGGACGCACGCAGGCCCGCGCCCGTGAGGCGCTCGCCCGGGCCGTTGCGCGCCAACGCATACCCAGGTCGCGCACCAGGGTTTCCATTACCTCTGCGCGGTCGAGTGAGCCACTGGGAGGATGCCGAATCGCCGCCGCGTACCGCCGTACGGGTTCGGCGAGTCGGACCAGACGACCGGGGAGCACGGCGACTGGACGCCAGCAAACCTCTTCTTCCAGCGCCTGCACGCTGATAATGACCTGGCGCCGCTGTCGCGGCGGCGATCACCTCTCCTGAAGCAGTTCCGAGGGCGGCGGACCGCCGAAGCCGCCGGCCCCGAGGCCGCCCTCTTGCGCACCGCGCCGCGGGCGGATGATGCCCCTGGCGAGATCGGCCGCCAGCGCGCGGTCCTCCGCGCGTTCACCGGCCAGGGCATTCCGCACGGCCTGGTTGCCCTCGTGGCACTCGTACGGGAGGAGCACGCCGCCGTCGAGCGGCGTCAGCGGAATCGAGATCGTGAACGGGTGCGGATAGGTGACCGGGTCCTCGACGGTCAACTGGTACTGGACGATGTCGTCCGCCACACGGCGGAGACGTTCGGTCATCTTCATCCGGTCGCTGTGGCGCAGGCCGTTGCCGTTGGGGCCGATGCTCGTCTGGTCGGTCAGGTTCGTCGTCTCCACGACGAGCGTATCGCCGTCCCAGTAGCCGCGGGAATCGCCGAGATACTGCCGGATGCGCTGGTTGATGTGCGGCCGTCCGTCCGTGTAGATGATGCGCGTGTCGTGGATCATCTCGTAGCTGATCGCGACCATGCCGGGGGCCTGTACGATGCGATTGCCGTTGCCGTAGATGACGCGCGCAATGGAGCCGTAGATGCCCCGTGTGATACAGCGGTCGTAATTGGTGAAGTCGTCCCAGGTGTGGAACGGGCCGTTGCCGAACGTGCCGGCATCGCCCCCGCGCGTGCGCTTTCGCGCCTCATCGGTCGGCTGCGGGATCCGGCCGTCCGCCGGGTCCACGACGTACGACGTCTGCCGGAACGCGCGGCGCGCGAAGTCGCCGCGGAAGGATCCCACGGCATTCTCGGCGTTGACGATGCCCTGCTGAATCTGCTTCTGGCGGGCGGCCCACTGTTCATCGTCCAGGTACAGCCCGGACTGGTTGGCCGGCCGCGACGCCGGGAACGTCGCATCGTCACTGCTCCAGACGCCCTGCAGGTCGGGATCGCCCCACGGCGTGCGCGGCGTCGTCCAGTTCGCCGGGACGGGGCCGCCGTTGAATGCGGTGATCACGAGCGGCGGCGCGCTCGACGCGCTCTGCTGGCCCGCAACCGGCAGCGATGCCACGGTCGCCGCCGCGGCGGCCACGAAGAACGATGCGAAACTGCGCCTGGTCATTGCCGCTCTCCTTGAAGCCATCAGCCCGGCCCGTATTATATGGCGTGCTCGCGGGTGGGTGGGTTGAGCCGTGTATGGCACCGCAGAGCGCGCTCCGCATCACCCGGGCGCTCGAGGTACACCCGGCCGTCGAGCGGGTGTTCTATCCGGGCCTACCGTCGCACTCGGCGCACGCGCGAGCGGCGACGCTCTTCTCCGGCTTCCCCACGGATGGTGGAGCCTCAGTCATCGACAACGAAATCGAGCCGCGCAGCGCCTGTGTCTGTGACCGACACGCGCTTGGTGTGCAGACGGTCGCCGGCGTTTACCTCGATCGCATCATCGCCCGGCACCAGGCCCGCGAACCGGTACTCGCCGCTGGCGCCCGTCACCGCGGCGATGTCCGGGTGCGAAGGGCTGTCACCGGCGATCATGACTGCGGCGCCGGCAACAGGGGCACCCGATCGGGTCATGATGCGGCCGGCGATCGTACCCGTCGCGGGTGGACGATCGCCGGAAGAGGATGTTGTCATAGGCTCAGTCGTACCAATGCTTCCAGGCCTTGATGTTATCGAACACCGCCGAGGTGATCCGGACGGCCGAATTGCCCGTCGAGTGCCCGTTCGTGTGAATCCCCACGACGTGACGAGCACCATCTTTGAGCCGCCACACCGGCGCGCCGCTCTGGCCACCAGCCGTGTCGATGTCATAGTAGAAGCGGCGTGACTCGACGCTCTTGATCTTACGCGAGTGGAACCACTGTGTGCCGGCAGGCTTGTCGCCCGGATAGCCGGAAAGGTTCACTGTGAGGTTCGACAGGCTCGAGAGGTTCGCGTACCCGAACGTGCCGAGCGAACTGTAGTCCAGAAAGCTCTTCGGCAGGAGGATACAGCCATAGTCCCGGCTGCTGTCTCGCTCTTCAATCCACTTCACCGTTGTCCGTACGTGGGTTGCCATGCACGACGTGAACGGCGTTCCCGTGGCGGAGCCGTTGCGCCCGGGCATGACACGAATGGACGCGACCCTGCCACCTTGATTGTGCATCCACACGCAGTGGCCAGCCGTGATCACGGTGCGCGGCGCCACGAGCCAGCCGGTGCCAATCCAGGACGTACCGTTGGCGGCTGTGATGGCCAGAGAGCAGATGCATCGCCACGCGTATGTGGTCGTGGCGTGGATCCTGACCCGATCGTCCACGCCGATGACGACTTCAATCGTCGATCGCGTGAGCTCCTCCTGGCGCTGGAACATTCGCTCGATCGTGGTGGCGTCGGCGTATTCCGCGTACCAGGGCGGAGACTGGATCAGTTGCTCGCCCCTCACCCGATCGTCGTAGGTCCGCTCATGCTGCGGAACGTGTGCGTGTTGATCTCAGCATTCAGCATGTGGCGTCTCGCCTCGATCCGTGCGCGCGAGGGCTGCGCGTGCGCGAGGTCGCAGAGCACGAGGCCCGCGAGCGCGAGGGGCACGAGCGAACGCGGCGTGAGCGTCGATCTCACCGTCATGACCTCTCCTTCGATACGGATGCAGCGAGCTCCTTTCCACGTCACTTCCTGTTCACCTGCGGCGCGGGATCGGCTCGTCCCGCATCGCGGCGTGCCAGGCGAACACGGCGAGCACGACGGCTGACTGCTCGAGGTCCTCAACATTCACGGCGTCCGCCAGATCGGCATTGGTGTGCCGCGTGCGGACGTCGTAGTTGCGGAAGTCCTTGATGGCGGTGAAGCCGGGAATGCCCACCTCGTCGAACGGCACGTGGTCGGTGCTCCCGATCGGCTCGATGACGTTTCGCCTCACCCCCAGATCCCGCAGCGGCTCGAGCCAGGCGTCGAAGATGGCCTTGGCGGCCGCATTGTTCTCCATGTAATAGCCGTAGGTGGAGCCGGTTCCGGGATCGTCGTTCAGATACACAGAGATCCGGGATCGAGCGGCTTCGTCGCCCAGGTGCTGTTTCACGTAGGCGCGGGCGCCGAGCAACCCCTGCTCCTCTCCTCCCCAGAGGGCCACGCGGATCGTCCGGCGCGGCCTCACCTTCATCGCAGCCAGAATGCGCATCGCCTCCATGGCGCCGGTGACTCCGTCGGCGTTGTCGGTCGCGCCGGTGGCCGTGTGCCACGAGTCGAGATGCGCGCCGACGAGCACGACTTCATCGCGAAGGAGGGGGTCCGCGCCCGGGATCTCTGCCAGGACGTTGTACGCCTCCAGGCCCTCGTGGAAGCGGGCTCCAACCCCTACGCGCAGCTGGACGGACGCGCCAGCCTGCACGAGACGGACGAGCATGTTGTAGTGTTCCGCGGCGAGCACCACCGACGGCACGCCATCGTCGGCCGTTTCGCGATTGCCCTGGACGCGTACGGTCCCGTGCTCCATCGCTCCAGGCCTGATGGCCACGCCTGCCGCGTGAACCTGAAGGCGCGCTAGCATCTGCGCTGTCGGCGTGGCGCTCGAGGGCCCCGGAAGCGCCGGGTTACCAGTCTGCAGAGGTCCGTCACCGATGGACGGCTCCATCCGGTCGGCGCGGAGGAACTCGACCTGTGGCCGGTGCGTCAGGACGATGGCGCCACGCAGCCGGCTGCCGAGTCGGTCGATCTCCTCCCCGGTGCTGTCACCGACGTAGACCGGCGTGCCTGCGAGCGTTCCCGACGTCGGCGGCGACCATGCCTCCGCATACCCGATGAGCGGCATGTAACGGGGGGCGACCATCTCGATCGTCAGCTGTTCGAGCGACCATCCCCGCCCGAACGTGAACGCCTCCAGACGCGGGTTCGCCAGTCCCCATTCACCGAAGCGGTCGCGCGCCCAGCGCGCGGCCTCGCCGTGGGCGGGCGATCCCGTGAGCCTGGGGCCGAGCACGTCAGTCAGAGTGTAGAAGAGCCGTGCCGCCTCTGACCGTTGAAGACCCTCGGCCTTGATGGCGGCCACCGTCGCGTGGTCGATCGCGTCCTGCGCAGCCGGCCTTGCATGAAGCAGGCCCGCCAGCATTATTGCGGCTGCTGCCGCCCATCGGTCATGCCTGGTCATCCTTCGTCCTCTAACTGATGTCGTTCAAGGCGTGGCCGCGATCGTCGTATGCCTCGATCCGGCGGAGATGAGCCCGCACCACTTCCCCGTTCGTGGTCTCGCCGGCGTCGAGAATCCCGAGACTGCCCGCTATCGCCACAATCTCGCGGCTGTCACGTCAGCGCCGGCCGGCGCCTGTGCCACTCGGTGGCCTGCTCGTACGCGTGCGCGAGGGCGAGCACGGTTGACTCCGCGAAGTGGTCGCCGCTGATCTGCAGCCCGATCGGCAGCCCCGACGAGGCGCACCCGCAGGGTACCGTGATCGTCGGCAGCCCGTAGATGTCGAACGCGGCGGTGTTCAAAAGGC
>CAZDLW010000216.1:0-10277 GCA_964505975.1 uncultured Bifidobacteriaceae bacterium | reverse complement strand
GGAAACCGGCACGATCCTGCCGCCGGCCTTCAGCTACTGGCGCGAGCTGGCGGCCCGCTACATGAGCGCGGTGTGCGGGCAGCAGGCGTCGGCCGAGAGCCGCACTCACGCGGTCCCGCCGTCGCCCGACGGCGAGCTGGACATGCTCGCCGCTGCTGCGCCGCCGATGACGGGCGCCGAGTACCTCACTGGCGCCGTACTGCAGTATCTGTGGCGCGCCCTGGATGCGGCGTTCGCCGCCGAACTTGCAGAGTCGAAGGCGTCGCTCCAGGAGTTCCTTCGCCGCAAGGGGCCGGTGTGGAACCTCGTCGGCCGCGTTCACTTCAACCTCGCCGAGAACCGTCACGACGCCGAGGCGCCGTTCTGTCGACCGGAAGACGCTCGGTCGATCTCGGCACAGATCTCGCCACCGAGGCACCTACGGGACCCGGAACCCGCAGTTTCGTGACAAGGGCGTCACCGGGTGCACGAAATCTGGCGTGTCACGCCCATGTCCGTGAGGTTGGAGGATCTGTGGCGAAATTGCCGACCGTGCGCGTGCGTGCAGCAACACGCACCCGCCCTGACGTCTACGTCGAATCTAGCCGCCAGCAGGCGGTGGGCGCCTGTCCGTGCCGTCCATTGACCGAGTCCTCGGCCGGCAGCGGGCTGGCCGCGCGTCCGCGTCGGGTTGGTGCTGGCCTGCGTCGTGGCAGCTGCCTCCGGTGGGAACCCCACTGCACCCAGCTCCGTCAACGCGATTCCGTATGGAACGACCACGTTCGTGATCCTGGTGAATCCGGTGATCAACACGCTCAGCCAGGCGGCGATGCCGTCTCCTGGGAGTGTCCGCGCCGGCGTGGGCGCCGCGATCACCGACGGGTCGTCCGCAACGACCGGCAGCAGCGGCGTGGCCGTGCTGGACCCTGTGACGGCCGGCAGCAGGACGCTGACGTTGAGCGGGAGTGGCCTCTCCGGTCAATTGTCGCTCGGCAGTCCACACCGATATGTTTGAGCTGACGCGGCACAGCTTCCGGGTCCAGGTTCGAGGCCGAAACACGTTACATCACGTCTGCAAGCGCGCAAACGCGCGCACCAAGGAGGCCGCCATCATGTGCCCACGAACGATCTGTGCAATCCTGCTCCTGTCGATGCTAGGTGGTACACATCAGGCGCTCGGGCAGGAATGGTCGGTCGATCTCTCTGCGGGCCAGACGATCTTCGACCCGGTGTCGGCAAATATCGGCACAAACAACGTGATGGGCAGCCTCCGGTATGACGCGCGCAGCGGCGCCTGGGTGTACGGCGCCGCTGCGGCCCCGCTCGGGACGGAGGATCCCTTCTGGGGCGCGCTGGGCACCGGTGGCCGCTTCGTACTGGCCGGCTCCGACACGAGAACCGCGTCAGCCGGGCTGGAGGTGAAAGCCAGCGGCTTCCTCTTTCGCGACCGGGTGATCGGGCAGCACGGCACGGGCGGCACCATCGAAGCCATGCCCTTCACGAGCATCGGCGGCGCGATGACTCGAGTCGAGCTCCGCGGGGGCTGGCGTGGCCACACCCTCTCCTACGCCGGTGCCACCGGACACCGACACCTGCTCGAGACGGGCGCCCGCGTCGTTCATGGGAAGACGCTCCGCGTGCATGGAGAAGCGCGCTGGTTGCGTGCGCGCGAGGGGGCTTATCCATTTCTGGGCGCCGAGTTGGTGTACCGTGGCTCGCCGCTCTACGTATGGGCCCAGGCGGGCAAGTGGATGGACGACACATTGGACGACGTGGCGTGGGGCGCCGGCGCAGGGCTCACGATCAGCAGGCGGATGACGCTGTGGACGAGAGTGCGCCAGGAGGTGCCCGATCCACTCTACTGGAACGTGGCGCGGCGCAGTTGGAGTGTCGGGGTCACGACCCGGTTCGGGCGGGCTCCACTCGCGACATTCGCCCCGCCGCGGGTCGAGGCGGGACGCGTGGTGATCCGCGTGCCGGTCGCAGACGCCCCCATGGCCGACCTGTGGATCGCAGGAAGCTTCAACGAATGGCGGCCCGTGCGCATGCAGCGGGAAGGCCGCCAGTGGGTCTTCCAGATGCATGTGCCTCCCGGCGTTCACTACTACGCCTTCCGCACGGCCAGCGGCGAATGGTTCGTGCCCGCGTCCGTACCGGGACGGCGCCAGGACGGCATGGGCGGGCACGTGGCGCTGCTGGTCGTGAGCTGACCGTGCCATCAGCCGCATGCGACAGACCAACGGCGCAGCCGAAATGGAATCTGCGGCGCACGATTGTGAAATCGCGGGCAACACGCGGCGAACCCTGAGGTGGTGACCGAATGGCGTCCCGCTCGTCTCTCTCACAGGAGCGATTAACGCAAAGCAGGAAGGTGGACTTCCGAGGAGGGATGATGAGGAACGTGGTTGCTGTCATGGTGATGACCCTCATGCTGCCGGCCGGCGTGGTGATGGCCCAGACGCCGGAGGAGCGAATCGAGGCGGCAATGACCCGCGTCAGCGAGGCAGGGATTCCGGTCGCGCTGCTGCAGCTCAAGGTGGATGAAGGCACGGCCAAGGGCATCCCGGCGGCTCGGATCGCTGAGGCCATCGAGAAGCGCGCCGTCGCACTCGAACGGGCTCATGCGGCCCTGAGTGGCGTGCCGGATGTGGAAGCAGCGGATCTCGACGTCGCGGCCTCGGCGTACCAGTCGGGCGTCGCCGCGTCGGTGCTGACCGCACTGGCCGAGGCGGCGCGAGGGGAGCAGCGTGTAGCGGCTCTCGCGGCCCTGGAGTACCTCGTCACGGAGCTCGGACACACGCCGCCGGAGGCCTTTGACAAGGTCACCGCGGCGCTGAAGCGCGGGCCAGACGCGCTGGCCAACCTCCCGGCAGAAGCGGCGCACGCTGCGGGCCGCCCGCATATCAATCTGCCAGACCCGGCCGGCGCGTTTGTGCCCACGAGCGTCCCAGCCAGCGTCCCTGCACCCGGCGAGGCGCCCCAGGGTGGCAGACCCGCTGGCCTTCCGGGGCAGTAATCCTCGTCGGCCTCACTCGTGCCGCCGCCGCCGACACACAGCCGCGGCACTGAGTCATGGAGACGGATTCCGTGGCTCAGTGCCGTTGTGTGATGTCCGTCTGCAGTAGCCCCGCCGCAACCGGCTCTGTGGGTTCAATCGAACCGTCGTAACTGGACTGCCGCCATGCGCAACTCGCAGAGCTCCATTACCCCGTGCCCACCGCCAGGATCCCCCGGCGATCCGATCGAGTTCCTGATGATCACCGCCAAGTAGGGCGTGCTCCCGAGCGCGACCTGCGCGTGCGCCCGGCCCTCAGGTCCGCCGCGACCACATCTCAAGTTCGGATTCCGGGCCGATCACCTTGATCTGCTGATGTCCGTCGGTTACGTACAGGCAGCGCGTACGCCGATCCGCCCGGAGACCCGTTGGGACTCGCAACTCCGCCTGGCGTGCATCCCGATTGTCGCCGCTGAATCCTGTCTTTCCGGTGCCTGCGATGGTCGTTATCGTTCCATCGTCACGGAGCAGCCGAACCCGGCGATGGCGGCGTCCACGAAGCAGAGACCCTGTGAGGTGACGGCGAGCCCTGCCGGGTTGTTCAGTGCCGCATCCACCGTCACGGTGCCATCCTCGGCGAAGCCCGCGTATCCGGTCCCGGCGACCGTGGTAACTTCGCCGTCGCGAAGCCTGATCTTCCGAATGCAGTCACTTCCCGAGTCGGCGAAGTACAAGACTCCAGCCGCGAAATCCAACTCGAGGAAGGTGGGCACCCCTGGAGCGAGGCCGGGAGCGCCTCGCCGATCTGCGACGAGCCGCCGTCGACGGAGTGCAGAGGAGGAGTGTCCGGGCGGGACCGGATCACACGAGCGTGAACGCGAGCGGCGGCAACGAGCGCGATCGGAATCCGCGATCTAGCGAGGCGGAGCCGCTATCGACATGCTCGGTGGTCTGATGCGCGGCCTCGGTCTACAGCAGAAATCCACGGTGGACGGTGCGTCTGCTGTAAGACCGTTCTCCGCGTCGCCGCCGCGCGGCTGAAACGAGCCGCACGGGAACGCGCTACACTGCCATGCCTGCACCGCCCAGGTCGCGCTCCCGTGATGCCACTTGCCCCGATCCTGACCCCACACGGCCACCTGCGCCTTGCAGCGGTCGATGAGGCCCCCGCGCTCGCCGCCGACGCGGCGCGCCGCCTCGAGGCCGCTTTCACCCGGGGCTCTGGACACGGCCTCCTCCAGCTCGGTTCGGCGGAGACCGACACGACCCTGCCGCCGGCGTTCAGCTACTGGCGCGAGCGGCTCCCGCTACATGAGCGCGGTGTGAGGGCAACAGGGATCACCCGAGAGCCGCACTCATGCGCCGGTCCCGCCGCCGCCCGACGGCGAGCTGGAGATGCTCGCCGCTGCTGCGCCGCCGATGATGGGCGCGGAGTATCTCACGGGTGCCGTGCTGCAGGATCTGTGGCGCGCGCTCGACGCCGCGTTCGGCGCCGACTGGCCGAGTCGAAGGCATCGCTCCAGGAATTCCTTCGCCGCAAGGGGCCGGTGTGGAACCTCGTCGGCCGGGTTCACTTCAATCTCGCCGAGAACCGGCACGACGCCGAGGCGCCGTTCGCGTTTCTCGCCACCTACACCACCCGGCTGTCCGCGCAGGCGAAAGCGCAGCACCTGCCGCTCGGCCGCGCACTCACGGAGTACGCAGGCGCGGCCAACAAGGCCCGGCTGCTGTCGCTTCTCCTCCCGGTCCAGCGCGCCGCCGAGCAGTGCCCCTGGCTGCGCGCGATGGTCGACTCGGGCGAGATCTACCACCCGCTGCGATGGACACCAGCGGAAGCCGTTCAACTCCTCACCGATCTCCCACGTCTCGAGGCGGCCGGCGTCGTCGTCCGCGTCCCGAACCACTGGCGCGCGAACCGTCCTCCTCGCCCACAGGTCACCGCGGTCGTGGGCGTGAGACCGCCGTCCGGCGTGGGCACGGACGCACTCCTCGACTTCCGCATGGACGTGACGCTCGACGGCGAGCGGCTGACCGCGGCGGAGATCGAGAAGTTGCTCGCGGCGACCGAAGGCCTGCAGCTCGTGCGCGGCCGCTGGGTTGAAGTCGATCGCGACAGCCTGGGCCGGATGCTCGACGAGTTCCGTGCCGTGGAGCGGATGGCCAGCGAGCATGGCCTCAGATTTGCCGAGGCCATGCGCCTGCTCACCGGCGCCCGTGTCTCCAAGGAAGAAGATGTTCAGGCTGCGGCCCCGGACTGGTCGCGGGTCGTCGCCGGACCATGGCTCGCGAAGATCCTCGAGGACCTGCGCCGCCCAGGCGTGCTTGCCCACGTCGATCCAGGAGACGCGCTGAAAGCGGTGCTTCGCCCGTACCAGCAGATCGGCGTACGGTGGCTGCATCTGCTGTCGTCGCTCGGACTCTGCGCCTGCCTGGCCGATGACATGGGCCTCGGCAAGACCAATGCAGGTGCTGGCGCTGCTTCTGGTACTCGGCAAGCGTACCTCCGGTTCAGAGACGGTGACAGCTCAGACGGACGGTGGTGGCTCGAGGCGAGCGAGCCTGCTGGTGGCGCCGGCGTCGCTCCTTGCGAACTGGCAGTTGGAAGTGGCGCGGTTCGCCCCGGGCCTGCACACGCTGGTCGCGCATCCCTCGGCGATGTCGAACGCGGATTTGAAGGAGATCGATGCGAGCCGGCTCGCTGACGTGGATCTGGTCATCACGAGCTACAGCACGCTCGTGCGGACGCCGTCGCTCGTGTCGGTCCCGTGGCGTCTGGCAGTGCTGGACGAAGCGCAGGCGATCAAGAGTCCCGCCGCGCGTCAGACGCGCGCGGTCAAGCAGGTCGATGCGCCGGCGCGCATCGCGCTGACGGGGACGCCGGTGCAGTCCGGGGTTGATGAAGTCGAAGATGGACCAGAGGTCGCCAAGCCGGTTCTCTACTCGGAACGGCTAAGGAGTTCGGACGCTTCACGAAGCAGCTTGCCTAGCGGTCGCACCACGCGTACGGGCCGTTGCGCGCGCAAGCGGAGGAATCGAGAGGCGCGCTGATCGTCCAGCTGCGGCTGTCGATGGCACCCGTCCTCGTGCAGGACTTATCCCCGCAACTCAACTGAGCTCCGGGATCAGGGGCGAAAGCGCCGGTCATTTGACCGCCACGATCTCCACATCGCCCTCGCGGTTGAGAACCTTGACGCCGACGTCGTGTGGGTGTCGTTCGAGCAGCAGATCGACCGTGCCATCGCCGACGGCCAACCCCGTGATACGCAGCCATTCGATCGTCTCGGGCAGCACCGCGCGTCTCAGGGTGACGCGCCTGGTCGCGGCGTCGATGCGCAGGCCCAGACAGGCTTCGAGCAACAGGAACACGACGCCCGCTGCCCATGCCTGGGGCGCGCACGCGACGGGGTACAGCGTAGGGCTGTCGTTCTGACCCCGCTCGAAGCCGCAGATCAGCTCGGGCAGCCGGTGCAGATCCACTGCCTGGCTCAGGTCGAACATTGCCGACAGGAGCTGCGTTGCCGGCTGGGTGAACCCGTAGCGCGCGAAGCCGGCCGCGATGAGGGCGTTGTCGTGCGGCCAGATCGATCCGTTGTGATAGGACATCGGGTTGTAGCGCGCCTCACCCCGCGCGATCGTCCTGATGCCCCATCCGGCGCACGACGCCTCGGCCATCAGCTCGGCGGTCAGTCGCCGCGCGCGTTCGGTCCGCGCGAGTCCCGTCAGCAGGCAGTGCCCTGCGTTGGACGACCGGACACGGCATGGTCGTTTGGCTCCGTCGAGCGCCAGCGCATAGGTTCCGAGATCCTCACACCAGAACGCGGCGTCGAACCGCTCGCGGAGTGCACTGGCACGCTTCCTCCATTCCACCGCCTGGTCCTGGTGGCCGCGCAGCTGTGCGAGCTGCGACGCGCCGACCCACGCGCCGTACGCGTACGCTTGAATCTCACAGAGGGCGATTGGCGGCTCGGCGAGTGCGCCGTCCGCGTGAAAGATCGAATCGTCGGAATCCTTCCATCCCTGCTGCACGAGTCCTGTGCTGCTGCGGCGCGCATATTCGATGAATCCGTCGCCATCGGGGTCGCCGTCCGTCTCCATCCACTGCAGCGCGGCGAGGATATGCGGCCAGAGCCCATCGAGCGTCGTCTCGTCCCCGGTCCTGACGTAGTAGTGGTGCGCGAGCATGACGAAGAAGGGCGTCGCGTCGGCCGTGCCGTAGTAGCGGCCGAACGGCACCTCTCCGAGCGCAGCCATTTCCCCATCACGCATCTCGTGCACGATCTTGCCTGGCTGCGCATCGGCGGCGTCGGACCGTTCCGTGGCCTGCGTCTTGGCCAGGAACAGCAGCACGCTCCTGGCCACGTGCGGATCCACCCACAGGAGCTCACGCGCCGTGATCAGACCATCTCTGCCGAACGGCGTGCTGTACCACGGGATTCCCGCGTAGGGATACGTGCCGTGCGGCGTGTGCGTCAGCATCATCCGGAGGTCGGCCGCCGAGCGCGTCAGCCACCGGTTGAACGACGCATTGGAGCTCGACACCTCGGCGCCGCGCTCAGCGAGCGAAGCGACGCGCTGCCGTGCGGCCTCGAGCATCTCGTTGTACGCGAGGTGGGGGCACTGCTCGCTGCCCTGTTCCATCACCACGGATATTTCAATGTCGGCGCTCTCTCGTGGGTCGAGGAGCAGCCGGAACGTCGCGCGTCCGGGCTCGAGGCGATCGGGAACGCGGCTGACGCGAACTCTGGTCCGGCGTTCGACGCCGTCGAGCCCCGCGTAGCGCATCGCGAATTCCGTTCCCCACGTGTCGTCGAGACGCTCGCCCCTGCGTTGGCGCGCTGTGCCCCGCACCTCGAAGATGTCCGCGTAGTCGGCATCGAGGCGCAGCGTGATCGGGACCTCGACCGGATGGCGGGCGTGATTCGACACCCGGACCTGTTCCACGCTGCCGCCGGCCGCGAGCACACGCTTTCGCGCGATGTGCAACTCCCCGCGCGCCAGGAGGAGCACGTCGTCCTGGAACACGTCGCCATTGGTGGAGTCCGCGCTGAACACGCTGTTCTGGTCGTCGATCGTGGAGCTCAGGAGCAGCGGGCGGCGGCGCCCCATCAGCAGCTCCAGCCGGGACAGATAGCGGGTGCCGCGGTGATAGAGGCCCTGCTCGCTGTTCTCGCTCGGCACGATGTCGCCGTACTGGTCGAAGACGCCAAAGGTATCGTCGGCCTTCAGTACTCGCGGAGGCAGTGGAAGTCGCTCTGCGTCGGTGATGATCGAGAACCGCTCGTCGAGGCGGACGGCGTCTGCCATAGGCGTCACGCCACCCGGGGCGCTTTGCTGCGCCCGACGGCTTCTTCGTACAGGCGGACGTAGTCGGCGGCCATCCGTGACACGCTGAACCGGCGCTCGAACACCGACCGGCACGTGCGCCGGTCGAGCGTGCCGACGCGCCGCGTGGCCGCGATCGCGTCCTCTATCGAGTCCACGATGAACCCGGTCACCCCATCGTCGATCACCTCCGCAACCGAGCCGCGCTGGAACGCCACCACCGGGACACCGCAGGCAAGCGACTCGATCATGACCAGGCCAAACGGCTCCGGCCAGTCTATGGGAAACAGGAGCGCTCGCGCACCGCCCAGGAACGTACTCTTGGCGCCCTCGTCGATCTCGCCGATGAATTCGACCAATGGATCAGCCAGCAGTGGACGGATCACCGACTCGAAGTATTCCACGTCCGCGCGGTCGACCTTGGCGGCGACCCGCAGCGGCCATCCGACAGCCCTGGCGATCTCGATGGCGCGGTCCAGCCGCTTCTCGGGCGAGATCCGGCCGATGAACGCGAGGTAGCCGCCGGCTGCCGGCGAGAAGCGCAACAGATCCGGCGGCAGCCCGTGATGGACCGTACCAATCCACGAGGCGTCTGGCAACGGTGCGCGCTGGGCATCGGAGATGGAGACCAGAGGGACATCGTCGTACTCCTGGAAGAGAGGCACGAGCTCAGGCAGATCGAGCCGCCCGTGGAGCGTCGTGACGTGTGCTACCGGCAGACGTCGCGCCAGGGGCAGGTGCAGATCGGCGACGTGAAAATGGACGACGTCGAAGTGGTGGGCCACGCGCCCCAGCTGTTCGAGCATCACGAGGTGGGCCGCCAGCCAATTCGCACATGCGCCGTTCAGCCGTTGGGCGACAGGGCAGACGGGCACGAGGCGCGCGCGCGTGTGGGAGTCGCCGCTCGCAAACAACGTCACGTCGTGACCTTGACGAACGAGCTCATCGGTCAGATACGCGACGACGCGCTCCGTGCCCCCGTACAACCGCGGAGGGACACTTTCAATCAGCGGCGATACCTGGGCAATTCGCATTGGGACACTCCGCTCCGTCAGGCCAGTGATACAAGCCTCGTCTCTGCACGGAGCAAGAGTGATACCTGCGGCGCGGCTGCGAGACGAACTGGGGCGAATCGTGCGGGAGAATTGCCAGCCGATCCGATCCACATTCAAGACCGCGTGACGCGTGCCGAACGAACAGCTCGTCTGGAGAAGATGTTCCGACGTGATCCTCGCCGCTCGAGCAGCGCGCATACGTGCGCTGGCAATCTGGGTGCTGTCGACGATCGACCAGCGGTCCAGCGGCGCGCGGAGCGCGCCAAGCCCAGACTGCCGACCAGCCAAGGGCTGGCGCCAACGGGATATCAGGGGCGCCAGTCCTTGGCTGGCTGGAGCACCAGGTGCTGCCATCGGAACCTCTGCGCTTCGAACCTCGCGAGGTCACCATCGCGCGTGACCCAGGTGCATCCCTCGGCCACTGCTACGGCAGCGTGCTGGGCATCTGCCGCATGACACGACCTCCACCGGGCGCAGCTTGCGCCCGATCACCAGGACGAGCAGCAGGACCATCGCCGCCAGCGCCAACGCCGATGCCCCGGCACCAAGGCCGTCGAGCAGCTCCACGCCCAGAAGAGGGCCAGGCGCCTGGCACGACCCGCCACTTCGCCCAGCCTGGACGCACTCGGCGCATGCATCGCAGGTGGACGCTCTGTTGGATCGTCGAAGTTGAGACAATCTTCGAGCCGTGCCCACGGAACGCGTCGCCGATGACGTCGTTCACCTGCTCTTCGCGCCAGGCATGCCGGCGACGGCGAGCACGACGTCGTCGAGCGGCCGTCGCGATGAGCGACGCTATCTGGGTGTCGATCATGTCTTACCCGTCGTCCCGGTGCGGCAGTGGGTACTGACATTGCCGCATCGGATTCGGTGCCTGCTGGCGTGGGATCACGCGCTGTGCCGGGCGGTGGTCGGCGCGTTCATGC
>CAZDLW010000215.1:0-10323 GCA_964505975.1 uncultured Bifidobacteriaceae bacterium | reverse complement strand
CGTTCACGTGCGTGCCGCCGCCTTCGAACGTCGGCAGAATCACCTTGATGGCCGCACCCCACTTCTCCTGCTCCGGACCACCCGCACCGCTTCGCATGAGCCCGACGTAGTAGGAATTGCCGACACCAATGTCGCAGATTCCCCCCAGGATGTCCCTGGCGACGTCGCGATCCCCGCCGGTTGCCTTTCGTCCCAGGTTGGCCTTGACCCCCCGCAGCCACGTTTCGGTTCGGGCCTGGCCATGACGCGCCAGATACGCGGCAATCAGCGCCGTGTTGTACGGATGCTGTCCCGAGCGCACGCACACCGTGTTCTTCCACTTCGGGTCGGCGAGCTGTTCGTAGGTGATCGAGGCGAGATTCACGTCGGCAGCCGTGTAGATGACCCTGGCGCGCAACGAGAGCGCGAACCACTCGCCGCTACTGCCGCGCAAATTCGCCGGAATGGCCTCCTCCAGCACGGGCGATCGTACGGACTGGGTCAGACCCTTTTCGACGAGATCGATCAGGTTGCCGAAGTCCACCGTCATCAACACATCGGCCGGCGACCGCGTCCCTTCGGCGGCGACGCGTTCGGCGAGGCCGTCCCGCACGAAGATGGTGTTCACCTTTACGCCCGTGCTCGTCGTGAACGCATCGACCAGCGGCTGGACGAGCCCCGGCTCGCGTGTCGTGTACAGGTTCAGCTGCTGGGCCTCCGCGGCAGGAGCCATGGCCATGGCGATGCACGCAAGCGCCACCGCGCGCAACGAGCGAACGAACACCACTCCTGTCATCTCAACGCTCCGCTCGGCTGAAGGGAAGGCGAATCGACGGCCTCCCGGGGAAGGACCATGACGTCGGCGTCAGGGATGTCGACGAACACGCGATCCCCCGGCTCGAGCCGCGTGCGTCCAGTTGCTCGAAGGGTCATCGGGGCCTCGACCCCGTCGACGGCCAGCACGAGCTGATCGCTCGCACCCCGGAAGGTCGTGCTGACAACCCGCGCCGGAATCCCTCTCGGCGAGGCGGACGACAGGCGCAGATGCTGCGGGCGGATGCAGACAGATACGCGCGCGTGATCTGCAAGGCCGGGAGCGGGAAAGCTTCCCACCGGTGTTTCCACCCATCCGCCGTGGCATGTGCCTTCAATCTCGTTGACATCGCTGAAGAAGCGCGCGGCGAAAAGCGTCGCGGGGTGCGTATACAGGTGGTCCGGCGGGCCGCATTGCACGAGCCGTCCCCAGTGCAGCAGCGCAATCCGGTCCGCGATGTGCATGGCTTCGTCGGGATCGTGGGTCACGATGATGGTTGTCGTGCGGGTGTCCCGAAGCAGCTCCATGGTCTGCCGGCGGATGCGGTCGCGCAACCGATCGTCGAGCCCGGAAAAGGGCTCGTCCATCAGCAGGACACGCGGCGCTGGCGCCAGGGCACGGGCAAGCGCCACCCGCTGCCGTTCGCCGCCAGACAGCATGTGCGGGTAGCTGCCCGCGTACCGCCGGAGGTCGAGGCGGGCGAGGAGTTCGTCGACGACGCGGCGCACGTGGGTTCTCGGCCGGCCGGTGAGACCAAACGCCACATTGGCTTCGATGGTCAGATGCGGAAACAGGGCGTAGTCCTGGAAGACCATGCCCACGCATCGCTGTTCCGGCTCCACGAACCGCTGCGGCCCCGCCAGTTCCCTGCCGTCAATGACAATGCGTCCCGATGACGGACGATCGATTCCGGCGATGGTCCTGAGCAGCGTGGACTTCCCCGATCCCGACGGACCCAGCAGGCAAACGATCTCGCCCTCGGCCACGTCGATCGACACGGTGTCGAGCGCCAGGATGGCACCATACCGGACGCTCACGCGCTCGACAGCCACCCGTGCGTGCGCGTCCGGCTCGTGCGACGCATCGGAATCGGCAACCGCCACGGCCAGCGCGGCCCCCGCGGTCGGGCCACCCGCAACCGTCAGTGAGGAGTCGAGGCGGACAAAGTTGAGATCGAGTCTCATTATCGGTGTATCGTAGCTCAAGAATACGGTCGGCCGGGTCGACACCCGAAACCGCGGTCCGAAGTGGCACCAGCCAAAACGCGTTTCTGAGATTGAGTCTCAGTTTTAATGTGTTGAGGATAAGTCCGACCCCGGCGGTCGGTCAAGAAGAAAACCACGCCCGCCCCCGAGGGAGCCGAAATCTCGGCCGATAACGGCGGTCACCCCGAGGTTGCCAGCATGCGGCACTCCAGCGGCTCGGTGCGCTCCAGGGGCACGGCTCTCCAGAAGGACAACACACGCGCTGCCGTCCGGTCATGCCGCAGAACCACCGCAGCCCGGTACCCGGGCAGCGGCTCCAGCAGCGCCATTTGCCACGCCTCGGCGTCGTCATCGACGAGATCGGTGAACTCGAGATGGATGTGGGCTCCGTGGAATGCGTAGGCGAATCCGTCCAGCGGCAGGCTCAACCCGGCGCCCCGCGCCTTCACGTACGCTTCCTTCAGCGTCCAGTACTCGAAGAATCGCTCGCGCCTGGATGACGCCGGCAGGGCGCCGAGCGCGGCCGCTTCCGCCGGCGCGAAGTATCGCCGTGCGATCTGCTCGATCTCGCATCGGCGATCCACGGCTTCCACGTCGATGCCCACGCTGCGATGCGCGGTGATCGCGCACACGATCAGTCCCGCGGTGTGCGAGAGGTTGAACGACAACCCCCGGCCAGCCTCGGGCCACTCCACCCGTGGCCTCCCATATTCGTTGCGGGCAAAGCGCCATGCTGCCGGCTCGACGCCGGGAATGTGCCTGGACAACCCCCACCGGATCAGGGCGCGCGTGACGAGATAGCTGTGACGATGCTCCGCGAAGACGAAGGCCTGCTGCCGCGTGCGTTCGTCCTCCGTCAGGAGCGCGGAATATGCCTCCACGAGAGCTGGATCCTGGATCTCCATCGGGCAGACCGCGAGGACTTCCACAGTACGATTGAGATCGACGACGCCCGGTGTACGTCCGACGGGGTCGGCAGTGGGCCTGGCGTTCATACGCGGGCGGCCGCTGCTCCGGGCCATTCATGGTCGCACCGTGCCCGTATCCGATGACCCCCACAACCGGAGATGGTGTCCCGGCCGCCCGACGCGGCCGTCCACGTCCAACCGCCGGGACCTCCCGCCTTCATCATCGCTGCGACCGTTCGCGCTGGTTCCGCCGGAGGAACCAGACCCACACGACGCCGACAAGAGCGGTGAACGCGAGCAACACGCCGAGGAACAGCGCTGTGAACATCACAAACGCCAGCCGCTCCGACTCCCCCATTGCCGCTCTCCACCCGTGGAAACGTGACGAAGGACGCGAACACATCGACCAACGGCGGTCCGCTACACGACTTTTCCCTTTGTCGTCGCTGCGCCGTCAGCATACACCGCGCTGGGCGGCGATTCAGCGGCGCCTGCTGCGATCAACTGGATGAGAGCTCGGCACGAATCCCCGCGACCAGGGCTGCCAGACGGGCGTGATGCGAACCGCGCCAGTACACCTTCCTGCAGCCATTACACGTAACGAATTCGTCGTGACACAGGCTGGTGCGTTCGGGCACGACAGCCGCTACGTCCTCTTTCGAGATGGCCACCAGCTCACCGTTGCACGCAAGGCAGCGCGTAAAGGGCCTGAACCTGGTGAGTAGTTGCAGCCGGCGAGCCACTTCGACAGCCTGGGCACGCGGATCCCGTTCCCGCACGAAGTAGCCGTGGGTGACGACGCGCCGTTTGAGGAGGCCCACGTCCCGCGTCAGCAGTATGCGGCGCTCGGCGCCCGCCCTCCGGGCCAGATCCGCATCGTCCCATTCCCGGTGATAGAGCGTGTCGAAGCCCAGAAGGCGCAGACGACGAGCCAGCGTGCCAAGGTGGGCGTCGAGCGCGAAGCGTGGCTCCCGCAACGGCTCGGGGCGCAGCCTTGTGACCTGCGTCAGGTCGAACGTCTCGAACACCGGATAGACGGCAATCCGATCGCCATCCCGGGCGTGCCATTCGAACCCGACGGACTCGCCGTTGGCGATCACCAGGTCCACTTCGGTGTGAGGCACACCTTCGGCTTCGATCATGTCCTTGATGGACGAGGATTGCTCGAATTCGCGCACGAACGTCCTGAACCGCTTCTCTCGCGGCAGGAAATCATTCAGCTCCGCATAGAAGCGGAACTCCGCGCGCTGGGTCGCGGGACGGCCGCCAGCAGGAGTCATGTGCCCACATGTGCCCACGTACAGATTCGGCGAAGCAATTCCGCGCGTCAACCGGTCACGAAGCTCCGCCTCGAACCGACGAGTGGAGAGGCGGACCTTCGTTACGAGATCCGCGGCCGATGTTCGCTCTCGTCCACGGTCCATTCGCAGCAGCACCTTGGGCACCAGCCAGAGGTACGCCACCATTCCCCACAACTCCACCAGCGACTGCAGCACGATGACGACGACGGCGATGCTCCAGGAATCGGGTAACGCCAAGGCGAACGGGAGGACGACAAAGGAGTTGCGGGTGCCGAGACTGAACACCAGTGTGCGGGCGGCCCGAGTCGGCAGGCTGACAGCCCACGCGATGCCGACCCCGATTGCCGCGACGGCGATGAGATAGACGGCAAACACGGCCGTGACGCGGCCAAGAACCGGCAGCGAGTCCGCGACCACCTGCATCTGCGACGCCGCGATGATGAACACCACCGTGCCCAGCAACGGTACGGGGAGCCATCCGAGGAGGTCGACGATTGCGGCGCGCGAAGGACGCCGTTCGACCGCGCGTTCGGTGAGATACGCGGCCACGAGCGGGATGACGATGAGCGTGATGAACACCTGGGCAATGCGGTCGACCGCGAGAATCTCGACGAACGTGCGACCCAGGAAGAGCCAGAGAAGGATCGGCAGCAGGCCGAATTGCACCAGCAGGTTGACCGGCGTCACGGCCAACGCCCGGCGCGTGTCGCCACCGCCGAGGTACGTGAAGGTGATGAACCAGTCGGTGCACGGCACCAGCAGCACCAGGAGCACACCCAGCCGGACGGCCGGTTCGGCTGGAACGAGTGGCAGCAGGATCGCCACGACTACGGGAACGATGACGAAGTTGCCGGCGAGCACAGCGCCCGTGAAGCGCACGTCCCGGAAGGCGTCCGAGAGGTGCGTGAGCGGCACTTGCGTGAACGTCGCATACAGCAGCACACCAAGTACCGGCCACAGGAGGATTTCGGCCTGGCTCGACACTGCGGGCGCCAGTGTGCCCGTCGTCAGACCGGCCACGATGCCGCCCAGGTACACCCACACCTGGTGTCGTTCCAGTTGCTGTCGTGTCATCTGCTGCAGTGGCCACAGGGATGGCGGTCGAGCATGGCAACGATCTGATGATCAGCCGGATCAATCGAAGGCCAATCTTCTTGATCGATTCGCTGCCTTCTCCGGCCATCGCACAGACCTGTCGGCGCTAGAATAGTCTGGTCATGAACTATCAAGACCGGATCGTCCGCGACCCTCAGATCGTTGGCGGCCAGCCGGTGTTCAAGGGCACTCGGGTGACGTTGAAGACAGTACTCGCGAGCCTGGCCGAAGGCGCCACAACAGCGGAGATTCTCGCCGACTTTCCCACCTTGTCTAAAGACGATGTCCGGGCGCTATCGCGTTTGCCGCGGCGTCCGCCCAGGAGGATCTCCCACTAATCGAGACACCGGTCAAACGGTGAAGACAGACCATAAACCTGCCCAGGCGAGCTGATCGAGCATGTAGCCCAAGCGCTGCGCGGTGCGCTGGACGTAAGGTGTGCAGAATCACCAACAAAAATGGCCTTCAACCGACCTGACGGTCAATCGAAGGCCGATTTTGTTGATGAATGCTGGTCGGGGCGAGAGGATTTGAACCTCCGACCCCTCGGTCCCGAACCGAGTGCTCTACCAGGCTGAGCCACGCCCCGACAAGTGTTCAAGTGTAGCTGATACGCGAGTCGGCCCGCAAGGCTCCCTTACGCCGCACGCCTCATGCTAACGTGTGCTTGCCATGCCGATTTACGAGTACAAGTGCCGCGCGTGCGGCGACGAGTTCGAGTTGCTCGTTCGCCCAGGCGACACGCCGGGATGTCCCGCGTGCCACAGCGACAATCTCGAGCGGCTCCTGTCGATGTGTGCCGTCAGTTCGGAACACAGTCGGCAGCTCTCGTTCAACAAGGCGCGCCAGGCTGCACGCAGAGTGCAACGCGACAAGGACCACGCACAGATGGAATACGAGAAGAAACACCGGGAGGAAGGACACTGACCGGCGCGCGCTGTGGTCAACCCCGTCCGATTGGCCCGGGTTCGCGGCTACGACACTGACGCGGACCTGGACCGGTCGCCAGCCCGTAGTCGTCGCCTCAGCGCACTTCGGCTTCGCTCGCGAGCGGCAGCGCCTCCACATACGCGATGGCGTCGTACGCCGTCATATCCGGCTGCAGAGGCGTGACCGAAATATACCCATCCCGCACGGCTTGGTAGTCCGACCGGTCGTGCGGCTCCCACTCGTTCTCCCCTTCTTCGATCCAGTAGTACGGGCGGTGTCGCGGGTCCGTGCGCTCACTCACCACGGTCACATGGTTGCGCCTGGCCTGCAAAGTCACCTTGAACCCTTTGTTGTGCCCCCACGGCACGTTGATGTTCAACAGGGTGAACTTCGGCAGTCCACGCTCGATCACGGCCTCGGCCACGAGCGCCGCGGCCTTGGCCGCCGGACCGAACTCGCACTCGTCCCGCACGCGCTGCGTCGAGATGGCAATGCTCGGAATGGCCAGCAGCGCACCCTCCAGCGCACCAGAAACGGTACCCGAATACGTCACGTCGTCGCCCAGATTCCACCCCTTGTTGATGCCCGACACGATCAGATCGGGCTTCCCGTGCAACACGTGGGTGATCGCGATGTTGACGCAATCGGTCGGCGTCCCGTCGATGGCGAACACACGGGGACCAATAGTCTCGATGCGCAACGGCCGTCGCAAGGTCAAGGCATGTCCAATCGCACTGGCCTCTTGAAGCGGGGCCACAACAGTCACGTCCCCGAGCGGCCCAAGGCTGTCGGCCAGCGCCTTGATGCCCTCGGAATGCACGCCATCGTCATTGGTTACGAGAATGCGAGGCATCGGAACTCATGATGATACTACGCCGTCGGTCTGCCACACGTGAAAGCCGCCACCCTCGGCAACGTACGACGCCTGATGGCACGCGTCCCAGGGAGTCGGGCGGGCATCAACTTCCTGCGGAGGGAACCGGCATCATGGCCCGCCTTCAGCGTCAGAGGTCGGTTCAGGCGTCGTGTCCATAGGGGTGGAGCCACGTGGCTGGTTGACTGCTTGACCTGTGCCGTACGATGGAATCAATGGCCTCCCTCGAGGAGACGCTTGCGGTCCGCACGCGGGACGCCGCGCCGGAGCTGGTCGAACACCTCGACACATCCTCGTCCGCCGACGCCTCGCGCACGACGGGCAAGAGCCGGCTACGCTGCCATGCATGCGGCCATCGATGCCCGATTCCCGAGGGCGCCATGGGCGTGTGCAAGGTGCGCTTCAACGAAGGCGGGCGACTCCGCGTCCCATGGGGCTACGTCGGTGGTGTGCAGTGCGATCCCGTAGAAAAGAAACCGTTCTTCCATGCCTACCCAGGGGCGCTTGCCTACAGTTTCGGCATGCTGGGCTGCGACCTGCACTGCGGCTACTGCCAGAACTGGGTCACCTCTCAGGCACTGCGGGATCCGCGCGCTGTCGCACCACCCATGCAGGCAACCCCCACGGCGCTCGTGCAGGACGCCTGCCGCCAGGGCGCCCGGATGCTCGTGTCCACGTATAACGAGCCGCTCATCACGGTGGAGTGGGCGGTGGAAATCTTCGCAGAGGCTCGGGCGCACGGGCTCGTCACGGGATTCGTGTCCAACGGCAACGGAACGCCACGCGTGCTGGAGTATCTGCGCCCGCACATCGATCTCTACAAGGTGGACCTCAAGAGCTTCGACGATCGGCGGTATCGCGAGCTTGGTGGACGACTGGATCCAATCCTCGACACGATTCGCTGGCTGCACGAGGCGGGCGTCTGGGTCGAAATCGTGACGCTCCTGGTGCCCGGATTCAACGACAGCGATCCGGAACTGCGCCGGCTCGCCGCGTTCATCTCCCGCGTGTCTCGCGAGATCCCCTGGCATGTCACCGCCTTTCATCAGGATTACAAGATGACCGGCGCATCTTCGACCACGCCGGCCATGCTCCTCCGAGCGGCCAAGCATGGGAAGGACGCCGGTCTGCATCACGTGTATGCCGGCAATCTTCCAGGACAAGTGGGCGACCTCGAGCATACAGACTGCCCGGGCTGCGGCGACCGGCTGATCAGCCGGTATGGCTACCTCGTTCAGGAGTACCGCGTTGCCGCCGACGGCACCTGCCCGACCTGCGGCCGCGCCATTGCCGGCCGCTGGGGTGCCGGCTTTGGCGGGCAGCGCACCGCGTTTCCCTTCCGACCGCACGACCGCACGAGACTCTCGGTCGTATAGCCGACCCTCGGACCCAACCGAGCGCAACCGCACGCCCCGCTACACATCGCCGCCCTCGTCGTTCTGGCGAATGGCCGGGTCTGGACTGTGGCGAAATCGAGTCGCTCCCGCAGCCAGTCCGAGAGCGCTTTCTTCCCGTAATTCCGCACGGACTCCGCGTCGTGACCGGCCCCTGGCGCAGAAATGACGAACACCGCGCGAAACCGGCGATAATCGTACCGTGCTCCTGGATCGTCACCAGCGCCCGCTGTCGAACGTGCGGCTTTCCGTTACGGACCGCTGCAATCTGCGCTGCAGCTACTGCATGCCCGAAGCGGACTATGTGTGGCTGCCGCGCGAAGACATCCTGCACTTCGAGGAAATCGAAGCGCTGGTGGATGTCTTCACGACCCTTGGCGTGGACAAAGTCCGAATCACCGGCGGAGAACCGCTGTTGAGGCGGAGCCTGCCCGATCTCGTGCGCCAACTGGCCGCTCGACCCGCGATCCGCGACCTGGCCATGACGACGAACGGGATCCTGCTCGCACAGCATGCACAGCCGCTGCGCGATGCGGGGCTGCATCGCCTCACCGTCAGCCTGGACACGTTGCGCGCAGACCGGTTTCGGGCGCTCACTCGCTACGACGAGCTGGATCGTGTGCTCGAGGGCATTGCCGCCGCCGCTCCAATCTTTCCCGGACTGAAGATCGACACCGTCGTCATCCGTGGCGTCAACGACGATGAGCTCGTGGAGTTGATCGAGTACGCTCGCGACCACGCGGCCGAGTTGCGCTTCATCGAGTACATGGACGTTGGCGGTGCGACGCACTGGTCCATGGAGCGGGTGGTCTCCCGGCGCGAGATCCTGCAACGCCTCGAGCAGCATTACGGGCCGATCGAAGCGGTCACGGAGGTCACCTCGGCCCCGGCCGACCGGTACCGTCTGCCGGATGGAACCGTCTTCGGCGTGATCTCGTCCACTACGGAGCCGTTCTGCGCCTCGTGCGACCGCAGCCGGCTCACGGCAGACGGTCTCTGGTACCTGTGCCTGTACGCCACGCACGGCATAGATCTGCGGAAGCTGTTGCGTGCCGGGGCCACGACAAGCGCCATTGCCGACACAATCCGCAGCGCGTGGGAAGCCCGGCGCGATCGAGGGGCCGAAGAGCGGCTGGCGCACAGGGACCGCAGCCCCTTCATTCCGGTGGACCGCCTGCGCCGCGATCCGCATCTCGAGATGCACACCCGAGGCGGATGACTGGTTCACCGTTTCGCCGCACAAACCGCAGCAGGGCCGGCTGAAGAGCGTGTGAAAAATTCATGCGCTGTGCTCCCACGGTGCTCACCTGTGTTGGCGCAGGGAATCGTGCCGGCGGCTGGGCTGGCTCCCGATGACATCGCGCGGGAAAACGCGCCCTCCGCCCGAGGGATGGCGACCCGCGCTGGTCCGTGACCAGCGCGGGCCTCAGGCTACGGGCGCGTTTTACCTGATCCGGATCCTGAGTCATAGGTCGCGGCGCCCAGCATACCCAGCCGCCGGCACCTGGACTCGCGATGCATGAGCGCTCTGCACTGGCGCGGAATGCGTGATTTCTTCACGCGCTCTGAAGGCGGCCCGTCAGGAAGTCATCCTCGCGAGCCTGCGCTCGCGAGGTCTACGGCGTTGCGATTGGCGCGCAGTACCGATCGAACGCCGCAGTGAGCTGCGCCGCGATGGACGTGGCGTCGCGCTGTTCGATGTCGCGCCGCTCGAGCATGAAGACGAGCTTCCCGTCGCGCAGCAGGCCCACCGACGGTGACGAGGGCGGATACGGAGCAAAGTATCCGCGCGCCCGCTCGGTGGCGTCGATGTCGGCGCCGGC
>CAZDLW010000214.1:0-10413 GCA_964505975.1 uncultured Bifidobacteriaceae bacterium | reverse complement strand
ACGGGATGGGGCGTCGCACCGCCATTCTGGTCGGCGAGCGGCTGCGCGTCCCCGACAGCGCAGCCGCGTCACGTCAGCGGCAGTCCACGGGTACGCGCCACGTCGCCCACCGCGTGTCGCGCGGCGACACGCTCACCAGCCTCGCCACCCGCCATGGGACCACGATCCCCGCGATTCAACAGGCCAACCGCATGGGAACGCGCTCCACCATCCGTGCAGGAGCGGTCCTCCAGATTCCCGTCTCGACGCCCGTGCGGCGTGCCGAAGAATGAGTGGCCGTCGGGACCTCCCTTGCGCCGCGTGACCGACACACGGATCTCGTTTGTGTGGCCAACATCGTCGCCCGGATGTAAACTGAGGCGCAGTTACCTGCTTCAATTTCACATGGACGTTGTAGACGCCGTCGGCTCCGGACCCGGCGTGCACGCGACTGAAGGCAGTCGGCCACGACCGTGGCGGTTGGCTGCCGCTCACGACAGAGACGCATGAATTTCCTCGTCTGGATTGAACAGCTCGGGATCTCCACGTGGGTCCGTGAATCGGGCTCGCTCCTGGGATATCCGACCATTCTCTTCCTTCACACGATTGGGCTCGCCACCGTCGCCGGGATCAGCAGCGGCATCTGCCTCCGGCTGATCGGGTTCGCCCCGAGAGTGCCGATCGCCTCGCTCAACCGGTTCTTTCCGGTGATGTGGGTTGGATTCGGATTCACGGTGTTCTCGGGCGTTGCGCTACTCATGGCCGACGCCACGTCGCGAATGACGCAGCCGATCTTCTACATCAAGTTGTTCTTCGTGGCGCTGGCGGTCGCCAATCTGCGGATGCTGAAAACGCGGGTGTTCGACAGCCCGCTCACCAGGGACGGGGGGTTGCCGCCCAACGCGGTCACCCTCGCGATGACCTTACTGGTTCTCTGGCTGGCCGCGACGACTGCCGGCCGTCTGATCGCGTACATCTATTGAGCCGGCACGGCATCCGCGACGGCGGTACATCACAACATGACTGCGTCCCACGTACACCTCGTCATCAACCATCTGCCGACTCTGGGCATGGTGATCGCACTCGGGTTGCTCCTGCTCTCGTTCACGCGGAAGAGCACCGACCTGCAGCGCGTCAGTCTCGAACTGCTCTTCGTCATCGCACTGCTCGCGATCCCGGTGTATCTGTCCGGTGTATCCGCACAGCAGGACATCCAGAACGAGCCCGGCGTGTCGAGTGCCATGATCGATCGCCACCAGGACATGGCTCTGCTGGGGCTGCTGCTCATGCAGGTCACCGGGCTCGTCGCCTGGCTCGCCCTCTGGCAGGCTCGCCGCGTCGGCCGCCCGGGCGGCGCCGCGCTGGCCACCGTGCTGATCCTGTCGGTGCTGACGGTGGCAGCAATGGGACGTGCCGCCAACCTCGCCGGCCCCATCCGCCATCCTGAAATCCTGCAGGGCACGGCAGAAGCGTATGCGGCGAGCGCGGCCGCAGCCGGGGAGACCGCCACGCTCTCGGCCGCAACCATCGGGGCATGGGTCGTCGGCCAGACCTGGGTGTGGCCGGCAAGCGAGGCCCTGCACTTCATCGGGCTCTGGCTCCTGTTCGGCGTCGTCCTCTTCGTCAACCTGCGCGTGCTCGGCCTGATGAAGGAAGCCTCGTTCGCTTCCCTGCATCGGCTGCTTCCATGGGCAGTGCTGGGGCTCGCCATCAACGTCGCCACCGGCATGGCGTTCGTGACCGCGGCCCCGGATCAGTACGCGGGGAACCTCGCCTTCTACTGGAAGATCGGCATGCTCGTGGTGGCGGGCCTCAATCTCCTGTACCTGACGGTCTTCGACGAACCCTGGACCGTCGGCGCCGGCGACAGCGCGCCGGTGAGCGCCAAGGCCGTGGCGGCCTCCGGAATAGTCATGTGGGTGGGTGTCATGTACTTCGGCCGCATGCTCCCCTTCATCGGGCATGCATTCTGATGGACACGACATTCGCCTGATTCCTCTTTCCCAGGAGCAGAATGGCACTCGGTCTCACTGTCGCTCTCGTCGTACTGGTCGTCGCCGCGATGGTTGCCATCGCCGGATACCTGATGGACCGAAGCGTCGATACCTAGCGGGGCTCCGCCTTGCTAGACGGCAGCACCACTGCCGCACTCCGCCCATGACGTCGCCTGAGCTGCTGCGGCCAGGGGTGGACGCGGACCATGCGCCGAGCGGAAAATGCCGGTGGCCAGTCATTGACATGGGCGCGAAGAAAGAAACGACCATCCAGGTGCCGCACTCGCTGGTCGCAACCACACCTGCCGTCGAGCGCGCGCTGTTGTCGACCGGCATGCAGATCGCCTCTCGATCACAGGACGGCCGCAGCGTGGCGGCCCGCACGCCTGCCTCACTCTGGTCGCTTGGCGAGCAGATGGCCATCCATGTCGACGAGCACACCGACGGCACGTGCACTGTCCGCGCGAGCTCGGAAGCCGGTCAGCTGTTCGACTGGGGGAAGAACGCACAGAACCTCCAGCAGTTCCAGCAGGCGCTCTTCTCGGCGCTCCGCGAGTCGAGCCCGGCGCTCCCGCACCCGCCGGCGCGTCTCCCCGAAGCGCCGGCGCCACGCCCTGATGCGTCCGCCCCGGCCGTGAGCGCAGCAGGCACCCATCGCGTGTTCGTGTCGTATCGCCGCGAAGACAGCGCGATTATCGTCGGGCGCATTTGCGACCGGCTGGCACGCGAAACTGCCGTTACCCACGTGTTCAAGGATGTGGACAACATCCCGTTTGGCGTGGACTTCGTCGACCATCTCGATCACGAGGTCGAGCGCTGCACGGTGCTCTTTGCCGTGATCGGCCCGCGGTGGCTCGAGCCTTCCGCGACGGGGTCGAGACGGATCGACGATCCGAACGACTTCGTTCGGATCGAGATCTGTTCCGCGCTCCGTCGCAGGATTCCCGTCGTTCCCCTCCTCGTCGATGGAGCCCGTATGCCGCGCGCGGAGGAACTGCCCGAGGACCTTCACCCGCTCGCGCGCCGCCAGGGGATCGATATTCGCCACGATCCCGACTTCCACAACGACATGACCCGCCTGCTGTCGCGGCTGGGCGCATCGGCACCGGGCTCACCGGCCTGAACCTCGAGACGTATCTCGGGAGCCGTCTAGCCTTTCGGCAAGGGCGATACGAGAGGTTGACTCTGGCGCTCGACGATGGCATCGTCGTCGTTGGCCTTGGGGGGCTCGCAGTTCTTGCGAAGGTCGAGACATGCACGTGTTGCAGTAGTCGCCAACGTGCAGCGCGTGATGCCGGAACGTGTCCGCAACGCGGCCGGCACACATCTCGCACCTGTCGCGATTCGTGATCGATCGAGCCCGCACGGCCGAAAAGGATGGAATACAACGATGTCTGCCGGGACTAGCGTCCGTCGCAAGTGGACGTACGACGATTTGCTGGAGTTGCCCGAAGACGGCAAGCGGCACGAGATCATCGACGGGGAGCACTTCGTGATGTCGTCGCCAGTCCGCCGTCATCAGGCGATTCTGGGTCGACTGCATCTGGCGTTCGGCAACTTTCTCGCCAATCGGCCCGCGCTGGGGCAGGTATACCTCTCACCGTTCGACGTCGTGTTCTCGCGGTTCGATGTCGTCCAGCCGGATCTGCTGTTCGTCGCCGACGATCAGACAGACATCCTGACCGAGAAGAACGTGCAAGGCGCACCGGCGCTCGTCATTGAGATCCTGTCCGAGGGCACGCGCAATCACGACGAACAGACGAAGCGGCGATTGTACGCGCGAGGGGGAGTACGGGAGTATTGGATGGTGGACACCGACGGCGGCGTCGTCACCGTGTACCGTCGTGTTGCCCGTGGGATGCTGTGCCGGATCTCCAGACTCACTTTGCGGGATCACGCGGTGCTGACGACGCCGCTCCTGCCCGAGTTCGAGCTGCCGCTCGATCGATTGTTCCAACGGGGTTGAGACCGTCGAACGGGTGACTATCGGCCCCGCAGCCTCGCGCCACATGCCGACGTGGGGGGCCTGGCCTTGGGCCGGCTGAAGCCGGCCCACACGACTGACTGTAGTGGTGTGTCCACAAAATAGCTGGGCATTCGGCCGGTGCACCAGCCATTTCGTGGACACACCACTAGCGGCGGCCGCCGATCAGGCCGGAGCGCCAGAGGAAATACAGCAACGTCAGCAGCGTACTGACGGCCGCGGCCACGTAAGTGAGCGCCGCCGCGTTGAGTACCTTGTCCACGCCGGCGCGCTCCTGCATCGATACGATGCCATGCTCCACGATGAGGGCTTTGGCGCGGTTGGATGCGTTGAACTCCACCGGAAGCGTGACGATCTGGAACAGCAGAACCGCTGAGAACAGGAGCGCCCCAAGCAGCACCAGGTTGGTGGACGTCAGGATCAACCCGATCAGCATCATGAAGTAGCCGATGCTGGAGCCGATACTGGCTGTCGGGACGAGTGCGGATCGTACCCAGAGCGGGGCGTAGTGGCGGGCGTGTTGAATCGCGTGCCCTGCCTCGTGCGTGGCAACTCCCACGGCAGCAATCGAGTCCGAGCCGTAGACCGGTTCCGAGAGCGCCAGTGTCTTGGTGACGGGGTTGTAATGGTCCGAGAGCACACCGTGCGAACGGACGATGCGCACGTCGGTGATGCCGGCGCCGCGCAGCAGTGCCTGGGCCGCCTGCGCACCCGTGTATCCCCGCATGGAGCGCACCCGCGAATACTTGTCGAACGCGTGCTTCACGCGCATGCTGGCCCACATCGACAGAGCCAGCCCGGGCAGGATGAAGAGAAAGTACATCGGATCGAACATGGTCTCGTAATCCTTCCGTCACGCTGGACGCATCTCCATTGTAGCGTGACGCCGCAGACGACTCTCGAGCGGATCGATGGTCGAGCGTGTCACATCCCGAACGGATGGAGTCCGCGCCGCGGGAGTGCCCGTTTCGGGCCGTTTGACGCGCCGCACCATCATCAACGCGAATCAATCACGGAGCATGGTTGGCGCGGCGAGGCCGCGTCTCGGACCCGCAGCCGTGTCGGCAACCGCTCCCGCCTCGCGAGCAGCAAGGTCGGGCTCGCGTACGCGTGCCAATCCAGCTACTCCTGAAAGTCTGACCTTGCGGGTGAAGCGCGAGTCGACTCGACCGACGGGTCAGGCTGCACTCGAATTGACCTCGATCACGGCTGCGAAGCCCTCGACCGAGGTCGGAGGCTCTAGGGCGGCGAAGACGTTTCGAATATTCTGTTCTTTGATAACTTCGCCAGGCTGGCGCGCGGCATTCCACTCGAGACACACCGATAGTGGCGTCCGGCACCAGACCGCTATTGCCGGAACCTGAAAGCGGCATGCCAGGGCAAGGATGGGCTCGCGTTCGGAACGCTTGACCAGGATGGCGTCGAAGACGATGGCGTTCGGGTCGTCGGCGATCGTCCGGCGCGCCCAGGTACTCTTGCCAGAACCCTGGGCACCGACCATGAGGAAGAGCCGCGAGTTCGGGTTGGCGGCACTCAACGCCTCTTCCAGGGCGGCGTAACACTCCTTCCATGCCCATGCATTCCGCTCCGGTGTGATGAAGCGACCCGCGGGCGTCTCGAGGAAGTGGTCGGGGTTGATGTGCACGGGCGGCGGCTCCATGTCGCTACGTCGGCCTGGCGCGCGCCGAGTCACCGCGCGGGCTCGAGACGCGTGTGCAGGGGCAGACGAGGCTGGCAGGAGCTCACAGTCAACTGCCGGAACTCATCGATCGTCAGGCCGGCATCATGCACGATTCCAGTCCATCGTGTAGGCATTCACGGGGTCGTGCCTCGGAATCGTTACGATCCGGTGGCCGTTGGTCATCACGATGTGCTTCCCTCTCGCGCCAACCCGGAAAGCCCCTTCTCGGGCGCCCGTACCGCTTCCCGATGACGTTGGCGTGGTGTGTCACAGTGGATTCGTGCGGCCGGCCTGGTGGTCGCGCTGTGCTTCGCGAATCAAGGCGTCGAGCTCGCCGGCCTTTTCGTCGGCCGCGAGCTGCCGATCCCACACACCGGCGTCGTACTCGGCGAACCACTTCCGGAATCGCGCCAGATCCTTCTTCGGGAGGCGCTTGACCGCTCCGGAGATCTCGTCGACCGTCGTCATGGTACTAGGCTACTCCTGCGGGAACGACCTTCGCAATTGGATGCATTAGACGTTCGAGAGGTATCTGGACATCCGGTATCAGAGCGCGGCCTGGATGCGCCGGACCTGACACCGCCCGCCCCGTCGCGCAGCCTCGGTGCGGCGCGTAGCAAAGTCCTCCGTCGACCGACCGGCATTGACTTCCGGGCCTCACCAGGTGTCCCATATGCCATCGATATGCTGCGCTCCTGCGTCTGTGTCCTCGTGCTGTGTGCCGTGCTCGGAGCCCCGAGTCGGTCGGTCCTGTCCGCGCAGCACGAAACCGCCGCCGACCTGCTGGACGGCGAGCGGGCCTACCGGAACGAGTGCGCGAACTGTCACGGGCCCGACGGGGATCTCATTGCCGGCATCGATCTCGGACGCGGACAGTTCCGAAGGCCCCTCTCGGACGAGGATCTCGTGCGCATCATTCGCACGGGCATCCCGAACACGCCGATGCCCGCCAGCAACATGACCGCCGAGCAGGCCGCGCAGGTGGTGTCGTACCTGCGATCGCTCGCGGCGGCGAGCCGAGGCGCGGCCGTCATCGCAAACACGGCGCGAGGACGGGAGATCTTCGAGACCAAGGGCGCGTGTATGCAGTGTCATCGGGTGAACGGCGTCGGCTCGCGCGTCGGCCCCGACCTCAGCCGCGTGGGTGCGACGCGGAGGGCGACCGAGCTGGAGGAGTCGCTGTTGGCACCCGAGTCGGTCGTACTGCCTGCAAACCGCTTCTATCGTGTGGTGACGCCGGACGGAACGACGCTCACCGGCCGACTGCTCAATCACGACACGTTCACGGTGCAGATCCTCGATACGCAGGAACGCCTGCGATCCTTCCTGAAGGCCGAGCTGCGCGAGTACGGCTTCGTGGACACACCCATGCCATCGTATCGGGACAGGCTCACCCCACAGGAGATTGCCGACGTGGTCCGCTATCTCGGGTCCTTGCGATAGTGGTCACGCAGGATCGACGTTCACTCATACCACTCTGGTGACTCCATGCCGGTTCGAACGCTCTTCATCGTCCTGCTGACGGCAGCCTCGCTGCACGCGCAAGTCTCCTTCGAACGCATCCTCGACGCTGACCGCGAGCCCCAGAACTGGCTCTCGTATTCGGGTACACCGGCCAACCATCGCCACACGCTGCTGACGCAGATCACACCCGACAACGTCAAGGACCTCCGGCTCCAGTGGATCTGGCAGGCGCGGTCGCTCGAGAAGTTCGAGGCGACGCCGCTCGTCGTGGATGGCGTGCTGTATACCGTCCAGGCGCCAAACGACGTGGTGGCCATCGACGCCGCAACGGGTCGCCCCTTCTGGACCTTTGCCTATACGCCCGCGCCCGAAGGGCGCCCCTGCTGCGGACGCGTGAACCGCGGCGTCGCCCTGCTCGGCGACACGTTGTTCATGGGCACGATCGACGCGCACCTCATCGCGATCGACGCCAGGAGCGGCCAGCAGATCTGGAACACGAAAGTGGCCAACGCGGCGGAACGATACTCGATCACGCACACGCCGCTCGTCGTCAAGGACAAGGTGATTGTGGGGACCGGCGGAGGTGACAGTCCGATCCGCGGGTACATCGCCGCATACGACGCGAAGACTGGAGCGGAGGTCTGGCGCTTCTACACGATTCCCGGCCCCGGCGAGCCTGGCAACGAGACGTGGTCCGGCGATTCGTGGAAGACCGGCGGCGTCGGTGTGTGGAATTCAGGCGCGTACGACCCGGAGACGAACCTCGTGTACTTCGGGACTGGCAATCCCTCGCCGGCCTGGGACGGCAGCTCCCGCCTCGGCGACAACCTGTACAGCGACAGCGTCGTGGCGCTCGACGCCGACACCGGGCGGCTCCAGTGGTACTACCAGTTCACGCCCCACGACGAGCTCGACTACGACGCGACGCAGGTGCCGGTGCTCGCGGATCTCGAATGGGAGGGCCGCCCGCGAAAGGTCATGCTCTGGGCCAACCGCAACGGGTTGATGTACGCGATCGACCGGGTCACGGGCGAATTCCTCAGAGGCAAGCCGTACGTCAAGGTGAACTGGATGGACGGCTTCGACAGCAGCGGTCGGCCGAACCGCGTCAAGTTCCCCACGCCGGAGGGCACCCTCATTCATCCGCACGTCCATGGCGGCATCAACTGGTCCGCACCGTCCTACAGTCCGCGGACCGGCTTGTTCTACGTCGCGCACTGGGAGAACACGGGAACCGTCGCCGTTGCCGGCCAGTTCCCTCGGCCCGCAGGAACCAATACCCGGCAGACAGCCATGGGCCAGATCAACCTCGTCCCGTTCTACAACAACGACGACGAGGCGTACGGAGTGGTCCGTGGATACGATCCGCACACCCTCGACCCGAAGTGGGAATTCCGGATGAGCGATATCACGTGGGCAGGCGTTTTGAGCACGGCAACGGATCTCGTGTTCAGCGGCGGGCGTGAGGGATACTTCTTCGCGCTCGATGCGCGCACGGGCGACCTGCTGTGGAGATCATCGGTGGGCGGGCAGGTGAACAGCGGGCCTATGAGCTACGCCGTGAATGGCAAACAATACGTGGCGATTGCCGCCGGCAGCGCACTGTTTGCCTTCGCGCTGCCATGACACGCCAGTTGACCGGGATCGGGTAAGGCCCGTCCGGCTACCCACCTGATGGATAGCCGGCCAGGTCACCACTAGCGCGGGCCCCGCGGCGGCGGGACCAGGCGCCCGCCTTCCTCAGATCCGTTCCAGCTCGGCTCGCGCCTCCACGGCCGTCTTCAGCGCGTTCCGGACCTCGAACGCATTGAACGACCCGGCAATCGACCGTGCGAGGGCCCGATCGACCTCGCTCTGCACCACGCCCTCGAGTGTCACCCGCCCGCGATCCACGATGACGTGAATCGGCGGATTCACCATGGACGCTAACGGCCGGAACGCCGCGTGGCTGTAGATCGCCCGCGCAATCTGCACGCGGAGCGCATCGTCGAACTGCGAAACCGGCAGCACGTCGATCTGGTTCTGCACCTCTCGAACACCACGGACTCTGACGACGCGCTTCGCAATCTCCTCGCGCTTGTACGGCATGGTGACCTTGCCCGACAGCACGACCACTCCCTCGTCTATCCGAGCGTGGACGCTGTCGAAGATGGTGAAGTGCGGATATCGCAACACCGCACTCTGCACATCGCGGAATACCTGCTGATTCTCTCGCGTGCCGACGCGATCGAGGTGCGTCGATCCCGCGGATTCGCTCGCGGCCCAGGCAGGGATGCTCAGAGCCAGCAGCACGAGCGCCGAAGCAAGAGACCTCGCGACCATATCGAACCTCCTGTCGTGGAGATCACGGATCTCCTGTTCGAGCATCCGGGCAAAGATGCTGCCAGCGTGAGCCGGGTGCCGCGCGAGGAGATTCCTACGTTTCGAACGATGTTGCGGTCTGTGCGTGAACTGAAGGAGAGACTCGTCCTCCGCCGAGGACAACGTGTCGTGAGGACCGGTTGCCTACCGTGAACGGCGAATACCCCGAAGGCCGGACAGGATGGAGCGAGTGATGCACGGGGCGCGGACGCTCAAAACGTGGCCGGACAGCCCTGCTTCTTCCCTTTCGTGGTGATGGTGCCCACGTGATTGTCCACCACGTTACCGCCGCAGTTCGCGTTGCCATCGACGACCGCGTGTCCAGATCCGGCAACCACCGTCGGCGCATCGAACTCCAGGTTGCCCTTCAGGCTCGTCGTGCCGTCCGCGAACCACAGCTCCCCAGGTGCGACGAACCTGAGATTGCCGTCGATGCGCGCTCCAGTCAGATCGACGCGTGCCTGTGCGGTGACGTTGCCGGTCACCCGGCTGTTCGCCATGGCTTTCAGTGCGCCGCCAAGCACCTCGACATCGCCTTCGATGCGGCGCCCGTCGAGCAGGACCAGCGTGCCGTACACGCGGACGTTGCCGTTAATCCGCGCGTCGACCACGCAGGTCTCGCCTGCACCGACAACCAGGCCGCCGTTCAGCGTCGACGTGATCACGCTGCCGCACGAAGAGCTTCCAGAGGTGCCGGTCGGCGACGGCGCTGCTACGGGAGAGGGCGCGGCAAAGGACGACACATTCGACTCGGCACGCGTGCACGCGCCAACAACGACGATGAGCGGCACGACCAGGATCAACGCCCGCACGGTGTCCTCCTATTCACGGTCTCGTCAGGTGGAGCGCCTTTAGACGGCTTGAACGGTCGGAATCCTTGCAAATGAGTCGACCGGCCGTTCAAGGCGTCTCGCCCGCGCGGAGCGCGGGCAGGAGATACTGCCATCTAG
>CAZDLW010000213.1:0-10464 GCA_964505975.1 uncultured Bifidobacteriaceae bacterium | reverse complement strand
GGGCCGGACAGGGAGGACAGGCGAATTCGTGGTTGGATCGGAGCCTCTACGATCGCTGTATCTCGCGCGGTTTCCCCGGCTCGATGATGCCCGCGATCTATGGCAACGCCTACGACATCACGCAGGCACCGGGCCTCGTGGCCATCCGATACGAGATGATTCACGAAACGCGGGTCATCCCGCTGGACAACAGCCCCCGGACCGGTCTTCTCTCGCACATGGGTGAGGCCCGCGGCCACTGGGACGGCAATACGCTCGTCGTGGAGACGATGAATCTCAGGGCGCCGTACCGGGGCGGCACGCCCCGAATCAGGCTGGTCGAGCGGTTCACACCGATGGCGCCGGGCGTCATCGAGTGGTCCATGACCGTCATCGATCCCGAAACGTGGACGCGGCCGTGGACGTGGGGGATGCGGCTGACGGCCGACCCGGAGCAGCGGCTGTTCGAGTATGCGTGCCACGAAGGCAACTACGCGATGCGCAACATCCTCAGTGCGGGCCGCGCGGAGGAAGGCTCCCCGCAGCGGTAACGCTGGAGCCGTCGTACGCGCCATCATCACCCTGGCGCGAACGATGGCTCAGACCGTCGCCAGGTCCCCGCAGTGGACCGCTATGCGGCCCCAGATGACGATTTCGTACTCGCGTGCGTCTCCTCGTCCTGAGTGTCCGGTGGCGCAAGCCCCAGGGCGCGCTTGCGCATCTTCGACTGCTGCCGTGCGAGCTCCTGCATATCCTGCACGGTGTCGGCTTCGTCCACGATCTCCAGCCCCAACACGGTTTCAATCACGTCTTCGAGCGTAACAATGCCAGCCGCGTCACCGTGCTCGTCCACGACGAGGGCGAGATGTTCGCGGTGACGAAGGAACCGGTCGAGCGCCTGAGGGACAGGCAGTGTCTCCGGCACGACTAGGAGCGGCCGCTTGATCTGTTGGAGCGTCACGGCATGATCGTCACGGGCCGCGCGGAGCAGGATCTCGTCCTTGAGCACGTACCCGGTGAGATCATCCGATCCAGCCGCCCCATACACAGGTATTCGCGAGAATCGGAGCATGGCTTCCTGCGCCACGGCCTCCCCCACGGTCAACCGTTCCGAAAGCGTGACGAGCACCGTTCGCGGCGTCATGATGTCGCGCACGCGTACTGTGCCAACGCGCAGGACGCCGTTGAGAATCCGCAACTCCTCGGGACGAAAGAGCCCTGATCGTCCTCCCAGTTCGGCTAATGCCATGAGCTCGTCGCGGTGCACGGCATGTACGAGGCCGCGCCCGGACACCATTCGGGTGAGGCGGGCCGAGAGCGCCACGAGCGGACCCAGGAGCCAGATCAGTACCCTGAGGATACGTGCGGCAACCGGAGCCAACTGCCGCCAGTACCTCGCTCCAAGACTCTTCGGGATGATCTCCGACAGGACGAGAATCAGGAGCGTCAGGACGACGGAGACGAGACCAAGCCAGGCGCTTCCGAAGAGCCGCGTGGCTTCAGCCCCGACGCCAGCCGCTCCCATCGTGTGGGCAATCGTGTTGAGGCTGAGGATGGCCGCCAGCGGCCGATCGATGTCGTCCTTCCACGTCTTCAGGAGTACTCCCGTCGCGGTCCCATCGCGCGCACGGGCGGCCACATAGGATGGAGTCAGACTCAGCAGCACGGCTTCGAGAATCGAGCACAAGAACGACAAACCGAGAGCAAGCAACGCATACACGATGAGCAGCACGTGGACCTCACTGCCAGCGGGGCCGACGCCGCAGCCCCCGGCCAGTCAACCGCCATCCGATTCGGATGGGCCTCGCGTGAGGCGTCTGCATGGGGTCACGGGGCGGGCCAACCGCAGACGACGCTGGCCATTGTAGCGAAGACAGACCTTCACGAAGCCTCGCGCGTACAATCAGAAGGTCGATATGTCGTTCGATATCGGTCACCTGGAAGCCCATCGTTCCGCCCTGACGGGTCACTGCTACCGGATGCTCGGGTCGGCCTTCGACGCCGACGATGCCGTGCAGGACACGATGGTGCGCGCCTGGCGGAGCCTCGACCGATTCGACGGGCGGGCGTCGCTGCGCACATGGCTGTATCGAATCGCCACGAACGTGTGTCTCGATGCGCTCGCGGCCCGCGCACGTCGCGCCCGCCCGACGGAGGAGAGCACACCTGGAACCGTGGACGACCCGCTCGAGACGCGTCCCCGCACGCACTGGCTCGAGCCGATTCCGGATGCCCGGATCCTGCCGGGCGACGCCGACCCGTTCGAGCGGACGGCACTGCGCCAGAGCACCCGTCTGGCGTTCGTTGCCGCGCTCCAGCACCTGCCGCCCCGGCAACGGGCGGCACTTCTGCTCACTGAAGTGCTCGGCTGGTCGGCCGCCGAGGTCGCCGAGTGCCTCGACTCGTCAGTGGCGGCGGTCAACAGCGTCCTCCAGCGCGCGCGTGCCACGCTCGCCAGCCGGGATGTTCTCGCCAACCCGGAACCGCTCTCCGAGGCACAGTCGACACTGCTCGAGCGCTACGTAGACGCCTTCCACCGCTACGATGTCGATGGTCTGGTGGCACTGCTGCGCGAAGATGCCACGCTCTCGATGCCACCGTATACGCTGTGGCTGCGCGGTCCAGACGCGATTCGTGCCTGGTTGCTCGGTCGAGGAATCGGGTGCAGGGGGTCGCGGCTGGTGTGGAGGGCCGCCTGCGGCTCCCCGGCGTTCGCACAGTACCGGGTCGGCCCCGACGGCTTTCGTCCGTGGTCCCTCATCGTCCTCGAGCTCTCCGGCGACCGGATTGCCGCGTGGAACGCGTTCCTCGATACCGAGAAGCTGTTCCCGCTGTTCGGCCTCCCATTGACGCTCGCCGAGGGCGGCGCCCCGGTCGAAGCCGAACACCGTCTGCACGGATGATCCCGCGCCGGCGACGCGTGCGCGGGCCGCATAAAATCAGGAGCGGGACGACTCTCTCCACGGGAGCTCACTGAACAGAGGCCCAACACGATGCGTACGGACGATCTGACGAAGACCCTGGCGACGCTCTTCAGCGAGCTGACTTTCGGTGCCTCTGCGTCCGGCGGCTATGCGCTGAATGCCGGCGATCGGGGGTTGCTCGCGTCACTCGACACCCTGTCGGCAGCCGAAGCATCTGCCCTTACGGAGACCGGATCGTCGATTGCCGCGCACGTCGATCATCTCCGCTACGGTGTGTCGTTGATGAATCGGTGGAGCGGCGGCGAGAATCCCTTCGCGGACGCGGACTGGAGCGTCAGCTGGAGGAGAACCACTGTCACCTCCGATGAGTGGGAGACGCTGCGAGCCGATCTCCGCACCGAGGCCGAACGCTGGCTGCGGGCCTTACAGACGCCGCGCGAGGTGCAGGAGATCGAACTGAACGGTATGATCGGCAGCATCGTGCATCTGGCCTATCACCTCGGCGCCATCCGCCAGATCAATCGCGCGCTCCGCGGCCCCTCCGAAACCGGCCTCTAATCCCGGAGCTCACGTGAGTTGCGACGGGACGGCGACCTACGACTCGCGCGACGGCAGTGGGGCAAACCGCATCCGGAGCGTCAAGGCCGAACTGGGTTGTGGGACCCAGCTCGGTGGGAGTCAGAGCGGCCACTCAGTCGGGGGATGAGAGCGGGATGCCCCGTGCGGCCATCAGCGATTCGAGTACGGCAATCGTCTCGGGAAACGGCTCTCTGTTGGGTTGACGAATGCCGCGCACGCCGATGCCCTTCGCCAGGTCGAGCGCCGTTCGCTCGGCGGCGTCCGTCGCCTGCAGATCCGCTCCGTTCTCGACCAGGAACTGCACGAAGGCGGTGAAGCCGCGCTCGGCCGCGCCGTGGAGCGCAGTCTGGTCCGGCACGGCAGACGGAGTGGGTACCTGGCTGGGACGTCCACGCACATTGAAGGCGAACGCCCCTGCCTGCGACGTGCCCTCTGGCACGATGGGCCTCCGCTCGCTCACCATCCTGGCGTTGACATCGGCGCCCGCATCGAGCAGCAGCCGCATCGTGGCGAGCACGCCCTCGTCGGTGCGGTTGCGGCCGCGCGTTACCCGCGTACCGAACTCGACACCAGCAGCAGCCATCAGCGGTGTGACGCCCTCTTTGCTCGGCAGATCGACCAGTGCCCCATGCTGCAACAGAAGCTCGACGAACGGGGCGTCCCCCGCTCGTGCCGCACGCAGCAGGGCCGTCGCCCCCTGCGCCAGTATCGAGTCGCCACCGCGATCCTGCGGCACATCGCGATAGGGGGGGCGCCGCTTGAGCTGGAGATTCGGGTTGGCGCCCTTCTCGAGCAGCAGCCGGGCCACATCGAGCGCCGTCACCGAATCCTCGCTCGGGAGTACGGCCATGGCGCCGTTCCCTTTCATCGGCAGCGTGCTGACGTCGGCAGCCATGTACAGCGGAAACCGCCCGAAGAGGTCCCACTTGTCCACGTCGGCGCCGGCCTCGATCAGATACGCCGCGACCTCGAAGTGCAGATTGAGCAGCGCCATGTTGAGCGGCGTGACGCGATCCGGGTCCTCGAGGTCCGGGTCGGCACCGGCTGCGATGAGATGGCGCGCACAGTCGACACACCCCTCACGGGCGGCATAGAGCAGGGGCGTGAATCCACCCTTGTTCATGTCCTTGGGACGCGGCTCGGTGATGACCTTGCGTTCCCATTGGCGGAGGACGCCGCGCGCATTGACGTCTGCGCCCCGTGACGCCAGCAACCTCACCATCTCCACCTGATGCTGTGCGGACGCCCACATCAACGCCGTTTGCCCGCCCCACTCCTCTCGGGCATTGACGTCGGCGCCGGCGTCGATCAGCCGTCTGGCTGCGGCGAGGTTGCCGCTGCGGGCTGCTGCCATCAGCGGCGTTTCACCTTCGGGATTCCGTGTATCGGGATCGGCGCCGGCTTCGAGGAGCAGTTCGATCACCGGCGCCGATCCAATGATGGCAGCCTCGGTCAACGCCGACGTGCCGAACTGGTTTCTCCGCGTGACGTCCGCGCCGGCTCTGATGAGCGCTCGGACCAGCTCGACATCGTCGTTCGCCGCGGCCCACATGACGGCTGTCGTGCCGTCGGGCCCGGGCGCATTGGGATCGGCACCGTCGGCCAGCAGGCGCATGGCGGCCGCGCGATTGCCGGACTCGACCGCGTCGAGCAGCTTCGTCTCGGCCGCTGTGGCAATCGAGACGGTACACACCCAGGCCGCCGCCACCGCGACCGGCCACGATCCCAGCATCGCGCGCATGTCAGATCTCCGAGAAGGTGCCGCCACTGTTGCCGATCTTCTCCACGGGGATGTTGTTCCGATCGAACAGCGTCACCAGCAGGTCGGCAAAGCGCGAGTCCTGCGGGTACTTCACGTGCTGTCCGCCCTTGATGCGCCCGTGCGCGTGGCCCAGGATGGCCGACGGCAGCGGATCGTTGTCGTGCTTGTCGCTGTTGCTCATGTTGCTGCCGTACAGAATCGTCGAGTGATCGAGCACCGTGCCCTCGGATTCACGTGCCTTCGACAGCCGCTCGACGAACTTGGCGAACACCTCGGTGTGATAGCGCTGAATCTGCACCAGCTTGTCCTGCTTCTGCGGATCGTTCCCGTGATGCGAGAGCGGATGGAACGCTTCGGCAATGTCGAGGTTCGTATACGTGCGCATGCTCGCTTCGCGATCCATCGAGAACGTGATGATGCGGGTGATGTCCGCCTGGAACGCGAGGGCCATCAGATCGAACATCAGCGCAAAGTGTTCGGTGATGTCGTTCGGCGTGCCGACCGGCGCGTCGGGAATATCCAGCCTGGACGTATCCTGCCGCGACGCCATCTGCACGCGCCGCTCGATCTCGCGAACCGAATCCAGGTAGTCGCCGACGACAACGCGATCGCTCACGCCGAGGCTGGCCTGCAGCCGCGCGGCCTGTGCCTTGACGCGGTCCAGGATGCTGCCGGTCTCGTGGAGAATCGCGGCACGCTCCTCGTCCGTATCGCCCTGGCCGAACAGCTTCTGGAACACCGTGCGCGGGTTGCCCTCCTGTGGCAGTGACTGCGTCGGCGTCCGCCAGGCCAGGCGCGCTCCTACCTGGGATGTCGTCAGTTCCAGCGAAGGGAGCGGTGTCTCCTGGCCGATGTACCGCACGGCCAACTGATCGGCGGTGACGCCGGCGTCCGGATGGCCCACACCGAATTCCCAGGGCTTCACGCAGCTCAACCACGTGGCCTCGATGTATCCGTGAGGCTCCGGCGTCTCGCCGGGCGCGTTCCTCAATCCCGACACGATGGTCAGGTGCTGGCGGAACGGCGCCAGCGGCTCGAGAATGGGCGACATCTCATAGTCGGAACCGGTCTGCGCCGGCGACCACTGATTCATGATGGCGCCGTGCGGAAAGCCGACGAACGCAAGCCGCTTCGGCGTCGAGCCAGCCGCCGTCTGTGCCCAGGCAGTGCCCGCGGGACTCATCGCATCCAGGAGCGGCAGCGCAATGCTGGCGCCAACGCCTTTCAACACCGCACGTCGTGATATATGCCTCTTGAACAGGAACATGTCACATCTCCCTTGGATGACCGAACACGCGTATGAACGTGGCGTTGATTCCGCCTCTTCCTAACCAGCCATGGGGCTCCGCGCCTTGATATCCCGATGACGCACAGCCTCTTGGCTGGTTGCCAGTATCTACTTGGCGCGCTTCGCGCGCCTAGGACCGCTACGCGGCCGCTCATCACACGCGCCACAACGAGTACAGAATTCTCACTCTGCGCCGCATAGCGGTCCAGGTCCGGCGGCCGAGGCCCGCACCTCACCTGCTGCAGGCTGCGGCGCACGACGCACTCTGAACTGCTCGCTTCGCACGACAGCCTGCACGAGGGATGAGAATCGGTACTCGTCACCCGCCGTCTCACGGACGATCCGACGCACGGTCGGCATGTCGTAGGGCTCCAGGGTCCGTCCCGTCGCATACGTGAGCAACCCTTCGGTGAACGTCTGCACGAACTGTTCGGGACGACGCAGCAGCGCCGCGCGCAAATCGTCGGGACCGGTGATGGGTGTGCCGTCAGGGAGCTCACCGGAAGCATCGATCGCGACGCCCGCATACCGATCACGGTCGCGCCACCGTCCGGTCGCATCGAAGTTCTCGAGCGCCAGTCCGAGTGGATCCATGACCGCATGACAGGAGGCACAGGTCGGGCTCGCCCGATGCCTGGCGATCATCTCGCGAACCGTGAGCGCCTTCCCCGTCCCCAGATCTGTCTCGTCCAGCGTCGGAACGTCCGGGGGCGGCGTTGCCGGCGGCACACCTTGAATGTGCTTGAGAACGAAGGCCCCACGGAGGACAGGCGAAGTGCGGTTGGGGTACGCGGCAGCCATGAGTACGCCGCCCTTGCCCAGCAGCCCCCAGCGAACCGACTGTTCCAGACGCACCCGCCGGAAACGACCGCCCTTGACGTCGGTGATTCCGTAGTGGAGCGCGATGCGTTCATTGAGAAACGTGTGATCCGCCGTCAGCAAGTCGACAACGCTGCGATCTTCCTTGAAGATGCTGTCGGCGAACAGCGTCAGCTCGGTGCGGAAATCCACGCGGGGATCGGCTCGGCCGGATGCATAGGGAAACACGGCCGAGTCCGGAACAATCTCGTCCAACCGTCTCATGTCCAGCCACTGGTGCACGAAATTGCTGGCCAGCGTCTCTGACCGTGGATCGGCCAGCATCCGGCGTACCTGCCGGTCGAGCACGCCTGGTTCGCTGAGTGTGCCCTCGATACCGAGCTGCAGCAGTTCGTCATCCGGGATACTGTTCCACAAGAAGAACGACAGCTTCGACGCGAGCTCGAGATCGTCGATGGCGTACGACTCGCCGGGCCGCACACTCTCGGGGATGCGTTCCCCGCGGTAGAGGAAGAAGGGGCTTGCCAGCACGCCGGTAATCGCACTCCGGATGCCGCCCTCGAAACCGCCGTCTCTCAAACCCTCCTGGTAGTACTCGAACAGCTCGGCCAGGTCCTCGTCCGACACCGGGCGCCGGTACGCGCCCATCGCGAGTGAAGCCATGATCTCCCTCGCGCAGGCCCGCTGCGCATCCGCCGTTGCATCATGGGACGGGTAGCACCGGAAGATGCGCTCGCGACTGGGCGTCGCACTGAGCCCTTTCGGGTTGAACGGCCCCTGGAGCTGAAAGGCGTTCACCCGATACAGCCGCTCCTGGCCGCCGCCTGGCACGAACATCCGCAGCTGATCGTCCGATTCGGCGAAGGTCCGGCGCCTGAATGTCACACCAATCCGGTGTGGCCCCGCAGTCGCGAAGAAACGGATGTTCTTCAGCCGGGCGTTGACTCGATCGAGTGCACCGTCCTGCACCTGGTCGTAGAGCCGCATGTCTTCTTCGCCACCAACGACGGTCTCGTACACGATCTGGTTGTCGAGCGTCACCACCAGGGTGTTCTCGAACTCCATCCCATTGCCCCAGATGTGGGTGGCCATGTCGGCGACGTCGATCACGTATTCGCCATCCGCGGGAAGGTCGACCCTGGCGAGAATGCCCCCCCGCGTTCCCAACGGAAGGCCGGCGACGTGCCCGAGCTGGCTACCCGGTCCGGCACGGAAGGTCCACCCTCCCGGGCGTGCATCCGGCCTGCCAACCGCTTTCACCGCCACTGTTCGAGCCGCACTGACGTACCGCTCGACGAACGATGGCGACACCTGCAACGCGGTGGCGATATTGTCGAAGCCCTCGGCCACGTCGTCTGCCGGAAGCAGTTCGGTTGCGTCAATCTCGACGGCCAGAAGGTCCCGAACCGCGTTCGCATATTCCGTGCGGTTGAGCCGGTGCAGCACGACCTGGTCGCGGAGGTGTGCCTGACCGGCGGCTCGATCCAGAGAGTCCTCGAGCCAGGCAATCAGCGCCTCGACGGTCTCGGCGTTGGGCTGTCTGGCACCTGGCGGCGGCATGACGCGCCCCCGAAGCTTCCGTACCGCCTTTTCGAACACATCGGCATGCCGGCCAATGCTCTCGGGGGTCAGACCGTCGAAGCTGACGCCGGCAGTCTTCACGCGATCGTTATGACAGCCGGCGCAGTACTGCGTGACGGTGGTCAACTGTCGCTGGGCATCGGACGGCGAAGGGGCAGGCGCCTCCTGCGAGGCCGTGAACACTCCGCTCAGCGAGACGATGAGCGCACCGGCCAGCAACATCACGAGCGTGAGACGCGGTCGAGTCTTAGCCATGCATCGTACGTCCTAGGGCCGCATAGCGGTCCAATGTCGTTGTCCGCTTCACGGGCGCAACACGAGACTTTCACGCATCCGGCGACAAGTAGGCCCACAGGCTCTCGAACGCGCGCCGCACGAACACGTCCGGATTCCCCATACGGTCGTCGAACTCCTTGGTCGGCCGGGCTGCCACGGCTTCGTCCGGTCCGCGGCCTGTGTTGAGCAGTCGCGTCAGCCGCTCGTAGATCGTGCCATACATTTCGAATTGAGTCCTGAGGTCTGCCAGGCCGAGCACCGGCCCACGCGCTGGCACGATCCGTGTCTCTTCATTGGCCAGGGTCTGCACTCGCTGAAGGCCCCCGACAATGCCGCCAATCCAGCCGCCGGTCACCCAATCGACGACGGGCCACCCTTCGCCCGAGACCACGTCTCCCACGGCGAGCACGTTGTGCTCAGGGAAGTACACGTACATATCGCCATCGGTATGCGCGGCATCGGGGATGTACCCGTACCTCACGCCCGAGTCGAGCGTGCCAGTTGTATAGAAGGTCTTGTTCGGTTGCGCAACTCTTGGCAGGCGCGTGAAGCGCCGGCCATCCCACGGCCAGGTCACATCCGTCGTCAACCACAGCCGCGTGTTCTCGTGCGCGACGATCGTCGTGCCTGCCTCGCCCAACCGCTGGTTCGAGCCGACTTGTTCGGGGTGCCAGTGCGTATTGAAGAGCGTATGAACCGGGCCGCCGCCAGGCAGGTGGGAAACGACCTCCATCAGGACCTCGGAGGCGGCCGCCGATCCGCCGTCAACGAGTACGACGCCATCGGCCCCGGTATGGGCCACGACGTTGGCTCCTCCGGGGATCTTCACGACGAACAGGTCGTCGCTCAGCCGCAGGATACTCGCGTCTTCGACGGTTGCCTGCACCGCTGCCGCCGACAGGCGGCGGCTGGAGCTGGCCAGAACAATTCCAGCGGCGCCGCCCATGGCGGCCTTCAAGAGTTCGCGGCGGGTGTGACCGTCCTGAAGTCGCACGGCCACCTATATATACCAGGATTGGCTGGTCGGGTCACCGGTTGATTGCCGTCATCTGGGCTCGGCAGTTGATGGATGAGCCGGATTCTCGAGGGCCCGTTCTACAGCCACCTGAACCGGCACGTTTGCGGTTCCTAGAGACCTTCGCTGTCCACCGCTGCCTCAGGAACCAGTCGCCGTCGCGGCGGGCGCGTCCCCCGGGGCGGGCTCCCGACGACATCGCGCGGAAAAACGCGTCCTCCGCCCGACCATGCGCGACCCG
>CAZDLW010000212.1:0-10553 GCA_964505975.1 uncultured Bifidobacteriaceae bacterium | reverse complement strand
TCAATGATCCGGGTTGCGTGGCGAAGACGTTTCCGGACTACTTCGACCGCATGGCCAGCTTGATACGGCCGGCCGCTCGCGCAGGGGCAAAGGCGGGAGGGTCTCGCCATTGCGCCAGCGCTCAGCCCGGACGGTCAGCGCATCGTCTACCTGTCCGAGCGCGACATGCTGTCGGTGGACATGTATCTGGCGGACGCGCAATCGGGCCAGATCATCCGACGACTGACGAACACCGCCATCGACCCGCACTTCAACAGCATTCAGTTCCTGGCCTCGGCGGGAGCCTGGCACCCGAGGGGCGACCAGTTCGTCTTCGGAGCCATCCGGCAAGGACGGCCCGTGCTGGCCGTTCTCGACGTCAACACGGGCCGACGCACCCGGGAGCTGCCGTTTCCGGATCTTGGAGAAATTCTGAATCCCACGTGGTCACCAGACGGCAATGCCATTGCGTTTTCGGCAGCGACGGGAGGACGCTCGGACCTGTTCGTCTACGACCTGGCGCGCGGATCGCTGCGTCAGCTCACAAACGATGCGTTCGCGGACCTGCAGCCGGCCTGGTCACCGGACGGCAGCCGCCTGGCGTTCGTCACCGATCGCTTTTCCACGAATCTGCCGACGCTCGCTGCCGGTCGACTCGAGCTTGCCATCGTCGATGTGTCCTCCGGGCGCATCGAAGCCCTGCCGACGTTCGGCCGCGGCAAGAGCATCAACCCGCAATGGGCACCCGGCAGTCGCGACGTGTATTTCCTCTCGGACGCCTCCGGCGTGACGAACGTCTACATCGTGAACGTGGAGTCGAAGGCCGTACGCCAGCTCACCAACCTCGATGCGGGTGTCAGCGGCATCACTGCGCTCAGCCCGGCACTCTCCACCTCGGCGGATGCCAATCGAATCGCGTTCACCGGGTACGAGGAAGGCCGGATCGGGATCTATTTCATCGAGGGACGGGAGGCCCTCAGTGGCACCGCGGTCGAGCCCGTGACAGAGGGCGTGCCGGCCGCGGCCGTGTTGCCGCCCGCGACCAGAACGGGTGAGCTCGTCATGCCGGCGCTGGCCGACGCCACCACCGGTCTGATTACCGATCTCGACGAGCCGGAACCGTATCGCGCGCGACTCGGACTCGACGCCGTGGCGCAGCCGTATGTCTCTGCCGGGTACAGCCGGTTCGGAGGCATGTATGGCGGCGGAATCGCGTTCCTGTTCAGCGACATGCTGGGAAATCACAACCTCTACGCGTCGATTGACACGAATTCGTACGGCGGCAGCTTCAGCGACCTGTACAGGAATACCGGCGGGCTCCTCGCCTATACGAATCTCACGAAGCGCTGGAACTGGGGCGTCAGTGGTGGCCAGGTGCCGTATCTGTCCGGTTACTATACGGCCGGGTTCACGCCCACCGGATACCAGGAGCAGGAAATTCTCTACCGTCAGGTGTACCGCGGCGTTGACGGCCGCGTCGCCTACCCCTTCAGCACCGCGCAGCGGATCGAACTGGGCGGAGGGTTCCAGCAGATCTCGTTCGACCAGCAGATCCGCACGTACTCGTACTCGGGCACCGGGCAGTTCCTGGGCCAGAGCACGGAGCGGGCGTCACTGGGGGACGCGCTGAACATGGCAACGGCCTCCGCGGCGCTCGTGTACGACACGTCCGTCTTTGGCGCGACGAGCCCCATCTCGGGCCAGCGGTCCCGGTTCCAGGCGACACCGGCGTTCGGGTCGCTCAACTTCACCACGGCGGTGGCCGACTACCGGCGGTACTTCATGCCGGCGCGGTTCTACACGATTGCCGGGCGAGTCCTGCACTACGGACGATACGGTTCCGACAGCGAGAGCACGCAGCTCTATCCCTTGTATCTGGGGTACCCCGAGCTCGTTCGTGGTTATGGCGTCGGCTCCTTCCAACCGGGCGAGTGCGTGGCCGGGCCGACGGGAGGCACGTGCGAGGCGTTCGATCGGCTGCTCGGATCGCGTCTGATGGTCGGAAACCTGGAACTGCGCTTTCCGCTGCTGCGACCGTTCGGCGTGCGCAGTGGCATGTATGGGCCAGTGCCCGTCGAGGTGGCGTTCTTCGCCGACGGTGGCGTCGCCTGGACACAGAATCAATCCCCATCATTCGTTGGAGGCGATCGCCGCCCCGTCTCGAGCGCCGGCGTGACGCTGCGCGTGAACATGTTCGGCTACGCCATCGGGCAGCTCGACTTCGCACGCCCGTTCCAGCGCACCAATCGCGGTTGGGTGTGGGCGTTCAGCCTGACGCCGGGGTTCTGACGGAGCCCCAGCGTTCTCATCTACGCGGCGAGGTGCGGGCTCGCGCCTCGCCGACACCACCCGACAACTGGGCACTCACACGGCTGCGAAACGGTTCGCCAGCACGCTGATGATCCGATCCCCGTGGAACCGTCCGTTCTCGATGAAGATCGTCCCGGTTTCCCGCCCGGCCAACGCACCGCCGGCCAGGAACAGATTCGGCACGTTCGTCTCGAACGTGTCCGGATCCAGCGCCGGCGCGAGCGTGGCGGCGTCGCAGCGGATACCGGCGCGTGTCATGAGGTCTACGTCCGGGTGGTATCCGGTCAGCAGGAACACGCCTTCCGCGGGCAGGACTTCCCGCTCTCCGTGGCGCTCGATCACCACGTCCGTCGGCCGGATTTCCACGACGCGGGCCTCGAACCGTGCGGCCACGGAACACGCGGCAATGCGATTCTCGATGTCGGGGCGTACCCAGTACTTGATTGAGCTGCCGAGTGTCGCATGCCGGTGCACCAGCGTGACGTGCACTCCAGCTCGATACAGTTCCAGTGCTGCCTCGGCCGCCGAGTTCTTCCCTCCCACCACCACCACGCGCTGCCGGTAGTACGGGTGCGCATCCGTGTAGTAGTGCGACACGTGCGGGAGATCTTCGCCGGGGACTCCCAGCATGTTCGGCAGATCGTAGTAGCCGATGGCCAGAACCACGGCCCGCGCGTGCCGGACGCGCCGTACGCCGCGATGGCTCCGCGTCGTCACCGCGAATACGGCGTCGTGTCCGGTTCCTTCGGGATCGTGTACGGCAGACCTGGGTCCGTCGTTGTGCTCGTCCTCCTCGTCGGGCGACAGTGTTTCGCGCTCGATCGCCAGCACTTCTTCGTGAAATGAAATCTGCAGGTCGTACGTGTCCACCACGCGCCTGTAGTAGCGGAGGGCTTCGAGCCGTGTCGGTTTGTCGTAGGGCGTCACCAGGGGCAGACCGCCTACCTCCAAGAGCTCCGGCGTGGTGAAGAACACCATGTGTGCCGGAAAGTTGAAGATCGAGTTCACCAGGATGCCCTTCTCGACGACCAGGTAGTCGATCCCGTGCTGCTTGGCGGCGATGGCCGTAGCCAGGCCGGAGGGCCCGGCCCCAACGATCAGGACGTCACGAATGGACATGGGTCGAAAGGCGGTTCGTCGTGCAGGGAGCGGTGACCGCGCCCGTCACGCCAGCGGAGCCGGCAGTTGCGATTGGCCCATCAGATATTCGTCGATGGCTCTGGCGGCGCTGCGGCCCTCGGCAATCGCCCACACGATGAGCGATTGGCCGCGCTGCATGTCGCCGGCGGTGAAGACACCCGGGACACTGGTCATCCAGTGCGCGTCGCGGGCAACGTTCCCGCGTGGAGTGAGCGCCACGTTCAAGTCCGACAGGAGCGGGCTTCTCTCGGGTCCGATGAACCCCACGGCCAGCAGTACGAGCTCGGCCGGGATCTCGAACTCGCTACCCGGGCGCGGTACGAAGTCCATCCGGACCCCGGTCCGCACCATTTCCACTTCAACCACCCGCAAGGCGCGAACGCGGCCCGCGGCATCACCAATGAAGCGCTGGGTCGACACGGAATACAGACGCTCGCCTCCCTCCTCATGTGCGGACGACACGCGGAAGATGTTCGGCCATTCGGGCCAGGGATTGTCCGGCCCCCGGGCCTGCGGGGGCCTCGGCATCAGCTCGAGCTGCGTCACCGACCTTGCTCCCTGGCGGTGGGCCGTACCCAGACAATCGGCCCCGGTATCACCACCCCCAATGATCACGACGTGCCGGCCCGCGGCCGAGATGAACTCGCCATCGGCGATCCCGTCTCCCTCGCAGCGTCTGTTCTGGAGCGTGAGGTAGTCCATGGCGAAGTGAATCCCGCCGAGATCGCGCCCCGGTACCCGGAGGTCCCGGGGGTGCCCCGCCCCGGCGGCCAGCAGGAGTGCATCGAAATCGGCGCGCATGCGGCTGACCGGCACATCCACACCGATGTTCACGCCCGGCCTGAACACCACGCCCTCTGCCTCCAGCAACGCCAGGCGACGATCCAGGAATCGCTTCTCCATCTTGAACTCGGGAATGCCGTAGCGCAGCAACCCACCGATGCGATCGGACTTCTCGAAGACCGTCACCGAATGGCCGGCTCGATTCAGCTGGTCGGCCGCGGCCAGGCCTGCGGGACCCGAACCGACCACCGCCACTCGTTTCCACGTGCGCTGCGCGGGCGGACGGGCGGTCACCCAGCCGTCGGACCAGGCGCGATCGATGATGGCCGCTTCGATGGCCTTGATAGTGACCGGGTCGTCGTTGATCCCGAGCACGCACGCACCTTCGCACGGAGCAGGACACAGCTTGCCCGTGAACTCGGGGAAGTTGTTCGTGGCGTGCAACCGCTCGACGGCCGCCTGCCACCGGTCCCGGTAGACGAGGTCATTCCAGTCTGGAATGAGGTTGCCGAGCGGACACCCCTGATGGCAGAACGGGATGCCGCAATCCATGCACCGTGCGCCCTGCGATCCCAGGTCGCCGGCCGGATACGGCAGGTACACCTCGTGCCAGTCGCGAACACGCTCGTCCACCGGACGCGCCGGCTGCTTCTTCCGATGAATTTCAATGAATCCGGTTGGTTTCCCCATGACGGACTAATGAGCGGCAATGACGCCCTGGTTCGTTGCCGTCTCGATGACGCCGGCCACGGCGAGGGCCGCCATCTCCCGCTGCTGTTCGTCCTGCTGGCGCTGTCTCGCCTGATCCGCCAGCGCGCGCCTGTACTCGCGCGGCATGACCTTGATCATGCGCCGCTGCTGGTTCGCCCAGTCCGCCAGCAGCCCGTCCGCATAGTGGCTCTTCGTGAGCGTGACGTGCTTGACGATCGCGGCACGGATGAAGTCCAGATCGTCGGGATCCACGAGCGGCTCCAGATCGACCATGTCCTGGTTGCACCGGCGGGTGAAACGGCCATCCACGTCGAGCACGTACGCCATGCCCCCGCTCATGCCGGCCGCGAAGTTGCGGCCGGTGCGTCCGAGCACCAGGACGCGCCCCCCCGTCATGTACTCGCAGCCGTGATCGCCAATCCCTTCGACGACCACATGCGCACCGCTGTTGCGCACGCAGAAGCGCTCGCCCGCCACTCCGCGGACGTACCCCTCACCCCCTGTCGCACCATAAAACGCCACGTTACCGACGATGATGTTCTCCTCGGAGCGAAACGTCGAGAGGCGGGGCGGATAGGCGATGAGACGGCCACCCGACAGCCCCTTGCCGAAATAATCATTGGCATCGCCGACGAGCGCCAGCGTCATGCCCTTCGGCACGAAGGCACCGAAGCTCTGACCCGCCGAACCGGTGAAGGTAATCGTGATCGTATCGTCGGGAAGCCCGTGCCCGCCGTAACGCCTGGTGACCTCGGATCCGAGCATCGTGCCGACCGTACGATCCGCGTTGCGGATGAAGGCGTTCAGCACCACCGGGGCCCCATGCTCCAGCGCCGGCGCCGCAGCCTTGATGAGATCGTTGTCGAGCGCCGTGGCCAGGCCGTGATCCTGTTCGCGCACGCACCGCCGTGCGACCGATTCCGGCAGATCGGGCACGTGCAGCAGCGGCGACAGATCCAACCCTTTGGCCTTCCAGTGATCGACCGCGCGCTCCACGTCCAGGCAGTCCGCCCGGCCGATCATGTCGTCCATGCGGCGGAACCCGAGGTCGGCCATCAGCTCACGCACCTCCTCGGCCACGAACCGGAAGAAATTCTCCACGAACTCCGGCTGACCCGTGAACTTCCTGCGGAGCGCGGGGTCCTGCGTGGCGATGCCGACTGGACACGTGTTCAGGTGGCACACGCGCATCATGATGCAGCCCATCACGACGAGCGGCGCCGTAGCGAACCCGTATTCCTCGGCCCCGAGGAGTGCGGCGATGACCACGTCGCGGCCGGTCTTCATCTGGCCGTCGGTCTGCACGACGATGCGATCTCGCAGCTTGTTGAGGACGAGCACCTGCTGCGTCTCGGCGAGGCCCAGCTCCCATGGCAGTCCGGCGTGCTTGAGGCTCGTCAGCGGCGACGCCCCGGTTCCTCCGTCGTGGCCCGAGATGAGCACGACGTCGGAATGGGCCTTGGCGACGCCGGCCGCAACCGTACCCACGCCGCCTTCGGCCACCAGCTTGACCGAGATGCGGGCCGCCGGGTTCGAGTTCTTCAGGTCGTAGATGAGCTGCGCCAGATCCTCAATCGAATAGATGTCGTGGTGCGGGGGCGGTGAAATCAGGCCCACTCCTGGCGTCGAATGCCGGGTCTTCGCGATCCACGGGTACACCTTGTGCCCGGGCAGCTGTCCACCTTCGCCCGGCTTGGCACCCTGCGCCATCTTGATCTGCAGCTCGTCTGCGTTGACCAGGTACTCGCTCGTCACGCCAAACCGGCCCGACGCCACCTGTTTGATGGCGCTGCGTCTGGAGTCGCCGTTCGGCAGGGGGACGTTGCGCTCCGAATCCTCGCCCCCCTCTCCCGTGTTCGACTTCCCGCCCAGACGATTCATCGCAATCGCCAGGGTTTCATGTGCTTCCTGACTGATCGCGCCGTAGGACATGGCGCCGGTCGCGAACCGTTTCACGATGGCGTCCACCGGCTCGACCTCGTCGAGTGGCACCGGCGGACCCACCGGTTTCAGCCGGAAGAGGCCGCGCAACGTGGCGCGCTGCTCGTTCTGCACGTCCACGGCGCGTGAGTACTGCTCGAAGATCGAGTACTGACCCGCACGCGTCGCATGCTGGAGCTTGAAGACCGTGTCCGGGTTGAACAGATGGTATTCGCCGTCTCGGCGCCACTGATACTCGCCGCCCGGCTCGAGCTCCTGGGGCCGGACCGGCTGCCGCCCGAACGCACGCTCGTGCCGCAGCCGGACTTCCTCCGCCACCACGTCGATGCCCGCACCGCCGACGCGGGAGGTCGTATGCGTGAAATGGCGGTCGATGAACGACTGGTCCAGGCCGATGGCCTCGAAAATCTGCGCGCCGCAGTAGCTCTGCAGCGTCGAGATTCCCATCTTCGACATCACCTTCAGGACGCCCTTGTTGAGCGCCTTGATGTAGTTGGCGATCGCCTTGTCGCGCGGGGGGCCGGTGAGCATCCCCTGCTGGATCATGTCGTCGATGGTCTCGAAGGCGACGTACGGGTTCACGACGCCCGCACCGTAGCCGAGGAGCAGCGACACGTGGTGCACTTCGCGCGCATCGCCCGATTCCACGACGAGCGCACACCGCGTCCGGGTCCCTTCGCGGACGAGATGATGATGCACGCCGGCTGTGGCGAGCAAAGTCGGAATCGCGGCCTGCCGCGGCCCCACTCCACGGTCCGACAGAATGAGGATGTCGAAGCCGGCGGCAACCGCGTCGCTCGCCTTCTGGCAGAGGTCAGCCATCGCCCGCTCGAGGCCCGCGCCTCCCTGATCGGGGTCGAACAACATGGACAGCGTCGTCGACCGGAACGAGGAGTCCGGCGGCAGGTGCCGCAGCTTCGCAACGTGCTCGTTGTGGATGATCGGGTACTGGATTCGGATCTGCCGGCACGATTCCGGCTCCGGCTTGAGCAGGTTCCGCTCAGGTCCGATCGTCGACGACATGTCCGTGACCAGTTCCTCGCGGATCGCGTCGAGCGGCGGATTCGTCACCTGGGCGAAGAGCTGCTTGAAGTAGTCGTACAGGACGCGCGGCCTGTTCGACAGCACGGCCAGCGCCGTGTCGGTGCCCATCGATCCGATCGGCTCCTCGCCGTTCTGGGCCATCGGCGCGATGAGCAGACGGAGATCCTCCTGTGTATAGCCGAACGCCTGCTGCCGGCGGAATACCGTCTCGTGCTCGGGCCGCTCGGCCCGTGCAGGCGGCAGATCCTCGATGTCCACGAGATGCTGCTCGAGCCAGGCGCGATACGGGTGCTCGGCCGCCAACTCGCGCTTGATCTCCTCGTCGTCCACGATACGACCCTTGACCGTGTCCACGAGAAAGATCCGGCCCGGGTGCAGGCGCTCCTTGACCAGCACGTCCTCGGGCGGGATGTCCAGAACGCCGACCTCGGACGCCATCACCACGAGATCGTTCTTCGTGACGTAGTACCGGGACGGACGAAGGCCGTTCCGATCCAGCACGGCGCCGATGACGCGTCCGTCCGTGAACGCAATCGAGGCGGGGCCGTCCCACGGCTCCATGAGCGACGCATGGTAGGCGTAGAACGCCTTCCGCTCGGGACCCATGCTCTCGTGATTGCTCCAGGGCTCCGGAATCATCATCAGGATGGCGTGCGGCAGCGACCGGCCCGCCAGGACGAGCTCGAGCACGTTGTCGAACGTCGCCGTATCGCTCCCGCCCTCGCGAAACACGGGCAGCAGCTTCTGCAGATCGTCGCCGAACAGATCGCTCCGCAGCAGCCCCTCACGTGCGTGCATCCAGTTGATGTTGCCGCGCAGTGTGTTGATCTCACCATTGTGCGCGATGAACCGGTACGGATGCGCGAGCGGCCACGACGGGAACGTGTTCGTGCTGAACCGCTGGTGCACGAGCGCGAGCGCCGAGTCCAGGTCGGGGTCCGCCAGATCGGGGAACATCGGCTCGAGCTGGCGGGCCGTCAGCATCCCCTTGTAGATCAACGTACTCGCCGACAGACTGACGATGTAGAACAGACGGCGCGAGAGCGTGGCCATCTTGAGCCGGTCCACGGCGTGCTCCACGCGCTTCCGGATGACGTACAGCTTCCGTTCGAGGCGCCGGCGGCCCTCCTCCCCCGCAGCGTCGAACGCTGCCCCGATGAAGACCTGCTCGAACGCGGGCTGCGTCGCGCGTGCGCTGTCGCCGACAAGGTGGTTGTCCACCGGCACCGGCCGCCACCCCAGCAGCGTCTGCCCCTCCTCTTCCGTGATCGTGGCGATGAGCGTCTTGATGCGTTCGCGGTCTCGGGCGTCATGCGGAAGAAAGACGAGTCCGGCGCCGTAGGTGCCTGCCGCCGGCAGCGAGAAGGGCGCCACCTTTCGCAGGAATGCGTCAGGCATCTGCACCAGGATGCCAGCGCCATCCCCTGTATTCACTTCGCAGCCACACGCACCACGGTGTTCGAGATTGATCAGAATCTGAAGGGCCTTGCGCACGATCTCGTGCGAGCGGCGCCCCTTCATGTGCACGACGAAGCCGACGCCACAGGCATCGTGCTCGCTGAGGGGGTCGTACAGCCCCTGACCCGGTGGTGTCATTGCATGCGACGACATGGTCCGCATATTGTGCAGGTCCAGGCAGTATAAGAGAAATACAATGATCTGGCAGATTCAATCTGATCTGCTGATGCATTTTGGGGCAGGCCCTGGCCCCGCTCCCCCCGCCCACCGTCCCTCTCCACCCTCATTTTTGCCATTACGCTGAAATTTGGCCGAATTCCACCGAGTCGCCCCCTATTATTCCCGCGGAACGTCACGGAGGCGTGATGACCGGCGGAGGGGTTCGCGTGAACTCGTCGCCAACTCTGCAGTACGGAACGGGATGCCAGAGGCCGTCAACGCCTCTTCGAGCATCGAGGGAGAGACACGCATGCACGCGCCGATGAAGTACGTGGAGAAGGGGATGTCGATGGCGGCCAACGGAGTGTGGCACCTGTTCGCCGCGGCCAATCGAATCAGACAGAACCCTTCGTTCACGCCGCGCTGGTCGGAGAAACCGCTGCTGAAGTCCTGGGAGAAGAGCAAGCCGCCCCTCGGCTGGCCGCGCGAGACGGACTCGCTCTGCCCTACCTGCGTCCGCGAGGCGCGGCAGGACATCCTCGACGGCCGCCGGGACGTGTCGGTGCTGCTGAACGAGAAGGTCGGCGAAATCAAGGCCACCATCATGGAGAAAGACGGCAAGATCGTCATGGTCAAGGATTGTCCGCTGCACGGGCACTTCGAGGACGTGATGGCGATGGACCCGGCGTTCTTCAAGCACCTCGAAGAGGTGTTCCCGGGGCGCGACATCCGTGCGCATCACGACGAATCGCTCCACAATCACGGCAGCTCCACCATCAGGCATGGACGTGGTGCGGTGCTGACCGTGGATCTGACGAACCGCTGCAACATGATGTGCGACCCGTGCTTCATGGACGCCAACCAGGTGGGCTTTGTCCACGAGCTCTCGTGGGAAGACATCAAGCAGGTCCTGGACAACGCCATCACGATCAAGCCGCGGCGCCAGATGTCAGTACAGTTCTCGGGCGGCGAGCCGACGATGTCGCCGTTCTCCCTGGCCGCCATCCGGTACTCCCGGAAGGTCGGGT
>CAZDLW010000211.1:0-10567 GCA_964505975.1 uncultured Bifidobacteriaceae bacterium | reverse complement strand
CAGAGACGCTCCCCCTCATCGGCTGATGGGGCTTGCATTCGGGCTCCCCGACGACGTACAGTCCCATCACTCATTGATGGGACTCACCAATACGCCTTCCGACCTGCTCCCCGGCACCTTGGAGTTGCTGATCCTCGAGAGCCTGGTGTCAGGTCCCAAGCACGGGTACGCGATTGTCGAACACCTCCGGATCGCGTCCAGGGACGTCCTGCACGTCGGCGAAAGCGCGCTCTATCCAGCTCTCCAGCGGCTGCTGTTGCATGGCTGGGCAAAAGCGGAATGGGGCCTCTCCGAGGCCAATCGGCGAGCCCGGTACTACACGTTGACCCCCGCGGGGCGGAAACAGCTTGCGGGAGAACGCGCCGAGTTCGAGCGCATGGTTCGGGCGATCCAGCACGTGCTGGAGGCCACGTAGGAAGGAGACGGTCATGGGAACCTGGCTTCGTCGCCTGGCCTACCTGTTCCGGCAATCACGACACGAGGCGGAGCTGCGGGAGGAGATCGAGACGCATCGCTCGCTGCGCGCCGCGCATCTGGAACGCGAAGGGCTCACGCCGCAGGAGGCGACCGACGCCAGTCAGCGAGCCGTCGGCAATGTTCTCTTGGCGCGCGAGGAGGCGCGTGCGCTGTGGCTCGGCTCCTGGGATACGTGGTGGCAGGACGTCCGCTACGGGCTGCGCACGTTTCACAGGAGCCCGGCGTTCACCGCTGTCTCGGTGCTGACTCTCGCGCTGGGCATCGGGGTCAACACGGGCATCTTCACCGTCGTCAACGCCGTGACCTTCCGCAACGTGCCCGCGCCCGCCGCGCACGAGCTCGTGTCGATCTCCCAGACGATCCAGGGCGTGCCGGATCTCATGGGGCAGGACGGGTTCTCCACGTCCGAGTACGTCACCTATCGCGACGGCGCGCAGACACTCTCCGGCGTGGGGGCCTATGGCAGGGCGCGGGGGGAGGCGACGCTCGGTGGCGACGCACCGCAGAGGATTCTCGGTGTGCTGGTGAGCTGCAATTTCTTCGCCGTGCTGCAGCAACCTCCGGCGCTGGGGCGTGCACTGGCGCCGTACGACTGCGAACCGGGCGCGGACCTCGTCGTCGTGCTCAGTCACCAACTGTGGAGGTCGGCATTCGCGGCGGATCGCGCGATCGTGGGTCGCACGATTCTCCTGAATCGACAGCAGGTCACCGTGGTCGGCGTGGCGGCCGACAGCACCTACAACGGCACCTCGTTCCTCAGGGGTGGCTACGTCGCACCTCTCAACGCGGGCAGGCGGCTGGCTCCGGCCGACGCCCGCTACGATGACGACACGGCCATGTGGCTGCGTCTGCTTGGCCGCCAGCAGGAGGGTGTGGGCCTCGATCGGGTCCGAGCGGAGCTGGACGTGATTGCGGCGCAGATTGAGCAACACCGTCAGTTCCACGGCCCGTGTCAGACGGTCGCAATCGTGAATCAGCGTCAGGATCTGTTCGAGGCGCGCCGTCGGCAGACGTGAAGACGACATCAGCGCGCGATACTTGGCATCAACGTCGCTCCACTCGATGCCGCGCGGTCCGGAGCCCCGCGGGGCGTCGACGGTGCTGGTGAATCTGGCGCCGGAATTCGTCACGATGGTGACGGTACCGCCCCAGCGCCACTGGTACTCGATCGGCGGCGGCGCGGGATCGACGTCCACGACGTCCATGAGCCGCGTCACCACCGGGTCGAAGATCTTCGCCTCGGTGGCGTGGACCCAGGTGAAATCCCTGTCCGCGACCGCAGACGCCACGAAGTAGGGCAGGCTGTGAATGGCCTCCACCAGATCCCGTGGGCGGCGGCTCCCACCCACCGACGTCCTGTTGCGCCCGGCCACGAATGTCCTCGCCACCTCGTCGGGTGAGACGTTCGCCTCACGGGCCGCATTCATCGCCGCTTCCACCGTACCGGAGAACGGGTGGGCGCCGGGCCAGAGCTTGATGGCCAGGAAGTCCACGATGTCCCACCGTGCGCCGAGATCGGCGGTGAGGCGCTCCACGGCTTCCCTTCCGCCCCCAACACATCGACGAACCCGCCGGGTGCTCCGAGCATGTCCTCGTTCACCGTGTAGCCGCGGCCAGCCGCCAGTACGGCATTGACCCCACACGCCGCCGCGCTGGCGCCCATATACTCGCGGGCCCAGCTGTTCGTGCCGGTGGCGAGCCCGCCCATGATGATGGCGACGATCCCAAGCGCGTGAGCCATCTGCTCGTCCGTGAGCTTCAGGAGCCTCGCGGCAGCAACGGCGCCGCCGAACCCGACGATCTGCGACGCGTGCAGACCACCGCGCCCGCCGCTGCGGGCCTCGCCGATACGCCCCGCCGCCTCGTAGCCCAGGATCATCGCGGCAAGCAGATCCTGGCCGGTTGCGCCGGTCCGCTCCGCGACGGCAAGGCCCACCGAGGCAACCGTCGTTCCGTGATGGGCCGTGTTGCGGATGTCGCTGTCGTCGGACGCCGCCGCGTCGCTGAGCGCAGCATTGACGCGCGCCGCCTCGGACACAGGAACCTGTGTTCCATCGAACCAGATCGTGGCCTCCGGGGTGCCTCCCTGCTCCGTCGCCAGATCGCGAAGGATCCGTGCAGAGTCGATGAGCGACCCCGCCGCCGCGCTGGCGAACGTGCCGGCGAGGATCATCTTCGCGTGCTCGATCGCCTTCGGCGGCAGGTCCCGATAGGCGGCGGCGTTGAGGAATCGAGCGAGCGCGAGCGTGCTCTTGGCGCGGGTGGCACCGGCGCCACCACTCTCCCGCTGTGCCGCCACGCGACGCGGGGCGACGGCCTCAATGCCCAAAACACCCGCAGTCGCCAGAGCCCCCCGCAACACCGCGCGGCGCCGATCGGAAGCGTCTTCCGTATGGCCTCTCCGCCTTTCGCGCGAACGTCAGTCATCGTGGCGCTCCCGTCATGATCGCCGGCCGCTCACGGCACATGCCGATGGGTTTCGTGCGCTCACCACACCTCGCCGCACGCGACCGGCCTTCAGGATGCTGCGCACAGGTGGGCCGAGTCTATGGATCGACCGCAGCTTTACACCACCAGTTGTCTCGAAGCTCCGCCTCGAACCGAGGAGTGGCGGCGGACCTTCGTTCCTAGTGACATCGACACCGTTTTCGCGCCACTATAGGCGCGCGCGCCGGCTCGGTACGTGCGCCGCGCATCGCTGACGTGCGTCGCACGCTTCAGCAACGTCGGGTGACTCCCAGAAGGGAGCGGTGTTGATGATGCCAATGACACGACCTCTCGTTACCGTCCTGCTCGTCGCCATCGTTGGCGCCGCCGTCGTGGCTCAGAGGAGCGCGCCTCGCGCTGGCGACGGCGACTGGCCGATGTACAGCCGCGATTTCACCGGCAGCCGCTTCTCGCCGCTCGCGGAAATCGACACGGGCAACGTGTCGCGGCTCACACAAGCGTGGTCCGTGCCGCTCACCATACCGGGCGGCCGCGCCGGCGGCGGTGCGGCAGGAGGCGCCGGCGACGGGGACGGCGATGGAGCCGGCAGCAATCCCCAGGTGACGCCCATCGTGATTGACGGCGTGATGTATCTGCCGGCGCGCGGCAATCAGGTACTGGCGCTCGATGCCGACAGCGGCACGGAGATCTGGCGCTACGAGATGCCGCAATTCGTGACCACCGAGGCCCGCGGTGTCGCGTACTGGCCCGGCGAAGCGGGCATGGCGCCCAGGATCCTGCTGACGGCCGGACCACGGCTGCTCGCCCTCGATGCGGCGACAGGCCGCCCTGCAGCCGGATTCGGCCGGGACGGCTACGTCGAGATCATGGTGCCGTGGAGGGGCGTGCCCGTCATCTACGAGCATGTGGCTATTCTCGGCGCGTATCCCGGTGAGGTGCCGCTCGGGCCGACTGGCGACACCCGCGCATTCGACGTGCGGACCGGGAAGAAGCTGTGGCAGTTCCACACGGTCCCGCTGCCCGGTGAGCCCGGCCACGAGACATGGCTGGACTACGGGTGGCGCGATCGGTCGGGGACAAACGTCTGGGCCTACTACATGACGATCGACGCGGACCGCGGCATCCTCTACATGCCGGTGTCGTCTCCCGCCGCCAATTACTGGGGCGGTGATCGCCCCGGCGCCAATCTGTTCGGAAACTCGATTGTGGCGGTCGATGCGGAAACGGGGAAGTACCGCTGGCACTTCCAGACCGTGCATCACGACCTGTGGGACTTCGACATGCCGTCGCCGCCCGTGCTCGTCGACATCGTTCGCGACGGCCAGCGCGTCCCCGCGCTCGCCTCGATCGGCAAGACGGGCTACATGTTCATCCTTGACCGGGTCACCGGGAAGCCGATATTCGGGGTCGAGGAGCGGCCGGTGCCGGCGGGCAACGTGCCGGACGAGTGGTACTCGCCCACACAGCCGTTTCCGCTGAAGCCGGCGCAACCCTTCTCGCGCGTCGAGTTCAACAAGGAGCGCGATTTCGTGCGCCCCGAGGACACCTCGCCGCAGCACGTCGCCGAGTGCCAGGCGCTGTGGGACAAGAGCGGCGGCTTCCACAACGAGGGCCCCTTCACGCCCTGGCTCTTTCACGAAGACGGCGCGCCTCCGCGCAGCTCGGTGCAGTTTCCCGGCGCGGGCGGCGGCGTCAACTGGGGCGGCCCGGCCGCGGACCCGCGTACCGGGATGGTGTTCTTCAACTCACGCGACAGTTCGCTCGTCGGATGGATCGAGCGCAAGAAGCCCGGGCTGAACTACGGGCGCAACACCGAAGGCTCCACCCAGCCGTACGACCGCGCGTCGGTCAACGGCCCCGGTCCGTACTTCGGCTTCACGGCGCCGCTGAGAGACGATGCGGGGCGCACCGTGGCCAACCTGCCGTGCTGGCGTCCGCCATGGGGGAGGCTCGTCGCCGTGAATGCCAACACGGGAGATGTCGTCTGGGACGTGCGGCTCGGGCTGACCGAGGGGCTGCCCGAAGAGAAGCGCCTGACCGGCAACAGCGGCAGCGCGGGTCCCAGCGTGACGGCCGGTGGGCTCGTCTTCGTCGGCGCAACCTCCGACCGCCGTCTGCGCGCCTTCGATACGAAGACCGGTGAGGAACTGTGGTCCACGCGGCTCCAGGGCCAGGTGAACGCGAACCCGATGATTTATCGCGGCCGGAGCGGCAAGCAGTTCGTGGCTGCGGTGGCCACCAACACGCTGGTGGCGTTTGCGTTGCCGTGAGCGTCCTGTGTCACCTCCGTGGCCGGGCGCACTCCCATGGGTCAGATTGTGCTATGAGTAGCACATGACATCGGTAGGAGTGCGGGATCCGCCGCTATCTCCGACAAAGACGGCCGCTCGTGTCGAGCGCGCTGGCACGTACCGAAGTGCTTCGCGCCCTCCTGCCGGCGGGAGCCGAGGCCGTGACCAGGGGCCGTAGCGTGTTGCAGCGGCTCGATCTCGTTCGAGTCAACGACCGGATCCTGAATGCAGCCGGCGAGCTTCAGCCGCAGGACCTCCGTTCGCTCGACGCCATCCATCTCGCGACTGCCTTCGAGTTGGAGCGAGATCTTCCTCATCTCCTCATACATCCGTCGTTCAGCCCCTTCGGCAGCGCGACATTCAGCCTCTCCACTCACGCGCCGAGCCTCATCAACGCCCCAGCACTTGTTCACCTTTCGGCCGCTGCCGCAGGAACAAAAGGCGTTCCCACAATCGCATCGAACGATCGCGCATGGCCTGATCAACCCTGTACGAACGTCACGGCGCGACGCGCAGCTGTCGGAAGGACTTCGAGGAGTCGAGGCACCAATGTCCGTAGTTCCTCGAGGCGATTGCTGTGTGCCACGAGCACCACGATCGCTATGTCGAACGCGGAAAGGTCCTGCTGGTACGACAGATTGCGATCAGCCGTGAGGAAGATCTCGAAGTGGCCAACCGCCAGGGCAAGCAGTTCGCCGTTGCGCTTGCTCGCCCAACCCATCTCCGGCGCTGTCCGCGCCTCGTGGCCGACGAGCTCGCGTTTAAGTCGTCTCGGAAGGCACTCGTCAAGCAGGACGCGCACGGGCGAGGAGCGCCTCCTTGGCCTGCTCCAAGGCCGCCACGGCCTGCTCCCTGGTGACTGTCGGGAAGTCCTCTAGGAACTCGGACAAGGGCTGCCCTGCCTCGAGGTAGTCGAGCAGCGTCGCGAGCGGCACACGGGTGCCAACAAACACGGGAGTGCCGCCCATGATCTCCGGGTCGCTGTGAATGACCGGCTCGGTCTGCTTCATCTCGCTCGGCCCCTTGGTTGCGGTCAGCGTCAAGGTCAGTTTATCGCAGCCCTCGCAGAGGGGCACGGGAACGAAAGGGGAGACAACGCCCCGGATCTGAGTTGTCCCCCTTCAAGCCGCTGAACTGGACGGCGGATCGGCGATGCTGACGGTGCCGCCTCGTGAACGACACTGAAACCGCAACCCGCTGGCGTATGAGAGGATGCGCTCTCGCAGCTATCGAGAATACGGCGGCGTTCTTTGCCGCCGCAGACGCCGGCGACGACGCCAGAGATGGATACGGACAAGACGCTGGTGGCCGCCTACTGGTTCCAGTTCTGCGAGGCAAACTCGAGTTCAAGCGCAGGAGGTCAACTCGGGCGCTGAAGCACCTGGGGCACCCCATCCGGAACATCACAAGCGTTTTCGACAACCTGAAGGCGCGTAAGCCTGCGCTCGTGATGCAGCTGAAGGAGTCCGGAACGAGCAGGCAGGCGCGAAAGAGCTACAAGCTGACCGTTGCCGGGAAACAGGCCGTCGAAATGATGGTGGGCCCGCACTGACGTCCGGTCCACGCACTGGAAGGAGGGTATCGTGAGATTAGAGTCAGCCCTCCCGGACACGGCTCGGGGCCGTGGAGGGCATACAGCACGACCCACCCAGAAGGATTGACCGTCCACGACAGGGTGGGCCGTTACCGAGCGAGGTGGGCCAGGGCCGAAGTTGCCCTTGGTCCGCCTTCTATCCTACCCCACGGGAAACTCTGTTCGATGGCGATTTCGCCAAGTAGCGCACCTACTGACTCGTTGCGGCCCGTCATCGAATTCGCCTACGTAACGGGCTGGCGCATTCCGCCTGAGGTGCTCACGCTCGAATGGCGTCGGGTCGACTTCAAGGCTGGCGAGGTGAGGCTGGATCCCGAGACCACGAAGAGCCGCGAAGGCCGCGTGTTTCCGATGACTGACGATCTTCATGCTCTCCTTGAGCCGCGCATGCCGAACACCAGCGCCTGAAGCTTAAGGGGCAGATCGTGCCCAGGGTATTCTTCCGCATGGTTGCGACCAAGCGCGGCGGCCTGATGGAGCCGCATTCGATCCGCGCGTTCGACAAGGCATGGGCTGCAGCGTGTCGCGCGGCGGGTGTCCCGGTCGAATCCCGCACGACCTCAGACGAACGACCGTCCGCGCCATGGTCCGACGAGGCGTTCCCGAACGCGTCGCAATGCAGCTCGCGGGTCACAAGACCGGTCTGTCTTCGACCGCTACAACATCGTGTCGAGCACAGACTTGAAAACGGCTGCCGCACGGTTTCACGGGCTGACAGGGCAGTCGGGACACTTTCGGCCGCGAGCGAAAGCGAAACCTCAAAAATCGCGAAGTAAGTTTGGAGGCGCCGCCCGGATTTGAACCGGGGATGGAGGTTTTGCAGACAGGGCCTGGACGTCTATGTTGTTGATTCGTCCTGCTTTCTGGTCGGCCCTGCTCCCCGTTTTTCCCGGTGTTTGGGCGTAGCTGTTCCCATGTTGTTCCCAAGTTAGCGGACCTGACGCGGTTGGTCATCAGGCGACTTCGGCAGATACACGATCCGATTGCGCCAGTCCCACTGCTCACCTTCATTCGTCCAGAAGCCGGTCAGCAGCCGCGCCTGGTACCTATAATCGGTGCTGCGCACCGAACGCCGAAAGAGTACAAGTCCGCCGTGAGACTCGCCCGCGCGAAGCACCTGGCCTGCGTGCCATGGAAGTGTCGCTCGGTCGAACGCCACGAGGACCAGGCCATGTTCGGCGCAGGCGATGAGCAGCGCAGCGTCATCCAGTCCTAGCCACGACCCGTCCTCCCACGTGGCGATGTGAACAATCGCAAACTCGTTCACCAGACGGCGGCAGGCTGCGACGAAGCGGTGGGACGTGTTCTCGTCAGCCAGCAACTGGTACGGTGTCGGTTTCTCCTTCACGCGACCTGCCGATCTCGTCGGGAAAGGCCTTGGCGTACGCGAGCGCGCGCTTTACCAGCACCCGCGGCCAGCGGAAATGCTCGGCTGTCTTCTCTACGGTTTTCGCGTCCTCGTGGACTGCGACTACTTCCCACACCGCAAGACGATGTCCGGTCAAGTACGCTTCACGACCGGATAACGAGTCACGGAAGGAGATGCCCGGGAACTCGGTCTCGAGGCTCTTCTCGATGACGTACCGCGCCACGAGGTCGCTCTTCGAAGTCTTGGCCGCGCGCGCCTGTTTCGCCACCAACCGCTCGTAGCGCGCCGGGACACGGCCGGATACGTATGCCGAACTCATGACCTCAGTGTTGTGCACACTGTGCACAAAGTCAAGGGCGACCGTGTCAGCAGATCCGAACGCGGATGCTCGTGACGGCTGGTCCGCCAACCTGGGGCAGCGCTGGACCCGACGTGCTGATGTTCGTGAGGCGTTGACCGCACCGCCTTGGTAGGATCCCCTTGATGTCGAAGCCGAATGACGACGTAACGGCGCTTCTCGCGCAGCTCACGGTACCAGGCTCCTTTGCCACACGGCGCACGGCGTCGCCCTCCGACCTACGACTCGAGGTCAAGGGTGTGGGACGCATCGGGCTCCCGGTCACGACGGCCACGGCCGCCAAACTGTGCGCGGCCGGCTTGCTGGCACGCCACGGCTACAAGACCGAGACGCGCCTCGATCGTCGCGTGCGTAACACCTGGGAGATTCCTTCCCGTCGGATCACGATCGACCGGCGCCGCTGGGACCGAACGCTCGTGCCTCAGCTCGACGCCATCCGGCGCGACCTTGGCTTGCCCGAGGGCTCCCGCTTGAAGGTATCGCTGCACAACCTGCTGATCTACGAGCCCGGCCAGTTCTTCGTCCCGCACCAGGATTCGGAGAAGACCGACGATATGATCGCGACGCTTGTCGTCCTGCTCCCGTCGGACTTTTCAGGCGGCGAGATGGTGATCCGGCACCACGACCGGACGGTCAGGTTCCGGGGCTCTCGGCAGGACCTGACCTTCATTGCGTTCTACGCGGACTGCCAGCATGAGATTCGTCCGGTCACCCGCGGGTACCGCGTCGCGCTGACGTACACCGTCAGCCTGGTTGGCGCGGCGCGGCCAACGACGACAGCGTTGCCTCGCCACCTCGCAGCGCTCGCGGATGACGTGGACCGGTTCTTCCGCACGAACCCGCTCCTCGCTGGGCTCACGACGCGGATCGCGAGCCTCCCGACCGGCTCGTCTATCTGCTCGATCACGAGTACACGCCACGTGGACTCGTGTGGGATCGGCTCAAGGGCGCCGACCGCGCCCGGGCACCTGCGCTGCGCGAGGTGGCCCGGCGACTCGAGTGTGAGGTCTTCCTCGCGCTTGCGGACGTGCACGAGACGTGGTCCTGCGAGGACGAGGACTTCGGCGACGGCGGGTACGGATATCGGCGGAGCTGGCGACGCCGGTATCACGACGATGATCACGGCATCGAGCAGGAAAGCGCCGCGACGCCACCGCTCATCGAGCTACTCGACTCGGAGATCGAGCTGCGCCACTGGGTCGGACCGGGCGGGCGCCCAGAGGCTATCTCGGCCTCCGTGCGCGACCACGAGTTGTGCTACACGAAGCCGTCCCGGGACATGCGCCCGTTCCGATCCGAGCACGAAGGCTACATGGGAAACTGGGGGAACACGTTGGATCGCTGGTATCACCGGGCCGCCGTCGTGCTGTGGCCGCGCGAACGGACGTTCGTCATCCGCGCCAGGGCATCGGCGGACTCGGCGATCCGCGAGGTGGCCCGCACCCTCGACGCTGGCCGTCTGGACGAGGCGCGGCAGATGACGGAGCGGCTCGCTCCGTTCTGGGCTGCAACTACCCGGCTGGAGAGCCATCGAGGGTTCGCCGAGCGCACGCTCGCCGTCGCGGCACGATTGGATCACGCCGATCTCGCCGCTGCGTTGGTAGAACCGTTCACGCTTTCGCACCTGCGACCGACGCGCGCCGCTGGACATGTGGCGACCCTTCTCGACCGCTATGGTCTCGACTGGTGCCAGACGCGATTCCGCAGGTGGGGGCGCGACACCGGCTCGCAGGCGCGCGACGAACGAGTGGCCTGGATTGGCTCGTCGCTGCAGGTTGTCTGCCGAGTCCTGACGAAGACCGCCGCACCGGTCGGGGTCACACTGGCGCGGTGGCTGGTGAACGAACAATGGACGTACGTCGAGACGCAGGTACGCGAGGCACGTGAGCACGCCCCGGCAGAGGCGGAAGCGGCGGGCCGCGCGCTGAGCCGGCCGATGCTAGGCGTGATCGAAAGCAGCGTGAGTGCCTCTGAAACACACGCCTGGAAGCGCACGGGCTCTATTGGACCACATCGGAGAGCGGCGCGAC
>CAZDLW010000210.1:0-10570 GCA_964505975.1 uncultured Bifidobacteriaceae bacterium | reverse complement strand
AGCCGCTCGCGCTCCTCGAGCTGCTCGACGCGGGTGAGATCCTTGAAGAACATCACCGCGCCGATCACGGCACCGGCATCGTCGCGCACGAGCGCCAGCGTGTACCCGATGACCTTCTGCGACGGTTTCAACCGCATTTCTGCACGATTTGGCAGGTGGTGGAGGTCGAAGACGCCGGCAAGGACACGCAGGACATCGGGGTGGTCCTTGAGGACGGTGGCGAGCGGGGTCCCAAGGTCGTTGGCGTGCGGCGTCACCCCGAAGATCCGATACGCCTCCTCGTTCATGAGCGCGAGGTGTGCGTCTCGAGTGATGGCCAGCACGCCGTTCCGCATGCTGGCCACGATATGGCGGAAGAACGCGTCGTCGTGCGGCGCGGCGCCCGCTGGTGCGATCGTTGGCGCGGCGCCCGGCCAGGGAGCGTCCGCTGCCATGAGCGGCCGAAGGATCTGGGAGCGCTGCAATCTGGTCATGACTGTGGAGCCTGTGTCGTCACGTCGGCGCCGATGGATGGAGCTCGAACCCCAACCACTCTGCTCGGGGCAAAGGCCATGCCCCGGGGCGGAGTCCGGCGCCGCGACGGTAAGCTGCTGATTCCTAACGCAAGTCGCGAGCGCCGCTCCGAGCGGGCGGCTTACGAAATCGTGATGCTACAGCACTTTTCGTAAGCCTGGAAGGAGGCGCTTACGATTCGGACGCCGAGGTGCTGGCGGCATGCTCCTGCAGCGCTTCCCACTGGGCCATGAGGTCGCCGACCTCCCACATCAACGTCTGGTGCCGATCCACGAGTTGCCTGGAGCCTGCGAGATCGCTGTAGAACCCGGGGGCCGCCATCGCCGTCTCGATCTCCTTCACCTGCATCTCGCGCTCGGCTATACGGCCCTCCAGATCGGCAATCCGCTTCCGCAGCGCCTCGAGGGCGCGTTCCTTCTTCTTTCGCTCGGCGTCAGCGCGCTTGCGTGCGTCGCGAGACCCTGGTGACTCCTGCGGACCGCGTGCCGACGTGGTCGCGGTACGGACAGACTGCCGCGGCGCGTCGTCTCGGGGCCGCGGCGACGTTTCGTGACCCTTGGTCGTGCGAACGCCGGCACCCGTGGGCAGCGACCCCGCGGGCCGCTGCTGCTTGCTCCAGAGGAACTCCCCGTACGTGCCCGGGTAGACAACCGCATCGCCGTGTCCGACCTCGATAATCTTCGTGGCCAGGCGTTCGACGAAGTAGCGATCGTGCGACACCATGACCAGCGTGCCGCCGTAGTCCTCGAGCGCCTCGAGAAGGACGTCCTTGGAGTCGAGATCGAGGTGGTTCGTCGGCTCGTCCAGCAGCAGCGTATTCGAGGGGCGCAGGAGCATGCGTGCCACCGCGAGCCGCGTGCGTTCACCCCCGGACAGCACAGCTGCCTTCTTGTACACGTCGTCGCCGGAGAAGAGGAACCCGCCGAGAATGGTGCGGATGGCCGGGATCATGCCGGTCGGCGACCCCGCCTCGAGCGTCTCGTACACCGTGAGCGCGGGATTCAGTCGTGTCGCTTCGTCCTGTGCGAAGTACTCGATGACCACCTGGTGCCCGACCGTGCGTGTGCCGCGGTCCGACTCCTCCTCGCCCGACAGCATGCGCATCAACGTCGACTTGCCGGCGCCATTGGGGCCGACGAGCGCGATGCGGTCGCCGCGTTCGATGTGCAGGGTCAGGTCTGCGAACACGGTGAGCGGGCCGTACGCCTTGCGGACGTGTTTCAGATCCAGCACCGTGCGGCCGCTCTTCGCGCATGCGGGGAAGGTGAAGTGAATCCGTTTCCGCTCCAGGGGTACCTCGATCGGCACCACCTTCTCGAGCATCTTGAGGCGGCTCTGCACCTGAGCGGCCTTGGTGGCCTTGTAGCGAAAGCGATCGATGAACAGCTTGACGCGCGCGATCTCCTCGTCCTGCTCCCGCTTGGCCTGCCGCAGACGTTCGAGCGTCGCATCCCGCTGCTCGACGTACTTGCTGTAGTTGCCCACGTAGTCGGTGAGCTTCCGCAAGTTCAGATCGGTGATGCGCGTCACCACGGCGTCCAGGAAGAAACGGTCGTGCGACACCAGAATCACCGCGTGCGGGTAGTCGCTGAGATACTCCTCGAGCCAGTTGCGGGCCTCGAGGTCCAGATGGTTCGTCGGCTCGTCGAGGAGCAGCAGCTCCGGCCGGCTCAGGAGCAGCTTCGCCAGGGCGATCCGCATCTGCCAGCCTCCGGAAAAGGTCTCGCACGGACGGTCGGGGTCCTCCGCGCCGAATCCGAGCCCCCGCAGAACAGTGGCGATTCGCAGCTCCATGCTGTATCCGTCTCCCAGGCGGAACCGCTCCTGCAAATCGCTGTACCGGACGAGCATGGCGTCGTGCTCGGTCTGGGGGACGCCGGGATCGCTCAGGCGATGCTCGATGTCGTGCATGTCGGCTCGGATGTCGAGCAAGGGCTGGAAAGCCGTGCTCGCCTCGTCGAACACACTGCGGCCGGAATGCGCCAGGCCGTCCTGAGGCAGATACCCGGCGGTGAGCGCTGCCGGCTTGACGATGGCGCCGGAGTCTGGCTCGTCGAGATTCGCGAGCATCTTCAGGAGCGTCGTCTTGCCGGCGCCGTTTGGCCCGCACAGCCCGACGCGGTCGCGGTCGCCGAGCTGCCACGTGACGTGCTCGAGGAGCGTGCGGTCGCCGAAGGATTTGGTGAGATCGGTCAGCTGGATCACGGGTGTTCGGGCGCTGACTCTCAGGCGGCCGGCGGGCCCAGCACCTTCGCGGCGGCAGCCAGGACCTGCGGCACCCGAAACGGCTTGGTCAGATAGCCCGCGACACCGAGGTTGACCGCTTCGATCGCACTGGACTCGGTGGAGAAGCCCGTGATGATGATGATCGGCAGGTCCGACCTGAGGCGCTTCACCTGCTGGATCAACGTCAGCCCATCCATGTCTGGCATCATCAGATCCGCAAACATCAGGTCGTACCCGTCGCTCGCGTTGCGAAGGCGCTCCAGCGCAGCGGCCCCACCCGCCACGGTATCCACCTGGTACGCTGCGAGGGCGAGGGTCTTGGACAATAGCTCCCGGACACTCTCCTCATCGTCGACGACGAGGACCCGTGGGGGGCCTTGTCGTGGGGGGGAGGTTCCGGTCCCACCCGGCTCGGGAGGCGCCACACCACATCGCTGCCGGTCCAACCACGCGTCGAGGTCCCGCTTGCGAAAGCGCCACTGGCGCCCCACGCGCGTCGCAGGAATCTTGCCGGCCTTGATCAGCCGGTACACCGTACGAAGATTGACCTGGAGATACTGCAACAGCTCTTCCGTCGTCAGCAGAACCTCGTCGGTCGGCGATGAGTGCTCACGCAACATCGTCATTGTACCCGGAGTTCGCCGGGCACCTTACCTGACACGCCCGCCGAGGAGGACTCCGGGCGCCGGGGGGTCCGGCTCCCGCCTCGAATGGAGCCTCATCGCCGACATCCGAAGGCGGGTCCCAGTCTGACGGCCTGAGGCTGGGTGCCTCGTTGGGTATGATGACAGACGGCCGGCTGCTGCCCCCGGCCGTCTTATTCGAATAGCGAGAACTGCGCTGGTTCAGATGACGCGGACTGACGAGGAGCTCGTCGCCCGCTCCATGGGCGGGGACGTGGAGAGCTTCAACCAGCTCATCCTGCGATGGGAACGGCCTATCTATGCCCTCGCCTATCGGGTGATCGGCCGGGAAGAAGATGCGCGGGACGTCTGTCAGGAAACCTTCCTGCGCGCCTTCCGGGCGCTCCCCGGATTCAAGGGGCAGGCCAAGTTCTCGTCCTGGCTCTACCGCATCGCGCTGAATCTGTGCCGTGACTGGAGTCGGCGCCAGCGCCGGACCCCCGTCGCGCAGCTCCCCGAGGAGATGGATCTCGACAGCCTGGCGGCCGAACGGGGGCCTACCGAATCGATCGAGGACCTCGTGGCTCGGCGCGAGCTGAGCGCGGTCGTCGAGAAAGCCATGGCGCTGCTGCCCGAGGAGCAGCGGACCGCGATCATCCTGAAGGAGTACCACGGGATGACGTTCCGGGAAATTGCCGATCTGCAAGGATGCCCGCTCAGCACCGTGAAGACCCGTCTGTATCAGGGATTGACGGTGCTTCGCCGACATCTGCAGCAGAGCGGCCGACTCGAACGGGAACTGGTGAGACGCTTATGAACGAGATCTATCGCTGTGGAGACGCGGCCGCGTTGGTTGGCTATCTATACGACGACTGCGAGGCCGCGGAGCGCGAGGCCATTGAGGCCCATGTTGCGCGTTGCACGACGTGCACACAGGAGCTTGCATCGCTGGCGACGACGCGGGGGCAGTTGCAGGGCTGGACGCCCCCGGCGGCTCGACTGGGGTTTCAGGTGACGCCGTCGCGCGCGGAACTCGCGGTGCCTAGTGGCTTCGGGTCGGCTGATGATTCGGCCCCGCCGCGTCAGGATGCTGCCTGGTGGCGTCAGCCGCTGCCGGCCTGGGCCCAGTTGGCGGCCGCGGTGGTCATCTTCACGGCTGGCCTCCTGACTGGTGCGGCTCGCCAGCCCTCGGATCTGCCGTTGGCGGAGGCCGCCGGGACGACGCTCGTGGCGAGCGCTGTGCCGGCGTCGCCACAGGAGTCGGTGCCTGCCGGCGTGTCGTTCGAAGACCTTGCCGGCAGCGAGGAACGGCTGCGTGCCGAGATGTCGGACTTACGTACGGCACTGGCCGCACAGGCCAGGACCGGCGATCAGGCCCTGCTGAAAGAGGTGGAATCGCTGGTGCTGGCCAGCGAGGCGCGACAGCGGCGTGAGTTCGTCTTACGTACGACAGAGCTCGCCCGCGACTTCGACACGCAGCGGCGGCTCGATCTCGCTCAGATGCAGCGCGCGGTCGGTCAGATCCAGGGGGTGACGGGGGCCGAGGTGAGGCAGCATCGCGAGGCCATTACCTATCTGATCAACAACGCGTCACAGCGGCGGTGACGGCAACGTTACGAGCAGCGAAGAGGAGAGGGACCGTGGTGAAGGACTGGGCGCTCAAGGAAAGAGCCTGTGGGTGGGTCGTTGGTGTTGCGATCCTGGCCGGTGCAGTACCCGCCGCCGCGCAGACGTCGCAGAACGAGGCCGCCGCGCAGGTCAAGGCCCGCCAGCGGATCTCGATGATGGAAGCCGTGCTCGAACGTGCGGTGGCCAACGGAGCCGACAACATGCTGCGGCAGATTCGCGCCGTGATACCCGAGTCGCCAATGCTGAGCGGCGCCCCGCAGGTACGGGGGTTCCGACTCGAGGGGTACGGCGTGTTCTTCGACGTGGGCGTGCCGCTGCTCCGGATGCCAATCATGTGGCCGCTGCGCTCCCGGGTGACCGACAACATGACGACCCAGATCACGCTCGAGGAGCTGCGCGAGCTGGTTCCGCGACTGAACGCCCGGGAGCGTGCCCAGGTCGAGCAGCTCGTGCATCGTCTCGAGCTGCAGCTGGAATTGTCGCCGGCGCGTCCGGCCGCTCGCGGCGCGGCCGTCAGTCCGGCGGGCGCGCAATCGGCGGGACAGGCACTGGCGACGGAACCGGTGGTGCCGGCGGATCCCGATGTGCTGGATGACCCGAGCGAGGCTTATACGCGCGAAGTCAAGGCGGCCCTGGTGGACGCGATGCTCGAAAACAGCGGCCCCATCGAAATCGGCCCGAACGAATGGTTTGCCGTAGCGGCGCGCGACAACGTCCCGCGCGATCCCCTCATTCCCGGAGACATTGCCGACTTCAGCACCGTGATTCTCCGCATCAGGGGAGCCGATCTGGCGGCATTTCGGGCCGGGCGCATCACTTTGGAGGAAGCTCGTGCCCGCGTGGAGGTGCGCGAATACTGACAGGTTGCCGGACATGGCCGGCAACCTGAATGAAGAATGAAGAATGCAAGATGAAGAATTTCGACTGGAGACATTCTACATTCTACATTCTGAATTCTGCATTATCGCGCGGCAGCGAGCACCCTCATGGAACACATCTGGGCCGTGCGGTGTCTCATCGCGTGTGCGCATGTACAATCTCTGCATGATGAAACGGCTCGTGATCTGCGCGGTAGCCGCGTCGCTCCTGGCCGGATGCACGCGCTCCCGGGAAATCGAACGAGAGCTCAGCATCGTCGATGTCAACAGCGGCTGGTACGACGCCGGTGTCGTCGAGGCCGGGATGAACAAGCTCGTCCCCAGCATTTCGTTGAGACTGCGGAACACCTCGCCGTCCGAAATTTCCAGCGTACAGATGATGGCGATTTTTCGTCGGGTCAACGAGGAAGAAGCCTGGGGCGAGCACTACATCCGGGCCATCGACCGCGAGGGGTTGCCCGGAGGCGGCACCGGTGACCCGCTGGTGCTCCGGTCCGAACGCGGCTACACGAGCGAGCAGACGCGGGCGCAGATGTTGAAGAACCGGGATTTCGTCGACGCCAAGGTGGAAATTTTCGGCCGGCACGGGTCCCGCACGTGGGTTCGGCTTGGCGAGTACGAGATCGAGCGCCAGCTCCTGACGGAATAGCGCTGGATCAGGGGCGTGGCTGCAACTCGCCTCGATAGGTGATGGTTCGCCCGGGCTGCACACGGAGCCGGACTTCGATCGTTTCGTAACCCGGCGCGATAATCTGGATGGTGTACGGGCCCTCTTCGAGCCTCAGACCCTGGAATCTCCCGTCGAAGTCGTCGACGATCCCCGCGTAATACCCGTCCACGTACACCTCGGCCTCGCGCGGGGTCACGCGGAGTCGCACCTGGCCCGTGGGATACCCGTAGCCGCCGCCGAAGCGCGGTCCGGGATACGGCCCCCATGCGTACGGATCGTAATAGAAGTATCCCAGCCCGAATGAGCCATAGCCGTACGGATAGTAGAGCCGTGGATAGATCACGACCGGCTGCCCCGGGCGCGGCGGTGCTGCACTCCTGGGCATGGCTGTCCTGGTCTGCGGACTCTCGTCGCGCTGGCGGCTCCCTCGCGGCTGGGCGGTCTGGCCCGCCGAGCTGTCGCCGGCCTCGCTTCGTGTCGTCGGGCGTGCCCTTCCCGTCTGGGCCGGAGTCGTGCCCTGGGTTGTCGTCTCACCACCGCCACGTGGGACCGCGGTTCGGGGGGCCGAATCCCCTTGCTGAACAGCCGGCGGGGTCCGTTGACGGCCGGCATTGTCCTGAGCGTCTGCCGCCACAGGATTGATCGCGAGCATCAGCGCACCGATAGCGAGGATAGACAGGGGACGCATATCAACCCAACTAGCAACAGTATTGCCATCGTGAGTTCGACGATTCGTTCGGAAATATCACGTTCGGTCGATTGGCGTTGACGACGGGTGTCGCCGGCGCCAGACGCCAGCCGAGGCTCCGCTTCGGACCCGCGACCGACGCTTCGTGCCTGTGCGGGCGCCGCCTGCGACGGTGGACACCTCAGACCCTTGAGCATGCCTTCAGCAGCTCCGGCTCGCCAGTGGCAGCATCTCCCGACCGCACTCGAGTCCACTCGGTATACTGGCGACGTGATTCATGCGACGACGATCCTGGCCGTGCGGCATCAGCAGCGGACCGTCATGGCCGGCGACGGTCAGGTGACGCTTGGCAATACCGTGTTGAAGCAGGGGGCGCGGAAGATCCGACGCTTGTACAACGATTCCGTGCTGGCCGGGTTTGCCGGGTCTGCCGCCGACTCCTTTGCGCTGTTCTCCAGGTTCGAGTCCAAGCTGGAGCAGTATCGCGGCAACCTCGAGCGCGCCTCGGTCGAGCTCGCACGAGACTGGCGCACGGATCGCTTCCTGCGGCGACTCGAGGCGATGCTGGTCGTCGCGGATCGCCGATCGACATTCCTGTTGTCCGGGACCGGCGACCTCATCGAGCCGGACGATGGGATCGTGGCGGTCGGGTCGGGCGGCGCGTTCGCCATGGCGGCGGCCCGGGCGCTCGCGCGTCACAGCCAGCTGGATGCGCGGCACATCGTGGAACACGCCATGAGCATTGCCGCCGACATCTGCATCTACACGAATCCCAACCTGACCGTCGAGGAGCTATAGTGGCAGGCGCGTCCCCGAACACCCGGTCCGGGCCGGGCTAGCGAGCACTGATGGCGATCTTTCTTCCCGAACGCACCACCACGGCGACCCATGCGCTGACGCCGCGCGAGATCGTGCACGAGCTGGACAAGTACGTCATCGGACAGCACAAGGCGAAGCGCGCAGTTGCGATTGCCCTTCGCAACCGCGTGCGTCGCCAGCAGCTGGCGCCGGAGATGGCGGAGGAAGTCACGCCCAAGAACATCCTGATGATCGGCCCCACCGGGGTCGGCAAGACGGAGATTGCGCGGCGGCTCGCACGCCTGGCCCAGTCCCCGTTCATCAAGGTGGAGGCCTCGAAGTTCACCGAGGTCGGCTACGTGGGCCGCGACGTGGAGTCCATGGTGCGCGACCTCGTGGAGCTGGCCGTGGACATGGTGCGGGGCGAGCGGGCGGAAGAGGTGAAGGACAAGGCGCGCAGCGCTGCCGAGGAACGGCTGCTGGATCTGCTGTTGCCGCCCTCACGGGCGCCCATGGCGGGCGAGGATGCGGCGGCGGCTCGCGAACAGGCCGGCCGCACGCGCGAGCGCATGCGCGAGCAGTTGCGCACCGGGCGGCTCGACGAGCGGACCGTGGAGATCGACGTGCGCGACAGCACGCTGCCGTCGTTCGAGATCATCGCCGGGTCGTCGGTGGAGGAGATCGGGGTCAATCTGAAGGACATGATGGGGAACATGTTCGGGACGCGGACCAAGACGCGGCGTCTCAAGGTTCCCGACGCCCTCGAGCATCTGGTGCTGGAGGAGCAGAATCGGCTGGTGGACATGGAGTCCGTCAGCCGCACGGCCGTCGCGCGCGTCGAGCAGGCGGGTATCATCTTCGTCGACGAGATCGACAAGATTGCGAGCCGCGACGGGTCCGCGGGAGCCGGGCACGGCCCCGACGTGAGCCGCGAAGGCGTTCAGCGCGACATTCTGCCGATTGTCGAAGGGACGACCGTGAACACGAAGCACGGGATGGTGCGCACGGATCACATCCTGTTCATCGCCGCCGGCGCGTTCCACGTATCCAAGCCCTCGGATCTCATCCCCGAGCTCCAGGGGCGATTCCCCATTCGCGTCGAGCTCGAGCCGCTCACGCGGGACGACTTCGTGCGCATTCTCACGGAGCCGCGCAATGCGCTGGTGAAGCAGTACGTAGCGCTCCTCGGCACAGAGGAGATCGACCTCGTGTTCGCGCCGGAAGCGGTGGAGCGGATCGCGGATTTCGCCGCGCGGGTGAACGACACCACCGAGAACATCGGCGCGCGGCGGCTGCACACGGTGATGGAGCGCCTTCTCGACGAGCTGTCGTTCGACGCGCCCGAGATGCGGGGGAGCACGGTCACGATTGACGAGGTGTACGTCGACCGCATGCTCGCCGACATCGTGAAGAACGAGGACCTCTCGCGATACATCCTCTGATCGCCGCGGCCTCCGCCCCGCAGTGGGACCGCCAGGCGGCCCGCACGCGAATTCTGTGCTCGTTGCATCGAACCGCAGGAAGCGCGGCACGGAAAGACGAAATCCGCTAGAATGCTGTAACCACGGTATGGGAAGTCACAAATTCGTGGCGTGACTTCCCGGTTACGACAAATAGGTACGATTGGAGGGTTGACACGCCCTCCGGCCGCAGGCCCCGAGACGTGCAGGCGGGTCGAAACGTCGCTCCACGGTATCGAGCGACGACGGGTGCGTTCGACGGACCGCGTCATCGGACAACGGAGGAAACCATCACATGCCTGCCGCCAAACCCGGACCCGATGCCAGCACCGCCGCGCGCGACGCGCGGCGCCTCTCGACGCTGCTGGAAGTGAGCCAGGCCCTGTCTGGCACGTTGAATCTGAAGTCCGCGCTGCAGCGCGTGCTCGCGACGCTCATCCGTCACCACAGCGTGGTGCGCGGGATGATGACGCTGCTTCGCGACGGGGAGCTGCACGTCGAAGCCGTCGAAGGCTTCGAGGATCGCGCCCGCACGCTGCGCTTCAAGGTCGGCGAGGGTATCACAGGCAAGGTCGTCGAGAGCGGCAAGCCCATCGTCGTGCCGCGCGTCAGCCGTGAGCCGGCGTTCCTGAACCTCGCGCCCAGACGTCCCGACCATTCCAAACAGGAGCTGAGCTTCATCTGCGTGCCGATCATCCTGAATCGTGCCGCCGTCGGCGCTCTGGCGGTGGACCTGCGCTTCAAACCCGAGCGCGACTACGACAGCAGCGTGAAGTTCCTCGGCATCGTCAGCTCGATGGTCGCCCAGGCGCTCAACGTCCAGCGGATGGTGGAGGACGAGCGTCGTCGGCTCCTCGACGAGAACACGCACCTGCGGCAGGAGCTGCGCGAGCGCTACGACTTCTCGAACATCATCGGGACGAGCGGTCCTACGCGTCAGATGTACGAGCAGGTCGCGCAGGTCGCCCAGACGAACACCACGGTGCTCATCCGCGGCGAATCGGGCACGGGCAAGGAGCTCATCGCCCAGGCGATTCACTACAACTCCCTCCGGGCCAAGAAGCCGTTCATCAAGGTCAGCTGTG
>CAZDLW010000209.1:0-10789 GCA_964505975.1 uncultured Bifidobacteriaceae bacterium | reverse complement strand
GTCGCCGAAGCGCAGCAGCCGTCACCGCCGCGCGCGCCCGCCATGCCGCCCTCGAGTACGAGGTCAGCCTGGCCGTGCAGGAGGCGTACGTGCGGGTCACGACCGCAGAGCGCCGCATCGCGCTGCTCCGCACCAGCATCGTCCCGCAGATTGACGATTCACCTGGTACGCGGCGCGGACGACGCCCAACGTCTGCTCACACAGTCGAGGTCGCGTCCGCCGGATCGATCACGAGGACGCCAGCGGTAGTCGACTGCGCGCGCGCTGGCACTGCCACACCGAGCATCAGTGGGGTGCCCGCCAGTGCCACGGCGCTGATCCGAACCAGTCGTGTGAATGACATCGATGACTCCTCACTTCCCCACCACGCCCGCGAGCGAGGCGGAGCCGCGGCCGACATGCTCGCGGGTCTGAAGCAAAGCCTCGTCAGATCTCAGCCAGAGACGCCGCGCAATCGGGGCGCCATGGTGGAGGAGCCGGTGCACGGGGACGTCCGCTATCCGTCCCTGCTAATCACGCGTACCGGTAGAGGGCCACGACGAACACACACAGCGTGCCCCCGGTGAGAGGTCTCATGACATACCTTCCTTTCAAGTGAAGACAAAGTCCGGCGATCCGGATGAACGACTGTCGAAGGGAAACCGTGAGCGGCGGGCCGGCGGTGGCGATGACGCCGGGCCGCCGGCGAGGAAATCAGATCCGGAGAATCACGTGGAAGGCGCTGAGAGCCGGTGGCGAAGCTGCGGGACGCACAGCACCTTCGACCCAGCCATGCCCGAGAGCTGGAATGTCGAAAGGCGATGGCGCCATGACCGAGTGGCGGACCGGCGCATCCAGCATGCGTGAGGAGGCGCCGAGGGCGACCGTCGTATTCGGCAGCGCCGTGTCGCAGTTGTGGCGTCCCGAGAGGCTCAGATCTCCGAGACCTGCCGTAGGCTCCTCATGGCAGGCAGCCTCCGATAACGCCTGAGGCGGCTCACCGCACAGCACCACACACGCGAGCGGTCAGCGTGAGCGTCAAGAGCAGTGCGGTCGCTGGAATCATCGGACGTTCTCTTGCGCATTTGGCAACGGCGATGCCAGCTTGCGTGTGCCCGTATTTTGCAGTATCTCGCATATCTGCAGCAATCGGGGTCGGGACGCAGAGCGGTTGGGGGAAAATTTCCCTGGGCTGGTGAAGATTCCCCAGAACCATTGCTCCTCCTGGATGACGAGATGGACTCGACCGGGATTGCGCACTCCTCCGCGGATTCACGCGAGCGGGGAAGGCGCATGCACGTCACTGCGGGTGGCACACAGCTTGCCGTACACAGCGGGCCGTAGACCTCGGATGGAGCATCACGGGAGGAGTCATGATGAGACTCGTTGCCGCCGCCATGTTCACCGCGTTGATGGTGGCTTTCGTGTCAGGCCCATGGGCAGCCGTATCGGTTCGGGGTCAGGAAGCGGCGCAGAGTCCGCCGGCGGCGCCTGAACGAATGAATCAGGACATGATGGCGATGCGGAAGCAGATGATGGCTGAGGAGCAGGCCGCGAACGCGCGCCTGCAGTCGTTGCTCGACCAGATGGCCCGCGCCGAGGGCGATGCGAGGATCGATGCGATGGCAGCGCTGCTCCGGGAGCTGACGGTGCAGAAGATAGCCCATCAGCGACACATGGAGCAGATGATGGGCATGATGGAGCAGATGATGGGCGGCATGATGGGCGGGGGCATGCGGGGGCGCGGGGGGGCGACGCCGGCCCGGCCGTAACCGGTCGGCGTGCAATACTCGCAGAAGGGTCACAGGGCGAAGCCGGCGCTGATCTTCGACCGGTATTCACGAAGGCGGAGCCATGGACGACACGACCCGCAAGCTGTTGATCGCGGTCGGTGTGCTTCTTCTGGTGGGGCTGGGTCTGTCGACTCTCACCGGCGGCATGATGGGCGCGCATATGTACGGGCCGGGGGAGGCGCGGGATCGCGGGTGGATGTGGGGGATGGGGATGGGACTCGCGATGCTGCTCTTCTGGGGCGCCGTGATCGTGGGAATCGTCCTCCTGGTTCGGTCGACGGGTGATGCCCGTCCGTCATCACAAGGTACGCCGCTCGATGTTCTCAAACGGCGTTACGCGGCCGGCGAGATCACGCGCGAACAGTACGAGCAGATACGCCGCGACATCGAAGGCGCCGACAGCCGCTGATGACGCCAGCTGCATAGACGCGCAGCTCGTCCGCACCACACGCCAGGTGCAGCGACACAGCCATCGCTGTGTTTGACAGAGCTGGATCCTGCCGTCACGATTCGAAAAGGGTCCGAGTCTCACCGCACCTCCCACGCGCGCTGCATGGCGCGTGGAGTGAGATTGCGGCGAATCCGGGCGGCACAATGTCGTGCACGGCTTCAAGAGGAAGGGAGAGCCTCGATGCGCAACACGTCCCATCGACCTGCCTTCGGCGCCTGCGTCCTGCGCCGAGTGTCGCTTGCGTTTGCGGCCGCGTGCGCGGCCGGTACGTTCACGTTCGCGCAGGCAACGCCAAGCGAACAGACATTCACGACAACGGCGGACGACACCAGGCTGGAATGGGATCCGTGTCCGGACTTCATGCCGGCAGGGTGCACGATCGCGGTTCTGCAGGGTGACCCCACCGAACAGAACGCCGACATTCTGTTCCGGCTGCCCGGCAACACGACGGCGCCGCGTCACCGACACACCTCGGCGGAACGGATGGTGCTGTTGTCCGGAGAGCTGCGCATTGACGCCGACGACCAGCAGGGCATTCTGCTGCGAGAGGGCAGCTACGCGTACATGCCTGCGGGATTGCCGCACTCGGCCACGTGCGAGTCTTCCGACCCGTGCACGCTGTTCATCGCCTTCGAGGATCCGGTTGACGCTATTCCGGTGGAGGAGCGTTGACGCGGGCGAGGCTTCGCCTCACCGGACGGACAAGCCGACGGACGCGGCGGTGACCGCTGATGCAGGCGTTCTGGAGTCGGAGCCGCGCGCACGCCCGGCCGCCAGACGATAGACGCGAACGTCGAATCCAATGGCCATCCTCCGCATGATGAACCAGCGGGCTCCCCCACCGCCGTTCAGCACCAGAAGATTGCTCGTCCGGTCCGACGCGTTGTCGGACACGAGTGGATTCGTCACGTGCGTACGGACGTGGCCCGTACCGAGCCCGCCACCCAGGTAGCTCCAGCCGTCCCCGGTCCCGAAGTTGGCCGACACCTGCGGTGTCACCAGCCACATCGTGGCCCGAGCGGTGCTCGTCGTGGTCCGGGCAACCGAGACCACCGCACCAACTCCAAGCCGGGCGGCACCGGCCTGCAGCAGATAGACATGACCGCTCAGCTCCATGCCAGGGGCGCGCGCAGGAACCACGGTTTCCACGGTCACCGGTGGATACAGTGCCTCCGCGGTGGGGAGGCCAAGGGTGAGGATCCTGAGGTCCACGACATACGGGCCGGGAGGGCCTGGAACGAGCGACTGTGCCACCACCGGCGTCCCGAACAACGAGGCCATCAGGAGGACGACACCCGTCAGAGGTCCAGCCCTTCGCTGCGGGATTGGCATGTTGGCGCGCTCAGTACCCGGACTCACCAGACCCGGTCTGCTCTCCACGCGCTTCCCGCAGGATCTGCACGCCGGCACTGGTCCCAATGCGCGTTGCACCCGCGGCAAGCATCTGGCGTACGCTCGCCAGGTCCCGTATGCCTCCTGCCGCCTTCACCCCCATCTCGCTGCCCACCACGCGACGCAGCAACTGCACGTCAGCCACGGTCGCTCCCCTAGGCCCAAACCCGGTCGAGGTTTTGACGAAATCAGCGCCCATCGCCTTCGTGACCGTTGCCGCGGCCACTTTCTCCTCCACCGTCAGCAACGCCGCCTCGATGATCACCTTGACGAGCGCGCCACCCTCGCGCGCGGCCGCCACGACCGCTTCAATGTCGCGTGCCACGAGCGCAAGGTCGTCCGACTTCAGCGCCCCGATGTTCATGACCATGTCGAGCTCCTGCGCCCCGTCGACGAGCGCCTTCCGGGCCTCGTGCTCCTTCGTGCTGGTCGCAGCCGCACCAAGGGGAAATCCAACGACCGAGCAGACCTTCGCGCCGCTCCCGTCGAGCGCGTGCGTGCACGCAGCGACCCACGTCGGGTTCACGCACACGCTCACGAAGCGATAGTGCCGCGCCTCGCGGCAGAGCGTCTCGATCCGTTGACGAGTGGCGTCCGGTTTGAGCAGGGTGTGTTCGAGGACCGCGGCCAGTTCGTCCACCGGTACGCTCATACTGTCGGGCACTGCCCCCCCGTGAACTCACCAGAACCTGTCGCGCGCCGCTGGCCCGGACACGAGTCGAGCAGCAGTCCATGGCACGAGCAGCGGGCCCACGTTGTGCCGCGCAGCCGCCGATCTCCTCGACAGTGATTTGAACGAGACGCTCGAGCTCCTCCGGTCGCATCGTCTGGGGTTCGTCCCGGTATGTTACCCTTGGCGTGCACCCGTTGGAGCAGATGCAGCCGCTCATCTCCGCGGAGGAGATCCAGCAGCGCGTGGTGACACTGGCGCGCGACATCCGTCGTGACCATCCAGGCAGCGTTCATCTCGTGTGCGTACTCAAGGGAGCATTCGTGTTCCTGGCCGATCTGGTGCGTGCGCTCGGGGGGGAGGCGACGCTCGATTTCATGGCGGTCGCGACCTACGGTGACGGAACACGCTCATCGGGCCAGGTGCAACTGCTCAAGGATCTCGACACTCCAATCGAAGGACGTGACGTGGTGATTGTGGAGGACGTTGTCGACACCGGCCTGACGCTGCAGTACCTGCAGGAGATTCTGCGGGCCCGATCGCCTGGGCGCCTGCGCACAGCGTGCCTCCTGGACAAGCCGTCGCGTCGAACCACGGACGTGCAGGTCGATTACATCGGTTTCACCATCGAAGACCAGTTCGTGGTGGGATACGGCTTGGACTACGCGGAACGATATCGGCACCTGCCGTACATCGCCGCGCTCACTCGCTGATCGCGCCGAGACCGCTCTCCGTGCCGCTTCGCCTGATCGACCATCCCCTTGCCCAGGACGCGCTGGTGGAACTTCGCGATGCACGGACCGCTCCGCCCGCCTTCCGCCGCGCGGCCAAGCGCATCAGTATTCTCCTGGCAACGGAAGCGCTTCGAGAGCTCGAGTCGTCTGTGTGCACCATCACGACGCCTCTGGGGCCGGCCTCCGGTCGAATCGTCGGAACCGACGTCGTGGTGGTGCCGGTCCTTCGTGCGGGACTCGGCATGCTCGATGCCGTCCTGGAACTGCTGCCTGCCGCGCGCGTAGGTCACATCGGCCTTCAACGAGACGAGGCAACGGCGATTGCCTCGCAGTATTATGCCAAGCTGCCGCCTGGCGTCTTGGACAGTTTCGTGCTGATGATTGATCCAATGCTGGCCACCGGAGGCAGCTCGGTGGCCGCGATCGATCTGCTCAAGGCCGCCGGGGCCCGCACGATTCGTGCGATCTGCATCATTGCGGCGCCAGAAGGTGTTGCCGCCCTCGAAGCCAGCCACCCGGATGTCACGGTGTACACACCCGTCGTTGATCGACACCTGAACGCCCAGAAATTCATCGTTCCTGGCCTCGGGGATTTCGGCGACCGGCTGTACGGGACGAGCTGACCGATCGGGCCGCCATCCCGCCCCGGCTGAATGCGGACCCGTCGGTAGCAGACCCGTAAGGGCGGCGAGCACCGAGGGCTGTCAGGAAGCAATCGTGTCGCTGACGGCTGGCTGGGAATCACCTGGCCGCATCACGACTTTGATGCACTGGTCCTGCTTCTCGCGAAACGTGCGGTACATCGTCGGAGCGGCGTCGAGGGCCACGCGATGAGTAACGATGAACGAAGGATCAATCTCTCTCCGTGTTACCCGCGCCAGCAGCGGTGCCAGATATCGGTGCATGTGTGTCTGGCCCATCTTGAGCGTCAGACCCTTGGCGAAGGCGGCGCCGAGTGGAAATTTGTCGAGCCATCCTCCGTATACTCCAGGAATGGACACCGTCCCGCCCTTGCGACAGGCGCTGATCGCCTGACGCAGCGCATGCAGCCGGTCGGTCGCGAGCAGCAACGATGTCTTGGCTCGGTCGTACCAGGCATCCAGCGTCGTGCCATGCGCCTCGAGGCCGACGGCATCGATGCACGCGTCAGGACCCTGGCCCCCGGTACGCGCCCGGAGCTCTTCCAGCACGTCAACCTGCGTGTAGTCGAGTGTTTCGGCCTTGCCGTGTGACGCCGCGAGTGCCAGCCGCTCGGGAACGCGATCGATGGCGATCACCCGTTCGGCGCCAAGGAGATACGCGCTCCTGATCGCAAACTGGCCCACCGGTCCGCATCCCCACACGGCAATCGTGTCCCCCGGCCTGATGCCGCAGTTCTCGGCGGCCATGTATCCCGTCGGAAAGATGTCCGACAGGAACAGCGCCTGCTCGTCGGACACGGAGTCCGGAACCTTGACCGGACCGACGTCCGCGAAGGGGACGCGGACGTATTCGGCCTGTCCGCCGGGATACCCTCCGTACAGATGCGAGTACCCGAAGAGGCCAGACCCGGAATAGCCGGTCAGTTTCTCCAGCATCCACGCATTCGGGTTGGAGTTGTCGCAGAGCGACCAGAGCTGCTCCTTGCAGAAGTAGCAGCGACCGCACGCAATCGTGAACGGGACCACCACCCGATCACCGACCCGCAGGCTGTGGTTCTCGCGGCCCACTTCGACCACTTCGCCCATGAACTCATGGCCGAGAATGTCGCCGGCCCGCATCGTCGGTATAAAGCCGCCGTAAATGTGCAGGTCCGATCCGCAAATCGCTGTCGCCGTGATCCTGATGATCGCGTCACGGCCGTTGATGATCTGCGGATCTGGTACGCGCTCGACGCGAATGTCCTCTTTGCCGTAGAAGCGGACCGCCTTCATCGCTGTCTGTCCCGCGAAACGGTCGTGGCCTGGGCCAGTTCGCCGGCTTCGAGCAGTTGCTTGAACCGCCGAAGGTCCTCTCGAATGGTTTGCGACGGTTCGCGGCCAAATAGCGACACGAGAAAGGCGCCTGCCTTGCCCGCGGGCACGGCGTACTGCAGGTGCACCGTGACTTGCGTACTGCGACCGCCACGAACGGCATGAAAGTTCACGGACCCCGCGCTCACGACGTCGGACCCTGGCAGAGACCGCCAGCCGAGTGTCCGGTTCTCGACTTCGTTGATGATCTCGGCATCCCATTCGACGCGGAGGCCGGCAGGCCCCTTGGCTACCCAGTGAGAGGTGCCATTGAGGCCCTCGGTGACACGATCGAGATGCGCCATGAACCGTGGCAGATTCTCCAGGCGGCGCCAGTATCGATAGACCTGCTCGACCGGCAGCTCGAGGCGAACAGCCTCGTGGACATGGAGACCACGATCACCGCTGAGCGCGATCTTCGTGTCCTCGTGTGGCATGAGAAGGCCCCGCATTCGAGGCCACGTTCCCGTGATACCGCGGTATAGAAGTGGCGTAGAGATCGCTGCCACGCACGTGCCAGTCACGGAACGCCGTCTTGCGCCGTAGAGCAGGCCGATGGCACCGGTTCCGAGGGCAACCCAGCTTGCGGCCGAGCTGACAGATCGATGCGACTCAGGAGTATTTCTTCGCATACCTTCCCCTTCGATCAGCACGTCGTGTACCAGCGCGCCTGCCACCATGATGTGTTCCGCGGCAACACCTGTAACCACAAGCAGCGGTTCAGCTTCAGTGCAGATCGCGTCTCGAAAGCACCCCGCTGGTAAGACGTTCAGAGCTCATTGTTCCTTCGAGCCGCCTCATACATGGGGGCCGTGAGCGGCGACGTCGTCCATCTCGATGTCGAGGCTCTACCCGGCCGCGCCTCGTTCCCTCCGTGCTCTGCGGTCGACGGCAACAGCTGGTTGACGATCGTCATTGCGTGTGAGAACAGCTCGGGCACGAGCGCGTGGGCGAGAACCGCCAGCTTCGCCGCCAGCGTGATGACGAGCTCGGCTTCTCCGCGCCGGCACGCGGCGATGATTTGTGCGGCCGCTCGCTCTGCGCTGATGGTCACGACGGGCAGTGAATCAGAGACCGCGAACCACGCATACTCCTTCTCGCGCTTCCCTTTGAACATCGCATTGACTGGAGATCCGGTGCGCATCAGGCCAGGACATACGGTGGTAACGATGATGTTCTCCCGTGCGAGTTCGCTGCGAAGTCCTTCGCTCAGACCCGTTAACGCGAACTTGCTGGACGAATACGGCAGCATGTGCGGAACCGCAACCTTGCCGCCAATGGACGCGATGTTGACGATGCGCCCGTGTTTCTGCCGGCGCATGTGGGGCAGGACTGCCAGTATCAGGTAGAGGGATCCCCAGAAGTGCGTGTTCATCGCATCTTCGTAATCCCGCACAGTCATGTGCTCGAGAGGACCGACCTGAATGATCCCTGCGTTGTTGAAGGCGACGTCAACACGGCCATAATGGACTGCCGACTCGGCAACAGCGCGCTCAACGTCTTCGCGTCGTCGCACGTCGGCCTGCACAGTCAGCACTTCAGTTGAAGGCGATCGCCGAAGGAGATCTCCGGCCGCGCGCTCCAGGTCTGCCTTGTCGCGCGCGATGAGCGTGAGACGGGCCCCTTCCGCGGCAAGCTGCCTGGCCATCACCAGGCCGAGACCACGGGATCCTCCAGTAATCAGGACAGCTCTACCGCTGAAGTCGTACCGGCTTCGCGTCCGTGCCGCGCGTGTCATCAGCAGAAGTCCAAGGCCCGCTGCGCCGAGTCCCAATACCCATTCTCGCCGAATCCTCATAAGCTGTCCTCAACGACGACTGATTAGCTCGTACCCTCGACCGGATGGGGGTCGGGAGTCGTGATTCCATCGTTTCTACCTTCTTCACGAACGCAACCGGCCTGCCAGGGCAAACTCGACCAGACGAATGCCTTCACTGAATTGCTCTGGGCCGGACAACACCGAGCCGACCGAGCGCTACTCACGAAGGACTTCTCGAAGAGCCCGGCGGGCTGCGAAATACCCGCACATCCCGTGGACACCGGGACCCGGCGGCGTGGATGCCGAACAGATGTAGAGTCCTCGGATTGGCGTCGAATACGTGCGCCACGTCGGGCGGGTGAACAGTTGACCGAGTGTGGTCGCCCCCGCCGCGATGTCCCCTCCTGCGAAATTCGGATTCTCTCGCTCTATGTCGGCCGGGCGTCGCACAGCGCGGGCGATGACACGGTCGCGAAAGCCCGGTGCGAAACGCTCGATCTGTTGTTCGATGACCGGCAACATGTCGAGGTCGGAGCCGCGCGGGACGTGGCAGTAGGCCCACACGATATGACGACCACGCGGGGCCCGTGAGGAGTCGAACAGCGTCGGCTGTGAGAGCAGGACGAACGGTCGATTGGAATGATGGCCTTTCCAGGTCTCGTGCTCACACGCAGCAATCTCCTCGAGTGTTCCGCCAAGGTGTATCGTGCCCGCCTGGGTACACGCCTCATCCGTCCATGGGACCGGTCCGTCGAGCGCCCAGTCCGCTTTGAACACACCCATCCCGTAGCGATAGCGTGTGAGCGCGCGTCGAAACCCGCGCGGGAACCGGTGGCCCGCGATTCGAAGCAGCGGCCGCGGCGACAGGTCACACAGAATGGCTCGGGCCGGAGGCAGGTCGTCAATGGACGTGACGGTGGTCTCCGTGACGATCTCGCCTCCAAGCGATCGAAAGTACCCGGCAAGCGCATTCGCCAGACGTTGCGCGCCGCCGCGCGGAAGGCACCATCCACCAACGTGCGCCGCCAGTGTGAGCGCGAGGGCGACGCCACCGGTCGGTCGCTCCTCGAGCGGAAGCATGCTGTGCGCGGCGATGCCCGCGAACAGGGCGCGCGCCCGGACCCCCTGGAAGGTGCGCCGAGCGAGGCGGGTCGCAGGCTTCAGCGCCCGGAGACCAAAGCGAGCAACTGCGAGCGGATGACGAGGCCAGCGCAGTGGGCCGAGCACGGAGTCCGCAATTCCCGGCCATGATTCGACGAGCGGATCGAACAACTGCCGATAGGCGGCCTCGTCCGGACCGAAACCCTCACCGGTGCGCTCGACGGAGCCGTACAGCGTCGCAGCCGGGCGTTCGTCCAGCGGATGGGCCAGCATCCGTGGCGGAGTGATCCACTCGAGGCCATGTTGCCTCAGCGGAAGCGATTGGAAGAACGGCGAGATGACGGCGAATGGATGGATCGCCGAGCAGACGTCATGCACGAAGCCGGGCAGCGTCAGCTCTGCCGATTGGCAACCCCCTCCTATCGTGGCAGCCGCTTCGAAGAGGATGACCTTCCGGCCCGTCCGTGCGATCGTAATGGCTGCGGCCAGCCCGTTTGGACCCGAGCCGACGACCACAGCATCGATACGACTCATCGTAGCGTTACAGCGCCTGCAAACAGCGCGGCACGCTGGCGAGAGGGGATCTCCATCGGTGCGGGCCAGCGCGCGAGCCCCTCGCGGCGAACACACGAGCCGCCTGCGATTGACCTCTCACCCATTGATACATGCGAAGACGCCGAACGATACGTGGCGTTGCGCGCGGGGTCGATCCGACACGGTACGTCGTCTTCCGCAAAAGCACGTATCCGCCGCCGCAGCGGCGATCTCGTTCGAACAGGGCCGTCGCTGGGGCGGACGGAGCCTTGTGACCGGCCCGGCGATACGGTACACTCGATTTCCGGTTGGGCGCGTGGCTCAGCGGTAGAGCATCCGCTTCACACGCGGGGGGTCGATGGTTCGATTCCATCCGCGCCCACCA
>CAZDLW010000208.1:0-10792 GCA_964505975.1 uncultured Bifidobacteriaceae bacterium | reverse complement strand
GGCGGCATGGCATCAGGAGCCACGTGAACTCGTTGACGATGAAGACCTGGCCGTCCTTGATCATGTAATCGACGTCGAGCCGGAAAATCGCGTGTGCTCGCAGCGCCTGATGGATGTGGTGGAGCAGCGGCATGTTCACCGGGTCGTAGAGCCCGCTGGACCCGGGCACGAGGCGATGCCCCAGCAACTGTTCGGCCTTGGCCATCCCGCCTTCGGTCAGCGCGACCGTCTTGGCCTTCTCGTCGATGATGTAGTCGCCGGTGTGCTCGAGGGCCTCGCGCTCTTCACCTTTGAGCTGCCCCTGCGTCACGGCGCCCTTCTTGAGCTTCGGAATGATGCGATCGACCTCGTAGTAGAGGTCGGTCGACTGCTCGGCCGGACCCGAAATGATGAGCGGGGTCCGCGCCTCGTCGATCAGAATGCTGTCCACCTCGTCGACGACGGCGAAGTTGTGGCCGCGCTGCACCATCAGCGCGAGCTCGAACTTCATGTTGTCGCGGAGATAGTCGAAGCCGAACTCGTTGTTCGTGCCGTACGTGATGTCCGCACCGTAGGCGACCTGCCGCTGCTGATCGTTCAGCTCGTGCTGGATCACACCGACGCTCATCCCGAGAAAGCGATAGACGCGACCCATCCATTCGGAATCGCGCCTCGCCAGATAGTCGTTGACGGTTACGACGTGGACCCCTCGTCCGCCAAGCGCATTCAGGTACGCCGGCAGCGTGGCGACGAGCGTCTTGCCCTCGCCGGTCTTCATCTCGGCGATCCGGCCGCTGTGGAGCACCATGCCGCCCATCAGCTGGACGTCGAAATGCCGCATGTTCAGCACACGACGGCCCGCCTCGCGCACCACGGCGAAGGCGTCGACCAGCAAGTCGTCCAGGGTCTGGCCGTCGGCCACGCGCTTCCGGAACTCTTCGGTCTTGCCGCGGAGTTGGTCGTCGGTCTGGGGGCGGATCTGTGGTTCGAGCGCACTAATCTCGGCGACGAGCGGGCGGAGCCGCTTGAGCTCACGTTCGTTCTGTGTACCGATGACCTTCGCGAGGAGCTGGCCAATCATGCGCAGGGAGAGCGAGCCAGAAACCGGGCGTGACCCCTTGATGCCGTCGCGGAGCCCCGCGGTTGGCTACCAGTATCTCTTGCCGCGCGTCGCGCGGCTGGAACCGCTATGTGTTCAATCAACAGGTACGACGTTCGCGTTTCGGACCGCATCGGGTCCAACGGGGAAAATGTCTACCGATTGTAGCCAACAGCGCGACAGATCGGCAAGGAAGCGGCGATTCAGGAACGACTTAGCGGTCGCGCGGGCGCTGTTGGGTGAGGAGCCGAAGGGGATTGAGGAGCTGGTTGTTGGCCAGCACTTCGTAGTGGAGGTGATATCCCGTCGCGCGACCGGTCCGGCCAACACGACCGACCACGTCGCCGCGCTTCACCTGGTCGCCTGCTTTGACATCGAAGGCTGACAGATGACCGTAGCGGGTCTCGAGGCCGAACCCGTGGTCGATGATGACGAGGTTCCCATAGGCGCCGCGATAACCCACCAGGGTGACCGTGCCTGCGGCCGTGGCGTACACGGGCTGGCCTCGTTCACCCGCAATGTCGAGACCGGAGTGATAGTCCGCGTTACCCGTAATCGGGTCCTTGCGCCATCCCATGGCGGACGAGAGCCATCCATGGACCGGCCACACAGAGGGGGTGGCCTCGGCCAGCGCATTGCGGCGCTCCACGTCCCTCCGCACGATCATGAGCCGCGATTCGAGCCCCTCGAGGAGGATGCGCAGCAGCCCGAACGTGTCTTCCGTGTTGGCCAGCGACGACAGGGCGTAGGCGGCTTCCTGCCGAGCTGCGCGCTCGGTGGTGGCGCTGCCTCCCATGGCCTGCGCCTTGACCAGGGCTGGCAGCCGCTCGATTGCGCGTGCCAGGTCGGGGTCCAGGGCGGACTGGGCGCCCAAATCGCCAATCGCGGACTGCAGCGATTGTATCTGTCCAACGAGCGCCTCGGTTGCGGCACGGTAGCTGTCGTTCTCGACCTCGAGCATGTGATGGCTGGCATAGAGCCCAGTCACATCGCTTCTTGCCTGCCACGCTGCCCCGAGGCCGACGAGGATGGGCAGACTGGCCAGCGTACACAAGACAACCGCCACGGGACGGACCGAGACCGTCACGCGGCGCACTACGCCGGATGTCCGATCGGCGACGAGAATCGTGTAGCGCCTTGAAGGCATCAGGTCGAGACTGGACGCGGCCAGCCCTCCCGACTCTGTTATCGGAGGGGAAAGACTGGACTGAAGGCCAGCGTCGGGGGGGGACGCAGACGAAAGGCTACCACACGAGGTACTGTGCCGCCAAGCCGAAGGAACCACGGCAGCGAATATTCAACGAATGTATCGCCAGTGCACAACGCGACAATGGGGCCGATTGTGGCATCGGACGCCTATTCCACCAGACGATATTCGAGCGCTTCGGCGAGATGGTCGGCAGCCACGTCGGCCGCACCCGCCAGGTCCGCAATCGTGCGGGCCACCTTCAGCACGCGGTCGTAACCGCGCGCGGTGAGCTGCAATCTGTCGACGGCCCGCCGCAACAGCGCCCGTCCAGCGCTGTCCGGTTGACAGAGCTGCGCGACCGCGCGGCCCCGCAGGTCGGCATTTGCCCGCGGTCCCTGTGCGCCGTAGCGGGTGTGCTGTATGCGTCGCGCGGCTACGACCCTCTCGCGCACGACGGCGGAGGATTCGCCAGCCGTGGAGTCAGCGATGGCCCGCATCGGGACGGCCGGGACGTCGATGGTGAGGTCGATGCGATCGCGCAACGGACCGGAGAGGCGGCCCCGATACCGGTCCGTCTGTACTGGCGTGCAGCGGCAGGGGCGCCGTTCGTGCCCCAGGAAGCCGCAGGGGCAGGGGTTCATGGCCGCGACTAGCAGGAACCGAGCCGGAAACGTGACGGTCCTGGCGGCGCGCGCGATGGTCACCCGACCCTCTTCGAGCGGTTGCCGCAGGACCTCCAGGGCCCGCCGGTCGAATTCCGGCATTTCGTCGAGAAACAGTACGCCATTGTGCGCCAGCGAGATCTCGCCCGGGCGCGGAATGGCGCCGCCGCCGACGAGCGCCACATGGGACACGGTGTGATGCGGGGCTCGGAACGGCCTGGCCGAGAGCAGGCCACTTCCGACGGGCAATGTACCCGCCACGGAGTGAATGGCTGTAGATTCGAGCGCCTCGTCGAAGGTGAGTGGGGGCAGGATGGACGGCAGCCGCCGCGCCAACATGGTCTTGCCCGCGCCGGGGGGACCGACCAGTAGCAGATTGTGCCCCCCCGCCGCCGCCACCTCCAGCGCGCGTCGTGCAAAGGTCTGTCCCCGCACGTCGGCGAGATCCCCGTCGCCTCCCGGAAGGACAGGGGGTGACGCCGTGGGCGGAGCCGCCAGGGACGCCTGATCCGGCCGGTTCAACGCCTGAATCGCCTCCGGCAGAGACCTGACCGTGCAGACGGCCAGGCCATCGACGACACAGGCTTCGGCAGCATTCTGCGGCGGCAGCAGCAGGCGCGTCATCCCCAGGCGGCGCGCGGCCACGGCAATTGGGAGCACACCTCTGATGCCGTTGATCCCCCCGTCCAGGGACAGCTCACCGAGGACGACCGTGTCGTCGACGACCCGGCGGGTCAACGTGCCGGAGGTAGCCAGCAGACCCAGGGCAATCGGAAGGTCGAAAGAGGAGCCGGCTTTCCGCACGTCGGCGGGTGCCAGATTGACGGTGATGCGATGCGGTGGAAACTCGAAGCCGGAGTTCTTGATAGCCGAGCGCACGCGGTCGCGGCTTTCCCGTACCGTGGCATCGGGTAGCCCGACCATCGTGAAGTGGGGGAGTCCGAAGGAGACATCCACTTCCACGTGGACGGCGTACGCATCGACGCCGAACACGGCAGCACTCCGCAGCGTGGCCAACACGACTGCGCAAGGTGCAAGAACGCCGCGCCGCCGAACGAAAGGCAGTTCGCCAGGAAAACGACGGGGCTACACGTCGCGGTCCTTCGGCTGCCGCAATTCTTGCGACGCCCGGACATGCTCAGGATCGCAGTATCTCACTGGTCGGACGAACACACGGGCGGCGTCGCACCGCCCCTCCGGTGAGCTGTCCCCGAGCTCCGGTACTAATTCGTCGCAACGGCCTGCTCGACGAAGATCACGAGCCGCTGGCCCACCAGGATCGAACTGCTCTGCAGCTGATTCCACTCCTGGAGTTCGGAGACCGTCGTCCGGTACACCTTGGCAATGGCCGACAACGTATCGCCGCGCTTGACCTGATAGACGACCCGAGTGGCTTCGGCTTGTCTCGACACGGCCTTCGGATCTGAAGGCGTGGCGAGCCCAGGTGCTGGTGACGCGGTCCGCGTTGCCAGCAACAAAGTTGGTTGGCGAGGAATGACGAGCTGCTGTCCGACGACCAGCCGTGCATTCGCGGACAGGTAGTTCGCCTCGGCCAGATCGCTTCGGTTCACCTTCAGCGCTCGCGCGATCGTTGTCAGCGTCTGACCTCGCGTGACGGTGTGTCGGTTGAGCGGGGCCAGGTCGTCGGGATGGACGCCCTCCAGATGGGCCTTGACGAATTCCGCAGTTCCCTTTGGAATTCTGAGATCGTAGTCGGTGGCGCGAACCGGGGTCGTCCACCGCCGCAGCTCTGGATTCAGTTCCTGGATCTCCTGGACCGGCCGGTCGGTCCACTCGGCGATACGCCGGAGATCCACCGGATGGCCGAGGGTGATGGTTTCCGCCGCCGCCGCGCCCATTGGCTGGAGCTCGATTCCATACTGTGCCGGATTGCGGGCGATGATCGTGGCCGCCAGGATGAGCGGGACGTAATCGCGGGTTTCTCGCGGCAGATACCGGGAGCTGGCGCTGAGCGACCAGAAGTCCTTGAGTCCGGACGCCCTGATCGCCCGCTGCACTCTCCCGGGCCCCCCGTTGTAGGAAGCAAGCGCCAGGTGCCAGTCGCCGAACATCCCATAGAGCGTCTTCAGATATCTGGCCGCCGCTCTCGTGGATTTCTCGACGTCCGCCCGCTCGTCCACGTACCAGTCGTATTGCAGCCCGTTCTCCAGCCCCGTCCGGAGCATGAACTGCCACACACCCCGGGCCCGTGCGCGTGACAGGGCGCTCGGCTTGAACGCGCTCTCGACGAGCGGCACGTAGGACAAATCCAGCGGGAGCCCCTCGGCCCGGAACACGTCTTGGATCATCGGCAGGTACCGCGCGCCCCGGTTGAGCCCCTCCTCCAGGAATCGCTTGTGGCGCCCGGTAAAGAGCTGGACCGCCGACAGCACCCGGTTGTTCAAGGGAATGGCGATGTCGTGCATCGTGCGCTTCAGATCCGCGGCCACCGTCAGCCTGGTCTCTGGAGTGGCATCGGGACGTTCGAAGATCGAGAGCGCGAGCAGTTCGTCAATTGTGGCAGGTTCCGAGCGTTGTTCCGTGAAGCCGTCCCCCTGCGCCAGGGCGATGACCTCGAGCGCGCTGATTCGCTCGACGAGGCGGTCGAAGTACGCCTGAAGGCGGGGCTCGGAACGCGCACCCTGCCGCGACTCCATGAGCACTTCGAGGGCCCGATTGAACTCCATCCTCGCCATCTCGAGGTGGCCTTCCTGCAGCTCACGCTGCCCCTTCTCGAAATGGCGGTCGGAGCGCTCGACCAGGTCGGCCAACGGGTCGGGCGCCGGCTGGCTGGGAGGGGTAGCAGGCGCCGGAGCCACCACGCGTGTGCCCGGAGCCCCGTTCGGAATGGTCGTCGCGGTGGGAGCTTTGGCTCCGCACGCCGCGGTCAGGACGGCAAACGCGCACACGATCCACCCTGGGCGTCCCTGCATCAGCATCCCTCGTACTCTAGCAACGCGCCGCGCCGCCGGTCAAAAGTAAGTCCAGTGTGTTCAGCAGTTGCAGGCAATAACGCGAACTCCATGGAAGGGGGGATCGATCGGGGTCAGCGTGGCCATCCGTCCCGGATGAACACTTTGTGGGCGTCGCCGAGGTCTCGGGCTGACGGGGTGATGATGGTCCTGTCCCCGACGAGCAACTTGCGTCCGCCCCGTATGGCTCCTCTCACGTCTTCTTCGCAGACGAACTCGGCAGGTGTGGCAGAAAGGGGAGGAGTGGTGTCTTCAACCGCAGGGGACGGCCGCTCCATGGTTGAGCCGGATCCAGTGGGAGTTCGACTGAACGGCACATAGCCCCGCGATGCAAGAAACGCATCGATTCGCCCGGAGAGGGCCTGAGCGGAGATGCCCGTCGTAGGCGCGCGGACCGGAGCTTTGGGGAGCGGAACTCGTCCCTCGAGTCCTGAGCCCGCCGACGGTGCGCTTTGCTGGGCAGAGGCGATGCGCTTTCCGGACGCAACGGCCGGCCGCAGCTCGTACGCAAGCCGTTTTACATTCAGCAGATGGCGCGGCGAGATGTTATCGGACGTAATATTGCCTCCCCAGCCACCGCAACCCAGGGTCATCGCCGGATCGAGCCCCGTGGTCAGGCCAATCGACCCATGCGTGGTCGGCGTGTTCACGCAAATCCGAAAGGCCGGCTTGCGGAGGCCGAACTGGAGAATCACATCCTCGTTCCGAGAGTGAATGGACATCGTGTGTCCCATGCCGCCATATCTGAGGATCTCGATGCACCGTTCACAGCCCTCGCGCCAGTCGGTGACCTCGTACCACGAGAGCACAGGGCTGAGCTTTTCAGCCGATAGGGGATGGTCCCGGCCCACACCCTCGAGGGGGGCAATGAGTACGCGGGTTCCATCTGGGATCTCGACTCCGGCGGTGTGCGCCAGTAGAGCCGCCGGCTTGCCAACCAGCGCCGGACTTGGCAACCGCTGAGGTGTGATCAGCACGCGCGTGAGCGCGTCGCTGTCCGCAGGATTCAGGAAATACGCGCCTTCCGCTTCGAATGCCCGGCGTGCATCCGCCGCGAGCACGCCATCCACGATCACGGAGTTGGGCGAGGAGCACAGTACGCCGTTGTCGAACGACTTGCCCAGCATGATGTCGCTGGCTGCCTTCTTCAGGTCGGCCGAGCGTTCGATATAACACGGGGCATTGCCGGGTCCGACGCCATAGGCTGGCTTTCCGGCGCTGTATGCCGCCCGCACGAGGCCCATGCCGCCCGTGGCCAGGATGACGGCGACATCGCGATGTTTCATCAGCTCCTGTGTCCCTTCGAGCGTCACCGTCTTCATCCACCCGATGCTGCCCTCCGGCGCGCCCGCCGCCGTGGCGGCTTCGGCCATGATTTCCGCAGTGCGAATGATGCAGCGGGCTGCGGACGGATGCGGGCTGATGACGATGGCGCAGCGGGCCTTGAGCGCAATCAGGATCTTGTAGATGGCGGTCGAGGTCGGATTCGTCGACGGCACCACAGCCGCGACGACACCAAACGGTTCTGCAATCTCGACGATCTTCCTGTCCTCGAGCCGGTTGATCACGCCAACGGTCTCGAGCGGCCGAATGAACTCGTAGACCCGCCGGGAGCTGAACAGGTTCTTCTCGACTTTGTCGGCAACGACGCCGTAGCCGGTTTCGTCGACAGCAAGTCGAGCCAGAGCCTCCGCGTGAGGTGTCACGGCATCCGCCATGGCGCCAACGATCCGATCGATCTGTTCCTGTGACAGTTCGGCCAGCAGCGGCTGGGCGCGACGGGCGGCCCGGGCCAGCGCCCGCGCTTCCGCGATGGACGCGAGATCCTTGTCGGTCTGCGGCGTGGTGTCCTGTGCGGCCATGAACCTTAGGTGGGGGCCGTTCTCCCGAGGATGCGGTCCACCTCTGCATGGGGACGCGGGATGACGTGGACGGACACCAGTTCGCCGACACGCCGGGCGGCGGCGGCTCCCGCCTCGACCGCCGCCTGGACGGCGCCCACGTCGCCCCGGACGAGAACCGTCACGTAGCCGGCACCGATGTATTCCTTGCCGACGAGTATCACATTGGCGGTCTTGACCATGGCGTCAGCGGCCTCGACCGACCCGATCAGGCCGACTGTCTCCACCATGCCGAGTGCGTCGGATGTCATAGTGTGCACGGGAATGTAGCAGAATTGCGACGCCTGCTTCCACTGCCAGGCGGCTTGAACGGCCCAAATCCATGCAAATGAGTCAGATTCTCGACCGGCCGTTCAAGACGTCTCGCCCGCACGGAGTGCGGGCAAGAGATACTGCCATTCTAGTGGTGTGTCCACGAAATAGCTGGGCATTCGGCCGCCGCTGCATCCCGGCCGGCTGCGTTGCTCCTTCCTCAAATATGGCCAATATTCTCGGTCGTCGCGCCTTGCCGGCCGGGCGCATCGGCGCCCTCGGTGCACCAGTGGACACACCACTAGCGAGGCGAAGCCGTCTTTGACATGCTCGCCGGTCTGAGGCGGAGCCTCGCTAGGTTGGGGGGCCGAGTTTGTGTGCATGGGCACACCCCTCACGCCCTTGGTCACGCGTGCCGTGTCATGGCCGACAGGAAGGCGTTCGGTCACTCGCCTCGCCCTGGTGCAGGGGCCCTCAGCGAAGGACTGGCGATTGGTGAACGATCTCCCGAGCCGGACGGCGTGAACGGCCGGAATTCATGCAGACGAGTCACGTTTTCGAGTGGCCGTTCAAAACGTCTCGCCTGCATCGTGTGGGGGCAGGAGATGCTGCCAGTTGACGAGGCGGAGCCGCCGACGACGTGCTCGCGGGTCTGAGGCAGCGGCCTCGCCAGCTCACCGCGCTGGTGTTCTGTATCCTGTGGGGGAAACGAGCCGATAGAGTAGGTGGACAGTCTAAACTGGAGCGATGGAATTCCGCTGTCGGCTGGGGACGCCTGGAGGCGAGATCGTCGAAGGCGTCTATGCTGCCGACAGCGAGGCTGGGCTACGGCGGGATCTGGAGGAAAAAGGGCTGTACGTGCTCTCCCTCCAGCAGCGGGGTGGATGGCTCTCGGGCATCCCGCTTGGCGGACTGCGGCAGCGTCGCATCGGGCGCCAGGAGTTCCTGGTCTTCAATCAGGAACTGGCCACGCTACTGAAAGCGGGCATGCCGCTCGTGCAGTCGCTCGACATCCTCCGGCAGCGGGTGTCGAATCCAGGATTCAAGGTCATCCTGGACGACATCTACGAGCGGGTGAAGGCAGGTGCCGCCCTCTCGGAAGCGTTCTCGGCACACGGAGCGATGTTTCCCGGCGTCTACGCCGCGTCGCTGATGGCCGGCGAGCGCAGCGGGAATCTCGACTCCGTGATCCGGCGGTACGTCGGCTACGAGAAGATGATTGGCGCCGTCCGGCGCCGCACCATCTCGGCGCTGGTGTACCCCGCCATTCTCGTGGCGATGATGGTGGTGCTCATCGGGATCATCGTGCTGCGCGTCGTGCCGGCATTTTCGGACTTCTACTCGAATTTTGGACAGGATCTCCCCCTCTCGACCCTCATCATCCTCGGACTGTCGCGGACGGTGGTGTCGTACTTCTGGTGGTTGGTCATCGGCGGGGGAGTGCTCGGTCTGGCCACGCTGGCCTGGGGCAGGCAGCCCGAGCAGCGCGTGCGGGTCGATCGGCTGCTGCTGGATGTCCCGTGGATTGGACCGACGATGCGGAAGTTCGTCACCGCGCAACTGGCGCGAACGCTGGCGACGCTGCTCGGCGGCGGCATTCCGCTCGTGAACGCGCTGGAGATCAGCATCAGGTCCATCTCCAATCGTTTCCTGGCGCGCGAGCTCGACGACGTGCGGAGGCGCGTGCAGGAGGGTCAGAGCTTCGCGGGGGCGCTGCTCGCGCGAGGGATGTTTCCGGACGTTGCGGTGAAAATGGTCGAGGTGGGGGAATCCACCGGCGCGCTGCAGGAGATGCTGAACAGCCTGGCGGACTTCTACGACGAGGAAATCGAGACGGAGGTGGCGCGTTTCATCACGCTCGTCGAACCGGTGCTCCTCGTCATCATGGGCATCATCATCGCGGTGGTCGTACTCGCGCTGTACATGCCGCTCTTCGAGTTGAGCTCGGTCGTGGGATGAGCCCCGGGCTGGTTGGAGATCTCGCCGCGAGGAGCGGCACAGGGAGATACTCCCATCTGGCGAGAGGGGGCCGCTGCCGAACGCGCTCGCGGGTCCGAGGCGCGGCCTCGTTAGGTATCTGGAACACAGGCATGGCTACAGTCGACCCGGCCAATCTCGTCCACGCGATTGAGGACTACTCGGAAGAGGTCCTTCGCTCGCGCGCCCTCGCCGAGCGATATCAACTGGACGTCGTCGACATGGAGGAGTTCCGGATCGACCAGGAACTGTTCCGCTCGATTCCGGCCGACCTGATGCTGCGGTACGGATTCGTACCCTACCGCCGCGAGGGGAAGGCATTGGTGATCGTCGTATCCGATCCCACTGACCTGCCGATGGTCGACGAGCTGCAGGCCGTGCTGGGGACGCCCATCAAGGTCACCGTGGGCGCCCCATCGGCGATCCAATCGATCCTGAAGAAGAGTGAGAGCTCTCAGCGCGTCCTGGAGGAAGCCACCGAAGGGTTCCAGCTTCAGGTGCTCAAGGAGGACGAGAGCGGCGAGGAGAGCCTGACCGTCGAGCGGCTCACGAGCGATATCAGCCCGGTCATCCGGCTGGTGGATTCCACCATCTACACGGCCATCCAGCGCCGCGCCAGCGACATTCATATCGAGACAGGCGACGACGCGGTGCACGTGAAGTACCGGATCGACGGGGTGCTGCAGCCGGCGATGCGGCCGATCGCGCGACAGTTCCACAGTTCGATCATCTCGCGCGTCAAGGTGATGGCGGAGCTCGAC
>CAZDLW010000207.1:0-10794 GCA_964505975.1 uncultured Bifidobacteriaceae bacterium | reverse complement strand
GCGGGTTGGTGTCGCCCGAATCCCAGCCGGGCGGACAGCCCGGGGCACCAGGACGAACCCGATCGGGGAAGCCGACTGGGCCTGCCTTCAAGCCGATGCACCACGAGGATGTGGATCAGCAGGAATTCCAGAACATGCTCGAGGCCTACGACGACAGCTTCCGCAACATGGCGGAAGGAGAGGTCGTCAAGGGCACCGTCCTGAAAGTCACCGAGACGGCTGTCGTGGTGGATGTCGGCTACAAGTCCGAAGGACTCATCCAGATCAGTGAATTCCTCGACGAGCACGGACAGGTGACCGTGCAGCCGGGCGACATCGTGGATGTGCTGCTCGAGCGAACCGAGGACCGCGAAGGCCACATCGTGCTCTCGCGCGAGAAGGCCGAGAAGATGAAGATCTGGGACGAGGTCGAAAAGGCCTACGCGGAGAAGAAGGTCGTCATTGGACGCGTGATCGAACGCATCAAGGGCGGTCTGGCCGTCGACATCGGTGTACGCGCCTTTCTTCCTGGATCGCAGATCGACGTTCGACCCGTTCGCAACCTGGACTCGCTGAGGGGCCAGGAACTTCGGATGCGGGTCATCAAGGTCAACAAGAAGCGCGGCAACATCGTCCTCTCGCGCAAGGCGCTCCTCGAAGAGGAGAACGCCGAGAAGAAGAAGACGACGCTCGAAACGCTCGCCGAAGGAAAGGTCCTGCGGGGGACGGTCAAGAACATCACGGATTACGGGGCGTTCATCGATCTTGGTGGTATCGACGGCTTGCTGCACATCACCGACATGTCGTGGGGCCGTGTCGGGCACCCGTCCGAGTTGTTCAAAGTGAACGACGAAGTCGATGTCATCGTCCTGAAGTACGACCCGTCGACCGAACGCGTCTCTCTGGGGCACAAACAGCTCGTCCAGGACCCCTGGGCCACGGTGCAGGAGCGGTACCCGGTTGGTGCCCGGATGAGCGGCAAGGTCGTCAGTCTCACCGACTATGGGGCGTTCGTCGAGCTCGAAGCCGGGGTCGAGGGGCTCATCCACGTCTCCGAGATGTCGTGGAGCAAGCGGGTCAAGCATCCGTCCAAGATCCTGAATGTCGGCGACAGCGTGGAGGCCATGGTGCTTGGCGTTGATTCGGCCGCGCGTCGGATCTCGCTCGGACTGAAACAGGTGGAGAGCAATCCGTGGAACGACCTGGCTGAGAAGTACCCGGTCGGCACCCGCATCAAGGGCAAGGTGCGCAATCTCACCGAATTCGGCGCCTTCGTCGAAGTCGAGGAGGACATCGACGGGTTGATCCACATCTCCGACATGTCGTGGAGCAAGCGCGTCAAGCACCCGTCCGAAGTGTTGAAGAAAGGAGACGTTGTCGAGGCCATGGTGCTGAGCATCGACGCCGAGAACCAGCGCCTCTCGCTCGGGCTCAAGCAGCTCGCCACGGACATCTGGGACGACTTCTTCTCGCGGCATCACGTGGGGGGTGTTGTCGAAGGGAAGATCACGCGGATGACGAATTTCGGGGCCTTCGTCGAGCTGGACGAAGGGATCGAAGGGCTCATTCACGTGTCGGAGTTCGACGACTCGCACGGCGGCGAGAAGATCGAGCTGCAGGTCGGCAGCAGCTACCAGATGAAGATCATCAAGCTGAGTCCGCAGGAGCGAAAGATAGGCCTGAGCATCCGCGCACTGAAGAGCGACGAGTTCCGTGCCGATTGGGAGGCATACCAGGAGACCGAGGGCACGGGCACGGCCACGCTCGGCGATCACTTCAGGAACCGGTGAGGAGAAGGCGGAGGGGCCGGCACGGGCTGGCCCACGCCATTCCTCTCAGAAGGAGCACGTTGTGAGCACAAACGGTGCCGGCAGCATGACAAAGGCGGAGCTCGTGGAGGAAGTGTCGCGGGTCTCCGATCTGACGAAGAAGCATTCGGAGGTCATTGTCGACACGGTATTCAAGAGCATCATCGACGCGTTGCACCGGGGTGAAAAGATCGAGCTGCGTGGCTTCGGTAGTTTCAGGCTGCGCAAGCGGGAACCACGCAAGGGCCGGAATCCGAAGACCGGCGACAAGGTGGACGTTCCGCCGAAGAAGGTGCCGTACTTCAAACCTGGCAAGGAGCTGAAGGAGCTGATCAACCGAGAGGCCGACGCGACCGGGTCGGAGTCGTTGCCTGCTCCCGCCGACACGGCGGGCGCTGCGATGTAGTTCGTCGTTCCTGGGATCCTCGGGCACCGATGCGCACGGCGCCATGTCGTGAATTGCGCACTGGCATGGCGAACCCTCGCGAGCTGGTCAGCATGGAACACTTGTGGTCGCCATGGCGGCTCGCCTACGTGACCGGGGACAAGGAGAATACGGCCTGCGTCTTCTGCCGGCCGGGCTCGCCCGCCGCGCAGGATCTTCTCGACCCATTATCGCCGCCGGCAGGCCGTGATCGGTCGGATGCGGACGCGCTGACAGTGTACGAGGGCCACGCCTGCTACGTCGTCCTGAACCTGTACCCGTACAACAATGGGCATCTTCTCGTGGTGCCATATCGACACACCGCGACGCTGGCGTCGTTGCGCGTGGACGAGCTCCTGGAGCTTGCGCGGCTGACGCAGCTCGCCGAGATTGCGCTGACCGAGGCGTATCGGCCGCAGGGCATCAATGTTGGGATCAATCTCGGCAGGACAGCGGGTGCCGGGGTCGTGGAGCACCTTCATGTCCATTTGGTACCACGCTGGAACGGCGATACCAACTTCATGACTGTCGTGGGTGACACGCGCGTGTTGCCGGAGGACCTCGTGGCCACGGCCGCACGACTGCGCCCGGTGTTCGCGAGGCTGGCCGGGTAACGAGCCACGGGGCTCCGCCCGGTGACATCCCCGCGGAGCCCCGTGGCTGGTTGCCAGTATCCCTTTGCCGCGCTTCGCGCGGCGGTCCGAATCGATCGGTATACTTGCCGGAGTCCCGTGGTCGCGTATTCGACGAAGGACCGGCGGCGACGGATCCGCGTGAGGTACCGACCGTCCGAACGACTCGAGAAGCGCTGGCGATGGACTTCGAGCTGACCCCCCTCCAACGGTCGTGGATTGAGAACGCGCGAGAGCTCGGACGACGGTTGTCCGCGGGTCCGGATGCCGCTGCAGTGGTATCGAGCGCCGCGAGCGCGGGCCTGCTGGATCCTCGTGCAGACCTTCTGTCGTCAGTTGCTGCGGTCGAAGCCCTGGCCGAAGAGTCTTCGTCGTCGGCGGTCGTCGTGGCTCTCCAGGTTGGCGTGATGGGCGCGATTGGACACGACGAGCGCTTCCGAGGGCTGGCCCACGGAGACGCGGTCGCGGCCGCGACACTGTCCACCGAGGAGGTGCCCGTCGCGACGGACGACCACATTTCCGGGCGCGCGTCATGGGTGGGCCCGCTCGCCGATCGTGGCGTGGCCTTCGTGGCGGGGAGGCGTGGGGATGCGGTGTTCGCGTGCGCGGCCGCCCTGGACGCCCCGGGGATTCACCTGGCGGCCATCGAGACGGCCGGCCTGCGCGGCATCGTCTTCGGCCACCTGACGTTCGACAGCGTGCCGTGCATCCCGCTGGGATCACCGTTCCCGATCATGGCGCGCGTGCGCACACTGCTGGCGGCGGCCGGGCTCGGGATGGGCCGTCGGGCACTGCGGGAGGCGCTTGCCGCGGCGCGCGGGTACAACCGGACCGGGGCCGGTGGAGAACAAACGGTGCAGGGCCTGCTTGCCGATGCCGCCACGGAGCTCGACGCAGCCATGCTCCTGGCGTGGAAGGCTGCGTCCGCGCCGGTCTTGTCGCTGGCCGATGCGTCGATGGCCAAGCTGGCGGCCACGGAAGCGGCTCAACGGGCGGTCACACGTGCGACCCAGGTGGTGGGTGTGGAGACGTTTCGACGCGGACACGTCGTGGAACAGCTGGCTCAGGACGTGCGCGCGCTCGAGCTCTTTGCCGGCAGAACGGAAGCGCTCCGGGAAGCGGTCGCACTCGAGTTCCTCCCGCAGGTTCGCTGACACACCCGCTCGCGCGAGGTGCTGCAGGTGCGCGCGCGGATGCCATCGTGCGTCGTGCGCCCGGCTCACGGCGCAATCCCGTATCCGAGCGTCTCGATGCGATCCCGAATGACCTGCGGCGACACCTTCGCCTTGTCGAAAGTGACACCAACCAGGCCAGAGACGTGCGAGGCGGTCACCTCTTGCACGCCTTCGAGCTGCTGGAGTGCACGCGTGACGGCGTTTTCGCACCCACCGCACGTCATTCCGGTTACCGTCAGGTGAAGCGTCTGCGACATACAGAGTCCGGAGAAGGGTCCGTCAGGGGCCCAAAATCTGCCTGGCAATCGTTTGAAGCTGCAGGTTAGACGTTCCTTCGTAGATTTGTCCGATCTTGGCGTCCCGAAACAGCTTTTCGACCGGAGACTCCTTGACGAAGCCGTATCCGCCGTACAGGTTGATGGCGAGCGAGGCGGTGCGTTCGGCGGCTTCGGATGAGAAGAGTTTGCACATCGCCGCTTCTTTCAAGAAGGGCTCACCCTGGTCGCGCAGACGGGCGGCGTTGTACACGAGCAGACGCGCCGCCTCGAGGTCGGTGGCGGACCGTGCGAGCTGGAATTGCACGCCTTGGAAGTTCGCGACAGGCTGGCCGAACTGCTGGCGTTCCTTCACGTAGCGGGTGGCATGGTCGAGCGCGCCCTGGGCAAGGCCCACCATCTGCGCACCAATCCCGATGCGACCCTCGTTCAGAGTCTCAATGGCCACCTTGTAGCCCTTGCCGATCTCTCCAAGCACGTTCATGCGGGGGACAGCGCAGTCTACCAGGACGAGCTCGCACGTACTGCTCGCACGGATACCCAGCTTGTCTTCCTTGCGCCCGACCGAGAGTCCCGGGAACCCGGATTCCACGAGGAACGCGGTGATGCCGCGATAGCCAGCGTCCGGGTCGATCGTGGCGAACACGATGAAGATCTCGGCTTCACGGGCGTTCGAGATCCAGAGCTTCCGGCCCGTCAGCGCGAAGCCATCAGACGTGGCGATGGCGCGGGTGGCCAGTGCGAAGGCGTCGCTGCCGGCGCCCGACTCCGACAGCGCGTAGGCGCCCACGGCGCTTGCGGCGAGACGGCTCAGATACCGGTTCTTCAGCTCATCGTCTGCCCAGCGGATGAGCGCGTTGATGACCAACGTGTTCTGCACGTCGACGAGGACGGCCACCGACGGGTCCACGCGCGACAGCGCCTCGACGGCGAGAACGGCGTGAAAGAATCGTGCCCCCGCGCCGCCGAACTGTTCGGGTATCTCGATGCCCATCACGCCGAGCTGGAACAGCCTGTCGATGAGCTGGCGATCGATCGTGGCGCGTTCGTCCATTCCGCGGACGAGCGGGCTGATCTCCCGATCCGCGAACGCATATACGCTGTCGCGAAAGATCCGCTCGTCCTCGGAGAGTGTCGTCAGCGCCGGGAATGGGCCCATGTCCTGCTCCTGAACACGCGGTCAAGCCGTCGTCCGGCCTGGACTTCGCTTCCTGAGCCCCGCCGGCGCTACGGATGCTATCATCGCGACATGCGGAGGACGTGGTGAAGGCTCGAATCCCGGTGGCCTGTCTTCTCGTGATGGCGCTGCTGCAGGCTGGTGCGGCCAGGCCCGGAGCAGCACAGCAGGACTCTACGTCGTCGGCAGGGAGTGGACAGGACGCCGCACGACCGGGCGATCAGGCCCAGCCGACGTTTCGTGGTGGCATCGATTTCGTAACGGTCGACGTGATCGTCACCGATCGCCAGGGGCGGCCGGTGATAGATCTCACCGAAGCGGACTTCGAGGTCTTCGAGAACGGTGCGCAACAGCCCATCGAACAGTTCCGCGGGATTGCGGTGGATGGATCGGTCGACCCCGACGGGCCGCCGCTGCGCGAAATCCGGAACCCCATCGACGAAGAGACCGAAGCCGCGCGCGAGGACGTCCGACTCATCGCGATCTTCCTGGACGACTACCACGTTCGCCTCGAGAACTCGATGTCTGTGCGTGCACCACTCATCCGCTTCGTCCAGACGCAACTGCAGCCTCAGGACATGGTAGGGATCATGTATCCGCTGACGCCCGTGGACGACGTGCGGTTCACACGGGATCACGCGGCCGTTGTTCGCGCACTCGAACGATTCGAGGGACGCAAGTACGACTATACGCCGCGCAATCAGCAGGAATACGAATACTGGCGCTATCCAACCGAAGTGGTCGAACGTATTCGCAACGACGTTGTCATGGGGGCGCTTCGCGGCCTTGCCGTTCGGATGGGCGGCCTGCGCGAGGGACGCAAGTCGGTCGTGTTCGTGAGTGAAGGGTTCACCGTCATGCTGCCGCCGCAGCTGCGCCGGGCCGACGCATCGATGCCGGCGAATCCCTTCGATGTTCGGGCTGGCGCAGGCGCCGAGAACAACACCAACGAGATCACGGCCGAATTCTTCTCGGAGTCGGATCTGTACTCGCGGATGCGCGACGTGTTCAACGACCTCAATCGCCAGAACACGGCCGTGTATTCACTGGATCCGCGAGGTCTGGCCGTCAGCGAGTTCGGGATGGCCGACGTACCTGGCGCCCCGCCGGGCATGGAAACGGATCGGCGTTTTTTGCAGGCCACGCAGAACACGCTGCGCACGCTATCGGCCGAAACCGACGGCCGCGCCATCGTGAATCGTAACTCCCTCGACGAGGGACTGGCGCAGGTGATCAGGGACTCCAGTTATTACTATCTGCTGGGGTACACCTCGCCCGCCCCTGCGGACGGCAAGTTCCACGAGATTCGCGTGCGCGTGAACCGGCGCGACGTGCAGGTGCGCGCGCGCAGGGGGTATTGGGCCGTCACCGAGGCCGACGTGCGCCGGGCCACCGCTCCTCCGCGGGAAATAGCGACGCCGGTGCAGGAAGCGCTGGCGTCCATTGCGCCGGTGGCGCGCTCCTATCGGTACGTGCAGACATGGGTTGGCACGGAGCGTGGGGCCGACGGGAGGACGAGGGTGACGTTTGTCTGGGAGCCGGTCGTGCCGACTGGCGGAGCGCGTCGCGAGCAGCCGGGTCGCGTCTCGCTCCTGGCCGCGGATGGAAATGGCGACCTCGTCTTTCGGGGTCGCTCCCCGGATGCTGCAGCGGCGTCAAGGGCGCCGGGGATTGCGAGTGGCGCCGGCGCGGCCGCTTCCGGAGGTGGAGGTGGCGCCGGGCCTCAACGAATCGTGTTCGACACGGCGCCGGGCAAGGTGGAGCTGCGCGTCACCGTGGAGGCCGCCGAAGGCGGCGGTGCGCTCGACAACGAAATACGTACGATAGACGTGCCCGATCTCACGGGTCCGTCAACTGCGCTGAGCACGCCTCGAGTGTACCGGTCGCGGACGGCTCGCGAGTTCAAGGCCCTGGCGGCGGATGCCACGGCCGTTCCCGTCGCGACTCGAGAGTTCTCACGAACCGAGCGGCTGCTGATTCGCTTCGACACGTACGGGCCAGGCGCCGACCGTCCGGTCGTGACGGCCGCATTGCTCAATCGTTCCGGCGAGAAGATGGCGGAGGTTCCCGTGTCGCCGTCCACGGCCGGGGGCACGCATCACATCGATCTCGGGCTGGGCAGCTTGCCGGCGGGCGAGTACCTCGTGGAGATCACCGCGACGGGCGAGGGCGGAACTGCGACCGATCTGGTCCCGCTCCGAGTCGGGAGCTAAGCGTACATCCCTCTCATCTGTGTCACAGTGCCGACCCGGTGAATGGCGACAATGTAGGCGGCTGTGCGCAGGTCCACGTTGTACCTCGAGGATGTCTGGAGCACCGCGTCGAACGCCTCACACATCTTCTTCTCCAGGCGGATGTTCACATCGTCCAAGTCCCAGAAGTAGCCGTATCGATCCTGCACCCATTCGAAGTACGAGACGGTCACCCCGCCGGAGTTCGCGAGGATGTCCGGGACGACGAGCACGCCACGCTCGTGGAGGTGTCGGTGCGCCTCTGGCGTGGTGGGGCCATTGGCGCCTTCGACAATCACTCTGGCGCGTATGCTCGCCGCGTTCTCGGTCGTGATCTGGTTCTCGAGCGCCGCGGGAATCAGCACGTCGACCTCCAACGCCCAGAGGTCCCTGTTCGACAGTGGCTCCCCGCCGGGGAATCCATGGACGGTCTTGTGACGCCCGGCGTAATCGAGCAGGGCGGTGACATCGAGACCGGACGTGGAGCGCACGCCGCCCCTTTCGTCCGTCACCGCAACAATCCTGGCCCCGAGGCTCGAGAGCTGCGCGGCGGAGACGGATCCGACATTGCCGAATCCCTGCATGGCGATCTGGGCGCCCTGAATGTCGAATCCGACGTGTTTCGCGGCCTCTCGGGTGACGATGGCCACGCCTCGTCCGGTGGCTTCGCGCCGTCCGAGTGACCCGCCCATCTCGACAGGCTTTCCCGTGACGACGGCGGTCGCCGTGTGCCCGACGTGCATGCTGTAGGTGTCCATGATCCAGGCCATCACCTGATCATTGGTGTTCACGTCCGGCGCCGGCACGTCTTTTTCAGGCCCGATTGCGTCGATGATCTCGGCGACGTACCGTCGGGTCAGGGCCTCGAGCTCCCGGCGCGACATCCTCGCAGGATCGCAGACGATGCCGCCTTTGGCACCGCCAAAGGGAATATGCGCCACGGCGCACTTCCAGGTCATCCAGGCGGCAAGCGCGGTCACCTCGTCCAGCGTGACGTCGGGGTGATAGCGGATGCCGCCTTTTGCAGGGCCGAGCGTGATGTTGTACTGCACGCGATAGCCCGTGAACACTTCGATTCGCCCGTTGTCCATCTGAACGGGACAGCTCACGATGATTTGTCGTTTCGGGTGGGTGAGGATCCGCCAGATACCGGGGTCCAGGTCCAGGATGCGGGCGGCGCCGTCGAATTCACGGAGCATGGCGCCGAAGAGCGTGTCGTCCGAGGACATGGCCGATATTATCGTCCACGCCCAGCAGACCACGCGTCCGGGGACCGGGAGTGCGGACGCTATAATCAGCTGGCAGTTCGATGAGCACGTTCACGACGATCTCGGGGCGTCCGATGGAGGCGGTGTACGATCCGTCCAGTGTGGCCGCGCTCGACTACGCGCGCGACCTCGGGAACCCCGGTCAGGTTCCGTATACACGCGGCATTCACGCCACGGGCTACCAGGGGCGCCTGTGGACCATGAGGCAGTTCTCCGGATTCGGCACGCCGGAGGAAACGAACCTCCGCTACAAGCAGCTGCTTGGCGCAGGAGGGACGGGCCTGAGCGTCGCGTTCGACTTGCCCACGCTGATGGGGCGCGATCCCGACCACGAATTGTCACATGGAGAAGTGGGCAAGTGCGGCGTCAACGTGGCGTCACTGGCCGACATGGAAGCGCTGTTCGCAGACATCGATCCAGCGGCCATCACCACGTCGATGACGATCAACTCGCCCGCATCCATGATCTTCGCAATGTATCTGGTGATGGCCGAGAAGCGGGGTGTCGGATGGGACGTGCTGTCCGGCACGATTCAGAACGACATCCTCAAGGAGTTCATCGCCCAGAAGGAGTTCATCTACCCGCCACGGCCGTCGATGCGACTGATCACGGACATCTTCGAGTTCTGCGCCGCGCACGTGCCCAGATGGAACACGATTTCCGTGAGCGGGTACCATATCCGCGAAGCGGGCGCCACAGCCGCCCAGGAATTGGCGTTCACGCTCCGCAACGGCGTGGAGTACGTCCAGTACGGAGTGGATGCCGGCCTCGATCCGGACGTATTCGCCCCTCGCATCTCGTTCTTCTTCAACTCGCACAGCGACTTCTTCGAAGAAATCGCCAAGTTCAGAGCGGCCCGCCGCATCTGGGCGCGCGTAATGCGCGAACGCTTCCGGGCCGCCAACCCACGCGCCTGGCCGTTGCGGTTCCACACACAGACCGCTGGCGTGTCGCTGACGGCGCAACAGCCCTACAACAACGTCGTCCGGACGGCCCTGCAGGCGCTCGCGGCCGTGCTGGGCGGCACGCAGTCGTTGCACACGAACGCGCTCGACGAGGCACTGGCGCTCCCGACCGCCGCAGCCGCGACGCTTGCACTGCGGACGCAGCAGATCATCGCGCACGAGAGCGGAGTGACTCAGGTCGTCGATCCGTTCGGCGGTTCCTATCTCGTCGAGACATTGACGAACGATCTCGAGAGGGAAGCCCTCGCCTACTTCGAGACCATCGATGGTATGGGTGGCATGGTGGAGGCCATCGAGCGCGGATTTCCACAGAAGGAGATCGCCGAGAGCGCGTACCGGTTCCAGCAGGCGGTGGAGCGACGGGACCAGATTATCGTCGGCGTCAACGATTTCGTCGCCAACGGCGATGGGCCGATTCGTACCCTGTACATCGACGAGTCCGCCGGCGAACGGCAGATGGCCAGGCTCGATGCGGTCCGGAAGGTCAGGGATGGCAGCCGGGTGCAGCGGGCGCTGGTTGCCCTGCAGGAGGCGGCACGAACCGGGAGCAATACGATGCCCCCGCTGATTGACGCTGCGCGGGCGTACGCGACAGTCGGCGAAATGTGCGACGCGCTCCGAGCCGTATGGGGTGAGTACGTCGAAGCACCGATAATCTGAAGAGCAGCCCGAGGAATCCTGTCGCGCCGTCCTCGGTCACAGGCACGTCATGGAACGCAGAATGCGAGTGGTCATCGCCAAACCAGGCCTGGACGGTCACGATCGTGGCGCCAAGGTCATCGCCCGTGCGTTGCGGGACGCGGGTATGGAGGTCATCTACACCGGCCTGCGACAGACACCGGAGCAGATCGTATCCACGG
>CAZDLW010000206.1:0-10835 GCA_964505975.1 uncultured Bifidobacteriaceae bacterium | reverse complement strand
CCGGCCGGGTGCAGCGGCGGCCGAATGCCCAGCTATTTCGTGGACACACCACTAGAGGACCGCGATGCGGTCGGATGCAACGAGTACGAAATTCGCGTTTGGGGCCGCATGGCGGTCCAGATCCCTTCAGTCCCGCGTGCCGGGTCTGAACCCGCCGCTCTTCCGGCGGTCAGCGTCCAGGTCCGATCCGATCGGTGGCGTCGGGTTGGTGAGCACGTGTGACGAGGCGGTGCGCGCCTGTGAACGACTGTGTCCGGCGGTGCCCCGGCGCGCGGGAAGCCGTCTTGTCCGGCAGTGGACGCGCCTGTTCAGCCCCGTCACAGACCCGGGCTCACACGCGTGCAACGGTCCGGGCGCCTCTTGAAGTCAGTGCAAAGGCATGTTCTCCCCTGAGGACACCATCGTAGCGGTGGCCACACCGCCGGGTCGCGGCGGTATCGGCGTTGTTCGAATCAGCGGGCCGCGGGCTGGGGAAATCGGCTCATTGCTGCTGAATCGTCGTGAGCCGCTCGAGCCTCGACGGGCGACGTTTGTGCGCGTGCAGCGCCGCCCTGACGAACCGCCTGAATTGCGCAGGCGCAGGTCAATCGCACCGCGAGCTCAGGCCGCCATCGCGCACATGGCATCTGGCGCGGCCGACCGATCCGCACGAGTCAGGAGCGGACGGCTACGGACCCCGGTGGATGATCTCGCGTTGCACACCCGCGCTCGGGATGGACAAGCGGTCCGCTCCCTGGATGAGGCCATCGCCACGTGGTTTCCTGCGCCCCACTCCTATACTGGCCAGGACGTCCTCGAGATCAGCGCGCATGGGAGCCCCGTCGTGCTGCACGCTATTGTGCGGAGCGCGATGAACGCCGGAGCCCGCCTTGCGCAACCTGGGGAGTTCACACTCCGGGCGTTTCTGAACGGCAAGCGGGATCTGGTGCAGGCCGAAGCCGTGGGTGATTTGATCGCAGCGGTCACCCCTCTCCAGGCGCGCGTCGCGTTCGATCAACTCGAGGGCACACTCACCCGCAGCATTGCGGAGATTGACGCGGCGCTCTTCGACCTCATAGCACGGCTCGAAGCGTCGCTCGACTTTCCGGAAGAGGGATACCGCTTTGTCGAACCCGAAGAGGTGAGTCGAGCCGTCAATGCACTCATCCACCGTGTGGGGACGCTGCTGGGCGACGCGACCCGCGGACGCATGATCCGCGAGGGGGCGACGGCAGTCATCGCCGGGCGGCCCAACGTTGGCAAATCGAGCGTGTTCAACGCTTTGGCTGGCATCGATCGGGCAATCGTCACGCCGGTTGCGGGCACGACGCGCGATCTGGTGACCGAGCGGGTCGATCTCGACGGCTTACCTGTGACCTTGGTCGACACGGCCGGGTCACGCGATACCGACGATCTCGTCGAGCGTGAAGGCGTGACCCGTGGAGCCAGGGCGCGCGACATTGCGGACGTGGTGCTGCTCGTGCTCGATGGCAGCGAACCGCTGACGGTCGAGGATGAACGATTGCTGGCACGGACGAACGGAGCCCGGCGGGTGATTGTCGTCAACAAGCGAGATCTGGCACCCGCATGGGACGCTGCCCTCGCGCGTCCCAACTCACCCGACCGATCCATCGGAGACTCACCCGTCCTTCGAGTGTCTGCGGTCACTGGCGAGGGGATTATCGACCTGAGGCAGGCCGTCGGGTGTCAGTTGACGGGCGGGGAGTTGCTTCGTGACACGGCTGCGATTTCCAATGTTCGGCACATCAATCTGCTCGAAAAGGCACGCACCCATCTTGGGGTCGCATATGAAGCGGCAAAGACGGGGACGATGCCAGAGGAGTTCCTGCTGATCGATCTGCAGGCAGCCCGGGCGCAGTTCGAGGAAGTCATCGGTCGGCGGACAACGGAGGACGTGCTGCGGCACATTTTCGAGAAGTTCTGCATAGGGAAGTGACGGACTTCGATGTAATCGTCGTCGGGGCAGGCCATGCCGGTGTGGAGGCGGCACATGCCGCGGCGCGGCTCGGTTGTCATGTCGGGCTGTGCACGCTGTCGCGCGAGACGGTTGCGCACATGCCCTGCAACCCTGCCATCGGCGGTACGGCCAAAGGGCATCTGGTACGTGAGATCGATGCACTCGGTGGTCTCATGGGGCGTGCGATTGATGCGACCGGCATCCAGTTCAAGATCCTCAATCGCAGTCGGGGCCCTGCGGTGTGGTCGCCAAGGGCGCAAGCCGACAAATCGCGGTACGGCGCGTGGGTTGCAGCAGAAATTGATCGTCGACCCCATATCGTGTGGCTTACGGACGTGGCCCACGATGTCTGCATCAGTCACGGCCGCGTCGTTGGTCTCAAAGTGGCCGGTGGCGCGGTTTACACCTGCGCAAGTCTGATTATCACGACCGGCACGTTCCTGAACGGCATCATTCACGAAGGGTCGGAGCGACGACCGGCGGGAAGGCATGGCGAGCCTCCCTCCAGCGAACTGGCGCACTCGATTGCCAGGCTGGGTTTCGCGATGGGTCGCTTGAAGACCGGGACACCGCCGCGCCTGGACCGTCGCAGTATCGATTTCCGAGCAAGCGTCGACGCTGGGGCATTCGCCGAAGAATCCGGGGACGCAGTACCGGTCCCGTTCTCGTTCCAGACAACAACCCCGCTTCACAACCAGATTCACTGCTGGCTCGTGCATACGAATCAACGGGTTGCGCAGTTGGTGCGGCAGCATATTGGCGAGAGCCCCCTCTACAACGGGCAAATCAAGGGCATTGGACCTAGATATTGTCCCTCCCTGGAAGACAAGATCATGCGCTTTCCGGAGCGCGAGCGCCACCAGGTGTACCTGGAGCCAGAGGGAGTAGAGGCTCGGGAGATTTACGTCAATGGCTTCTCGATGTCCTTGCCGCAGCGGATACAGGAGGAGCTCATTCGAGCGCTCCCTGGTCTTCAGCAGGCTGAGATGCTCCGGCCGGGTTATGCCGTTGAGTACGATTTTGTTCAACCGACCGAATTGAGGTCCACGCTGGAAACACATCGTGTAGCCGGCTTGTTCCTGGCGGGCCAGATTAATGGAACGTCCGGATACGAGGAGGCGGCCGCTCAGGGATTGATTGCGGGAATCAATGCCGCACGTCGCGTTCGACGAGAGCCTGCGTTCAGTCTCCGTCGCGACGAATCATACATCGGCGTGCTGGTCGATGACCTTGTGACCCGAGGCTGCCTCGAGCCCTATCGTATGTTCACGTCGCGCGCTGAACATCGATTGCTCCTGCGAATTGATAATGCGGATCTGCGTTTGACTCCCCACGGGTACGCATTAGGTCTTGTCACACCCGAACGATGGGGTCGGTTCGAGGCGCGTCGCGCACGATACGAACGGAATCTGGCGTGCCTGGGCCGATCGTGGGTGTGGACGTCTCGCGGAGAGCGAGTGCGGGCGACCGCAGCGTTACGTCAACCCGGCGTTCGCTTGGACGTGCTGGTCGATCGTGGGCAGATCGCACTCGAGCTCGCGGCGCGCGAGCTCGACCTGGCGAGCGTCGAAACGGTCGTGAAGTACGAAGGCTACCTGAAGCAGGAAGCTGCACAGGCCGAACGTGCGCGCCGGGGTGAAGCGCGGCGAATACCTGAGGGGTTTGTGTTTTCGCGTGTGCCCGGCCTATCCCGGGAGGTCGTTGAGCGGCTCACGCAGGTGCGCCCTGAGACGCTTGGACAGGCGTCGCGGATTCCCGGAATGACCCCTGCCGCGATCGCCGTGCTCGGGGCGTTTCTCGGCCGGTTTGCGATGGCGAGAGTGGACACGGCGGGCGTGGAGAGAGCCACGCCAAAGTCGCAGCTGCTGTTGAAGAACGCGGATGTCGGGCCAGAACGCGCCGCCCATCTACGGGACTCTCCTGAACCTCGATAAGTATGACGAGTCGGCAGTTTCAGGACCGGCTCGACCGACGCGCGAAGCGCGCTGGCGTGCCGGTTCCGCCTGGCGTCGGCGCGCGACTGGAGGTGTACTATCGGTTGCTGGCGACCTGGAACCAGAAGATCAATCTCACCGGGATGGATCTGGCGGAACCGACACCTGAGGCCCTCGACCGCTTGCTCGTCGAGCCGCTTGTTGCGGCAACGCACCTTCCTCACACGTTGGAACGAATGATCGATGTTGGCGCCGGCGGGGGTTCGCCTGCGATTCCTGTGGCGCTCATCGTACCGGGCGTGCGTGTGTTGATGGTGGAGTCAAAGACCAGGAAGTCCGTGTTCCTGAGGGAGGCCATTCGTGCACTGGAGTTGGCAAATGCTGACGTTACCGCCACGAGATTCGAATCGCTTCTGTCACGACCGGACCTGCACGAAGCGCATGACCTCTTGACGATTCGTGCGGTGCGTCTCGAAACGCGGACCGTGATGATGCTGCAGGCCTTCGTCAAGCCTGGAGGCCAGTTGTTCCTGTTTCGCGGCGCCGGGTCTATCGATCCATCCGACTTGCTGCTCTCGCCACTTGTGTGGCTGGCGACTTACCCTCTGGTCGCCTCATTGCGCAGCAGGCTGATTGTTTTGGAAAAGCGGGAAATCGGTGGCCGGCCGACAAGCGTCTGAAGCCAGCAGCTCAGCTCGTTGATGGTGGGTCCGCGAATAAGATAGCGCCGTCCATATGTTTCACGTGGAACACTTCATTGGACCGCTTGCGGCCCCATCCGCAACGTTTCCGTTCCGACCGCAGACAACTGGAAACGACCCCCCATTCGTGCAAACGAGTCACAGTTCCGCGCGGCCGCTCTGGGATGTCGCTATCCAGCGAGGCGGAGCACCGCCATCGTGCGTGCGGGTCTCGCCGAGACCTTGAATTGACTCTTGAATGCGGCCACGAGACACACTACAGTGTCACACAATCCACGTCCAGTAATATGTCAAACGACCAACAATCGGAGGGCCACAGCCACGGGCCGGGGCGAATCCTAGCCGTTACGAACCAGAAAGGTGGGGTCGGAAAGACGACGACGGCGATCAATGTGGCAGCCGCCCTTGCTCTCGCCGGCCGCCGTGTCCTCCTCGTTGATGTCGACCCTCAGGCCAACCTGTCCAGTGGCATCGGGCTCAAAGGCGCGCGGAGCAGCACGGGGACTGTGTACGATGCCCTGCTCACCGATGGTCCGCCGGCGTCGTTCATGTTGAGCACGGCTGTCGAGAATCTCTTCCTGATTCCGGCCGACTCCAGCCTGACGGGGGCCGAGATTGAGCTTGTCCCCCTTCCCGAGCGTGAGCGGCGGCTTCAGCGCGTCCTCGACCCACTGCGTCTGGAGTTCGACGACATCTTCATCGATTGCCCGCCCTCTCTGGGGTTGCTGACGCTCAACGCCCTCGTGGCTGCCGATGCCCTCCTCATCCCTCTCATCTGCGAGTACTTCGCGCTCGAGGGTCTTGCCGATCTCGTCGGGACGCTTCGACGCGTGCGCGGTGCGCTCAATCCCTCGCTCGACATCGAAGGTGTTCTGCTGACGATGCATGACGAACGCACCAACCTCGGCCAGTTGGTCGCGCGCGACGTGCGAGCCTTCTTCAAGGAGAAGGTGTTCAAGACAATCATTCCCCGAAACGTACGGCTGGGCGAGGCGCCGAGTCACGGTGTGCCCGGCGTCGTATACGACCAGAAATCGCGCGGCGCTCAGGCGTACGTGGCCTTTGCGAAAGAGCTGCTCGAGCGCCGGTCCGACGCGGCCAGGGCTTCGGAGAATCCCGGCCAACCTGATGAGGAACTGACGTAATGGTCGAAAAACGCCCGGCCCTCGGCAAAGGATTGAGTGCGCTCATCCCTGACGCGCCCGTTCAGGTGCGCCCAGGGGCGACCGAAGTCGAGATCGACCGCCTCGTTCCCAACGAGCATCAGCCGCGCGGACAGATGGATGATGCCAGGCTGGATGATCTGGCCCGGTCGATCAAGGCCAACGGCATCATCCAGCCGATTCTGGTACGTCGCGCGGGCGACCGCTACCGCATCATTGCCGGCGAACGTCGTTGGCGAGCGGCACAGCGCGCAGGGTTACAGACGGTGCCGGTGACCGTCCGCGACGTGGTTGACGGAGATGACAAGCACGTCCTCGAGCTTGCGCTCATCGAGAACATTCAGCGCGAGAATCTGAACCCCATAGACGAAGCACAGGCTTTTCGTCGCCTCTCCGAGGAGTTCGCGCTTACCCAGGATCAGATCGCGGCCGCGGTGGGCAAAGACCGGAGCTCGATCGCCAACACGATGCGGCTGCTGAAGCTTCCGGACGAAGTGCGCGCGGAACTCGCGTCAGGGGCCCTCTCCATGGGGCATGCTCGAGCGCTGCTGGCGCTGGCGGATCCCGCGGCGCAGCGGCATGCGGCCCGCGAAGTCATCTCGCGTGGCCTTTCCGTTCGTGAGACCGAGGCGCTCAGCAGAAAGCTGAGTTCTCCGGGCGGGGGCCACGAGCGCCCGCCGCTGCCGAAGAGGGCGGCGTCTTCCGACGTGCACACGCGTGCCGCCGAGGATCGCATACGTTTCGCTCTCGGCACGAAGGTGAGGATCGTGCGCACAGGACAGGGCGGCACGATCGAGATCGCGTTCGGCTCGGAGTCGGAACTGCAGCGGCTGTACGAGTATCTCATCGACGACGGGCGCTCCCTGCAGTTGGGAGCCGACACAGAATCGCAAGATCGGAAATGAAGGACCGTCCTGCGTCTTCGAGCAACGGGCACCGACGAGCGCGCGTTTGATTTCGTGATATAAAGGGTCGTTTGTGCTTTTTGGCACAAGCGACGCTGGGCGGTGGACGCCCGCGTGGATCGAGGATGTGGGGCACGTTGCGACCCGCGGATTCATTGCCGATCCGCATAACGGTGTGGCGGCGTGGCGTGCGAATCGACGCTGCGACAGCTAGAGGGTTTGCGCGTCGTCGGGCATACGGGCACCGCCGCAGGCTGGTTCGTCTCGTTCCAGTGCCTCGCGCCCTCGCGCTCCTGAACGCTGTGAGCTGCAGTAGGTACCGCCATGACCGCACGTGCTTCCGCTGCACGATACGCCAAAGCGCTCTTCGACGTAGCACGTCAGGAACTGACCCCGGAACAGGTCGAACAGGAGCTGGCGGCGTTTGCCCGTCTCGTGCAGCAGAGCCCGGAGCTGGGAGGCGTTCTCACGAACCCGGTGGTCCCTGTTCCCAGCAAACGCGGCATCGTGCAGGCGTTACTCGCGCGGTCAGGGCTCTCGGGGCCGGTGAACAAGCTGCTGCTGCTGCTCGTGGAGCGGGGTCGGATCGCGCTGGTGCCGGACGTGCTCGAGGTCTATCGCGAACGACTGATGGAGCATCAGCGGGTCCTTCGCGCGGAGGTGACAACGGCCGTCGCGTTGTCCGACGAACGCGTGCAGCGGCTCGCTGACAGGCTGTCAACGGCAACCGGTCGACGCGTGCTGGTCGATGCGCGTGTGGACCCGTCGCTCGTTGCCGGCATCGTGGCACGCATCGGCAGTACCGTCTATGACGGCAGCGTGGCCACGCAGCTCGCCAGCATGCGACAGCGACTGATCGAGCACATCTAGAGAGGCTGCGCTTCTGACCGTCGAGCATGTCGGCGGCGGCTCCGCCCACTGGATGGCAGTATCTCGTGCCCGCACTCCGTGCGCGCGAGAGGTCTTGAACGACCGGTCACAGACTTGACTCGTTTGCATGGATTTGAGCCGTTGAAGCCGTCCCGGTTCGGCATCCGGGGACGACCCGTCGCCGTGGTGAACCGCGGCGGCACGTGGGCTCGGAGGACCGGGTGTTCCGCCGCCGCTGTACGTGGAGCGACTACGGCAGGGCCCCGACGGGGAGTGACGCGCCGGCGAGCGGGTTGGGATCCAGGCCTCCGATCCGGCGAGAGAAGACATCATGAACATCAAAGCGGAAGAGATCTCGAAGATCATTCGCGACCAGATCAGCAGTTATGCCGTGGAAGTCGACGTGGCCGAGGTCGGCAGCGTGATCTCGATTGGGGATGGCATAGCGCGCGTCCACGGGGTCCAGCGGGCGATGGCGGGCGAGATGCTCGAGTTTCCCCACGGCGTGTTCGGGATTGCCTTGAACCTCGAGGAGGACAGCGTCGGTACCGTGCTCCTCGGGGAGTACAGGGAGATCAAGGAAGGCGACCGTGTCAAACGCACCGGGCGGATCATCTCCGTTCCGGTCGGCGAAGCGATGTTGGGACGCGTCGTCAATGCGCTTGGTCGGCCGCTTGACGGGAAGGGGCCGATCGCATCGAAGGAGTACCTGCCGATCGAACGTCTCGCACCTGGCGTGGTCGACCGCCAGCCGGTGAAAGAGCCGCTGCAGACCGGCCTCAAGGCCATCGATGGAATGGTGCCCATCGGCCGTGGCCAGCGTGAGCTGATCATCGGGGATCGACAGACCGGGAAGACGGCCGTTGCCGTCGATACGATCATCAATCAGCGGGGGACGGGCGTCATCTGCATCTACAACGCGATCGGGCAGAAGCAGTCGACGATCGCCCAGGTCGTGCGGACGCTCGAAGAACACGACGCGATGAGCTATACCATCGTGGTTGCTGCCGCCGCATCCGATCCGGCGCCCATGCTGTACATCAGCCCGTATTCGGCGTGCGCGATCGGGGAGTTCTTCCGCGACACCGGCCGGCACGCGCTGGTGGTCTACGACGACCTGTCCAAGCACGCACAGGCCTATCGCGAAATTTCGCTGCTGCTGCGGCGCCCGCCCGGCCGCGAAGCATATCCGGGCGATGTGTTCTACCTCCACTCTCGTCTGCTCGAACGCGCGGCCAAGATGAAGGCGGACCTTGGCGGCGGGTCGTTGACGGCCTTGCCGATCATCGAGACCCAGGCAGGCGACCTGTCGGCGTACATCCCGACGAACGTGATCTCGATTACCGACGGTCAGATCTTCCTGGAGGCGGACTTGTTCCACCAGGGCGTCCGCCCGGCGATCAACGTGGGCAATTCGGTGTCGCGCGTCGGGGGTTCCGCCCAGATCAGGGCGATGCGCCAGGTCGCCGGCTCCCTGCGTCTCGATCTGGCGCAGTACCGCGAGCTGGCGGCGTTCGCGCAGTTCGGCAGCGACCTCGACAAGGCCACGCAGGCACAGCTCAATCGGGGCCGCCGCCTCGTCGAAATCCTGAAGCAGCCGCAGTACCAGCCGCTGGCCGTCGAGAAACAGGTGGCGATTGTCTACGCTGCGACGAAGGGCTATCTCGATGCCGTGGCGATCGAGGACGTGCGGCGGTACGAGGAGGAGCTGTACCGCTTCATGGACACGCGTCATCCAGGCGTGCTGACCGGCATCGCGGAGAAGAAGACACTGGACGACGATCTGCGGAACGCGGTGGACGCGGCGCTGAAGGAATTCGGGCAGCAGTTCGCCGCCGTGCGGCCTGCCTCCAGTGCAGCGGCCTGAGGTCGGCGTGTATGCCATCACTCATTGATCTTCGCCGTCGGATCCGGGCTGTGAAGTCCACGCAGCAGATCACCAAGGCGATGAAGATGATCGCTGCCTCGCGTCTCAAGCGTGCGCAGGATCGCGTCGTGGCCGCCCGGCCGTTCGCGCAGCGGATGTTGAACGTGCTGAACGGTCTGGTCACCCGGGTGGATCCCGAGGCACACCCGCTGCTGCACATGCCCGACCAGGCCAGCGGGCGGACGCTTCTCATGGTGATCACGGCGGATCGTGGACTGTGCGGCAGCTTCAATTCCAATGTCATCAAGGCCGCCAGCCAGTTCATCGCCGGCGAGGCGCAGGGACGGGACGTGGCGTTTGGTCTGGTCGGCCGGAAGGGTCGTGACTTCTTCCGGCGTCGGGGGGGTACCGTTCAGTACGAGGCCGTCGGCATCTTCCAGAAGCTGACGTTCGACACGGCCGTCGGGCTGGCGAATACGGCGATCGAGGAGTTCACGACCGGCGGCGTGTCGAGCGTCCACCTCGTGTACAACGAGTTCAAGTCCGTCATGTCGCAGCGCGTCGTCGTGGAACGGCTGTTGCCCATCCCGCGGCTGGACGGGGCGTCGGGTGGCGGACCGACCGTCGACTATCTGTACGAGCCTGCCGCCGAAGAGATCTTCCGCGACCTGCTCCCGCGGCACGTGCAGGTGCAGGTGTACCGCGCGCTGCTCGAATCGAACGCGGCCTTTTTTGCCGCGCAGATGACGGCAATGGATGCGGCCACCCGAAATTCCGCCGAGATGCTCGATAGTCTGACGCTCTACATGAACAAGGTGCGCCAGGCGGCAATCACCCGAGAGATTATCGAGGTCGTCTCGGGTGCGTCGGCCACGTGAGGATATGAACTCCGGACACAACGAAGGACGCAGGATGGCGACTGCAACAGCGACAACTCAGCGGACAGGCAAGGTCGTTCAGGTGATCGGACCTGTCATAGACATCGAGTTCTCGGCGGGCCTCCCGGAAATCTACAACGCCGTGCGAGTCGTGTCGGAGGCCGCCCCGGGCGTAGAGCCCATCGACGTCGTTGCAGAGGTGGAGCAGCATCTGGGCGAGAACCGTGTGCGGGCGGTCGCGATGAAGCCGACGGACGGCATGACGCGGGGGATGACGGTCGTCGACACGGGTGCGCCGATCTCCGTGCCGGTGGGTCCAGGGACGCTGGGCCGTGTGCTCAACGTATTGGGAGAACCGGTCGACTTCCCGGATCGGCCCGTGCCCGCGACGGAGCGCTGGCCCATACACCGGCGGGCACCATCGCTCGAAGATCAGTCAACCGAGTTGCGGATGTTCGAAACGGGCATCAAGGTCATCGACCTGCTGGAGCCGTACCTGCAAGGCGGCAAGATCGGCCTCTTCGGTGGTGCCGGCGTGGGCAAGACCGTCATCATCATGG
>CAZDLW010000205.1:0-10877 GCA_964505975.1 uncultured Bifidobacteriaceae bacterium | reverse complement strand
GCAGCCGGCCGGGATGCAGCGGCGGCCGAATGCCCAGCTATTTCGTGGACACACCGCTAGCGAGGCTCCGCCTCGGACCATCGAGTATCTCGGCAGCGGCTCCATGGGCCACCTGAAGAGCGTAGGAATTAAACTCTTGCAGGAATCAAGATCTGACCCCGACGCCCACCTGTAGCCGGATTCCCACACGCTCGAACAGGGCGCGATCGTCATCCGCTTCCGGGTTTGGCGTCGTCAGCAGCCGGTCCCCCAGAAATACCGAGTTGGCGCCCGCCATGAAACACAGCACCTGGGCCTCGTCCGAGAGCGACAGGCGGCCGGCGCTCAGGCGCACGTACGCACGAGGCATGAGGACCCGGGCCGTGGCAATCATGCGCACCAGTTCGAGCGGATCTTCCGGCGCGTGATCGCCAAGCGGCGTCCCCTTTACGGCCACCAGGAGGTTCACCGGCACACTTTCCGGGTGCGGGTCCAGCGTCGCCAACTGCTGGAGCAGCCGGTAGCGCACGTGCCGATCCTCTCCCATGCCGATGATGCCGCCGCAGCAGACGCTGATCCCCGCCTGCCGGACACGCGCCAGCGTCTCGAGCCGCTCGTCGTACGTGCGCGTCGTGATGATCGATCCGTAGAAGTCTGCCGAGGTGTCCAGGTTGTGATTGTAGGCAGTCAGTCCGGCGTCCGCCAGCGCGCCAGCCTGCACCCGTGTGAGCATTCCCAACGTGCAGCACGCCTCCAGCCCCAGCGCGCGCACGCCGCGCACCATCTCGAGCACGCGGTCGAACTGCCATCCTGGCGCTGCCTGACGCCACGCGGCGCCCATGCAGAACCGCGTCGCCCCCTGGTCGCGCGCACGGCGCGCGGCTTCGAGCGTCTCCTCCACGGCCTCCAGCGGAGTGGCCGACACGCCGGTGCTGTAGCGCGCCGACTGCGGGCAGTACGCGCAGTCCTCAGGGCAGGCACCGGTTTTGATGCTCTGGAGCACACATCCCTGCACTTCGTTGGCGGGATGGCATGCCCGGTGGATCGCCTGGGCCTGCATCAGCAAGTCGAGCAAGGGCGCCGTATAGATCGACTCGATATCGGCAAGTGACCAGTCATGACGAATCGGCGCGGGCAACTGCATCTGCATCGGCGTGAGACGGCATTGTAGCGGTTTCGCCGGGACGAATGCAGGAATGTTCCACGGCGACCATCGCAGGTTCGCGGACGGCTGCCGTGCGCGACCTTCATAGAACCGTCGGCCAACAGCCGATATCTCGATTGCGCGGACCCACTATGTCGCATACGTCCTGGTTGCGTCTCGGCATCACACTGGCCGCCGGAGCCGCCGGCCTCCTCGTGCAATGGGTTGCCTCGGGCAGCTTCGCGCAGATGTGGCCCGGCCGGATCCTCACGCTGCCAGTGACCATCCTGTTCGGGCCATGGCACGGCGCGGCCGCGACTGTTCTTGCCCTCTCGAACGCGCCCGGGCCCGGCCCTCATTTCGCTCTCGCGCTGGGCGAGGCCCTTGTCATCGGCGCGGCGGCGCGCCGTGGCTACTCGCCGCTGCTGACCGGTGGCCTCTTCGGAATGGCCGCCGCGATCACTGGAGTCATCGCACCGGCCTGGATCGGCCTTGGCCGGCTCCAGCCCGTGCAGTGGGCCACCGCGCTGCAGCTGCTGCTGAACGGGCTGGTCGCGGTAGCCGTCGCGGATCTGCTGGCGACCATCCTGTCCCGGAAGGTCCCGGGGAGTCTCGAGGCCAGCGGCGTGCGGTTGCGTGCGTACGCCTTTCACTCCTTCATGCGCGTGGCCGTGGTGCCCGTGCTGATCCTGAGCGCTGTGACCAGTCAGCTCCTGGCCGCCCGGCAGGAGACGGAGGGCGTTGCCCGGCTCTCGGAGATCGCAACGCTCACCAGCGTTCGCATCGAGGACTTCCTCACCAGCCATGTCCGCCTCACCGAGACGTTGGCCTCATCGTTGTCGCACGCGGCCGGCGACAAGCAACAGCAGGCCTCGCTGCTGCGGCTCTACCCGCGCATTCATGAGGCGTTCGACCACATCACCACGGTCGACGAGCTCGGCATGGTCGTCGAAACGACGACCGATGTGGCACCCGATTCGGCGCTGCTGGTGCGGGGCGTCGGCGATCGGGAATACTTCCGGCGAGTCATGGCCACCCGTCGCACGGTGATCTCGGAACTGGTTGCGTCACGCATCAACAGCGACCCGGTGGTCATCATCGCGGTGCCGTACTTCACCGACACGGGCGAGATCGACGGCGTCGTCGCAAGTGTCCTGCGGCTCGCGAGATTCGGAAAGTTCGTGGAGTCGTACCGCGCTGTGCCGCGCCCTCTCATCACGATCGTCGACCGGCAACACCGGGTGGTCTATGCGACCACGGCGTCTCGCCGGCACGAGATGCAGGACCTGAGCGCGGATCCACTCCTGCTCGCGGCAGCTGGCAACCCCAGGGAACGTGTGTTTCACTACGCGCCCGGAGACACGTCGCAGGAGCCACCGGTGGTGGCGCGTGCGCAGGTCCATCAAACGGGCTGGACGGTTTTCGTCGAGCAGCAGCCGATGGAGCTCCGCCTGCAGACCACGCGGTACTACGTATCCACGCTCGCACTCATCGGCCTGGCGCTCGGGGGGACCGTACTCGTGGCCGGCCGGTTTTCGAACGCGGTGACGCGGCCGCTGGAGGAGCTCGTCACGCTCGTCCGCAACATCTCGGCGCAGGGCGAGACGGCGCCGCGCTCCACGTCGTCGAGTCCGCTGGTCGAAGTGGCAGCCCTCGTCGCCGATGTGAATCTCATGCAGGACCGTCTGGCGGAATCGTACCACCAGCTCCAGCACTCGCTCGCACAACGGGAAGTCCTCAACACCGAGCTCAAGGAGCTGACAGCCGATCTCGATCGCAAGGTGCGCGAGCGAACCGCCGAACTGGCGGCTGCAACCCGCGTGGCCGAGGAGGCGAGCCGCGCGAAGAGCGAGTTCCTGGCAAACATGAGCCACGAAATCCGCACGCCGATGAACGGCATCATCGGCATGACCGAGCTCGCACTCGGGACTCCGCTGCACGGCGTGCAGCGCGAGTACCTGGAAACCGTACGGAGCTCGGCAGAATCGCTGCTGGTCATCATCAATGACGTGCTCGACTTCTCGAAGATCGAAGCGGGTAAACTCCAGATCGACTCGACCGACTTCTCCGTGCGCGCGTTGCTCGACGACACGTTGAAACCGCTGGCCCTCAAGGCGCGCGAAAAGCCGCTGGAGCTGATGATCGAGGTGCTGCCGGACGTGCCGGACTCGCTCGTGGGCGACCCCGCCCGGCTGCGTCAGATCCTCCAGAATCTGGCGGGCAATGCCATCAAGTTCACGGACCGAGGCGAGGTGCTGGTGCGCGTGCAACGGGAGCCGGCCGACGCAGGAACGGCGACGCTGCGCTTCAGCGTCGTCGATACGGGGATTGGCATCCCGGCCGACAAGCAGAGCGTCATCTTCCAGGCGTTCACACAGGCGGACGGTTCGACCACGCGCCGCTACGGCGGCACCGGCCTGGGACTCACGATTTCGGCGCAGCTGGTTTCGTTGATGGGCGGGCGAATCTGGGTGGACAGCACGCCGGGGCATGGCAGCGCGTTCCACTTCAACGTCACGCTGCCGGTCAGTGCGAACCGCGTCGCGCCGCGTGTGCTGCCGCAGCGAGGCGAGCTGGCTGGACTGACCGCTCTGGTGGTAGACGACCACGAAACCAATCGACGAGTGCTCACCGACGTGCTGACCGCCTGTGGTCTGGCCGTGCAGCAGGCGATCGACGGTGCATCCGCGCACCGCGTGCTCGACACATCGGAGCACGGGTTCAGCCTGGCCGTGCTCGACATGCATCTGCCGGATGTCAATGGCTCGGCGCTGGCGTCATCGGTGCGGCGTCATCCACGCTGCGCGTCGGCGGCCGTCGTGATTCTGACCTCCTCCGACCAATCGGCTGATGCGATCGCCAGCCCGGATCTCGCCGACGTGCACTGCCTCACGAAGCCGATCAGTCAGGACGCGCTGTTGCAGACCGTCCGCAACGCGCTCGGAACGCGAACGAGGCCCGAGACGACGCCGGCGGCGCCGGCCGTCACGCCGACACGTGCGGCACGGCCCCTCCGCGTGCTGGTAGCCGAGGACAACCTCGTGAACCGCACGCTCGCCGCCCACCTGCTCTCGCGGCGAGGCCACGAAGCGGTCCTTGCGGAAAACGGTCGCGAGGCGCTCGAGGCGCTCGCCCGCGAGCACATCGATCTGGTGCTGATGGATCTTCAGATGCCCGAGCTCGACGGCTTCGAAGCCACTGCCAGCATCCGAGCGCGCGAGCGGACCACGGGGGGCCACCTCCCCATCGTCGCACTGACCGCACATGCCATGGAGGGAGACCGGCAGCGTTGCCTGGATGCCGACATGGACGGCTACGTGTCGAAGCCGGTCAACGCCGTAGAGCTGTTCGAAGTGATCGATCGGGTGATGGCCGCCTGCGAACCGGTCGGGAACCGGGCGGAGCCGTCTGCGCGTGACACTAGTGAAACCGCTCGGGTGGCGCGTGTTTCAGCACCGTCGTCACCCCACGGTGCGCAATGACGGCCTCCGGATACTCCTGCAACGCAGTGTAGTAGCGTTGTGCGCTTGGCGGGCCGGTCTCGTCCGGTGCAACGAGCGACCGGGCCTGGGACACGATCGTGAGGATGTCCACCGTCTCGGATGAATCCGTCTCGAGTGTCGCGTCAATCCGCACGATGAGCTCGGACACGGGCCGGAGCCAGGCGAACTGGGGGTCGGTGACGATGGCCTTCAGGAGCTCGCCACTGCCAGTGCGCCCGTGCAGCCGCTCGTATGCCTGACGCTCCCAATCCAGCAGCGCCTTGTGCAGGTGCAACAGCGCGCGCCGCAGGTTGGTAAGAAGCTCACGTTCCGATTCGTTCACACGATCCACCCTGTTGCAGGGAGTGCATCCGCCGAGCACCCTCACACTCCATAATAGCGGCTGCGGCAATCGACGTCGGGAGGGCGGTCGACGCCCCGGCGCTGTGTGCGTCGGAGTACGGGCTGACCGCGCTGAGCCGGTCCAGGCTCGAGCGTGGACACACGTCGGGACCTGGCCATGGCCTGGCTGGCCGGCACGTTCCCCGACGAGGCGCAGGACGAGATTCTCGGCTCCGGGGACCCGCGCATTAGCGGTGTCTTCTCACCAACGGGCACCGCCACCCGCGCCGAAGGTGGATTGCTGGTCAACGGGCGCGGGCCCTTCAACACCGGATGCCACGGCTCCCAGTGGACGGTTCTGAACACCGTCCTGACCACCGACGACGGCCCTTCCACGCCGACATGCGTCATTGCCCGGAGTCGGGAGCTGACAATCCTGATGACTGGTATGCCAGCGGGATGGCCGGCACCGGTAGCAACACCGTGGTGGCGGACGAGGTGTTCGTACCCGCCCTCGTGCCTACCCGTTGATGGAGATGGTCGAGGGGCGATATCAGGAGCGCCACAACTCCGGTTCGCCGTATTTCAACTATCCCCTCGCACCGGTGCTGGTGGTGAATGCCGGGGGGACGCCCGTCGGCGCCGCACGAGGCGCCTTCGAGAGCTTCTTCGAACGCCTTCCCGGCAGGGCCATCACCTACACCGACTACACCAACAAGGCCACGGCGCCAGTGACGCACCTGCAGGTAGCCGAAGCTGCTCTGACCATTGATTCGGCCGACTCCCACGTGCGGCGTGGCACGGCCATCCTCGACACGCACCCTGGCGGTTCACTTTCGACCGAAGCGCGTGTCAAATCGCGCGCGCACGTCAGCTTCGCCACCGGCCTAGCGCGCGATGCCGTGGATACACTCTTCTACGCCAGCGGCGCGTCTTCAATTCAGACGGCCGTGCCGATACAACGATTCCAGCGGGACATCCAGGCGCTCGCGAACCACGCCATCATGCATCCCCAGACAGCCTTGGAGCTGTATGGTCGAATTCTGTGCGGGCTGCCGCCGAATACATCGATGTACTAGTTAGTGTCCGGACCGGTGCGGGCGAGGCGTCTTGTACGCCCGCCCGTAACCGTGACTCGTGTGCACCAACTCAGGCCGGTCAAGACGTCTGGCTGGAGACAACCGGCACTTGTTTTGCTTTATAAGATCCGCGACCAAGAACACAAGACCGGCCGTTCGTGAAACGTGCGTTAACACTTGAAATAGTTATGAATCCAGCGCTGACGTCGTGGCTTCGGGTGGCGGCGTGTGCACTCGCCGTATCGGTGGCGGCACCGGTTGCCGTTGTCGCCGGCGATTTTGGCGCTGTTCTACTCGACGCACGGTGGGAGACCCTGCATCGTGCCTCACAGCCAGGCCTCGTCGCGGCAACCAAGCTCGTACTCCAGCCGCGCGGCGACGTCGTCGATTCGTCCCGCGCGCGCCCGGAACGCGGGCTCGATCTGCCCTCTCCCTGGATGATCGTCGTGGGCTTCACCGGAGGGCTGGAGGGGCGAAACAGCTCGGTGTCCGGTGTCGTGCAGATGCGTCGCAAAGTCGGGGAGCACCTCGGCAACACGCCAGGAATCCTGACGCTCACCTACAACAATTTCAGGTGGCGTGAAGCACGCTCCGACGTGCTGACCCTGGCACGCGACGTGCGCGAACGCGAAGATGTGAGACGTGCAGACGGTGACGCGTTCACTGTGTCACGAGCGTCGCTCGAACTGGAACCGCTGCTGCGTCAACCCGTGATTGTTGTCTACGGACACAGCTGGGGTGGAGGGTCGATCGCGAAGTTTGCTCGAGCGCTGGGCGAAGAGGGCTTCGAGGTCTCACTGGCCATTTACATCGATGCGTTCACTATACGGAATCCCCGTCTACCGGCCAATATTCGCTACGCTGTGAACTTCTATCAGCGCGCTGGGCTCTTGCGTGGCCTGCCGTTACGTGGCAAGCGACAGCTGATTCCCGAGTCGCCGGCGTCCACAATCGTACTGGGCAACCACCAGATCAGGCCTGCCACCGATCACTTCGGGTGGAACTGGAACCTGATTCAGCCGTTGCTGTATCGGCACCACCACCGCATCAGTCACGACGTTCGCCTGCCGGAGTATCTGCTGCGAGTGATCGAGGTACTCGAACAACGGGCCGCACACGACACTCTGGAAGTGCAGCACGCAGCTACTGTCGGTCTCGACGATGCAGCGGATCTCGCCGCCGTACTGGCAACGATTCCCTGGGCCGAGTGAGATCGCGCAACGGCCGGAGAGAAAGTCAAGCATGCTTGACACCATGCGAAGTACGATTCGGGGCTCCCGTTAGCGTTCGAGATTGCGCGGTTGTTCGGACAGCCGATCGAGTCGATCTTCCACCCCGATGCAGACACCACATGAGGATCGCGTCGGGTCGAGGATGCGACACGAGGCGTTCAATTGGAAACACGAACACCTGCTGCAGCACCTCGACACGCAGTCACCTCGTGTCTATCGCATTTTGGGCAGTGGGATCCGCTGCTCTTTGTCCGCAGCGCGATCCCGACATCTGTTCGACCTCGCAGCCAGCGTGCTCGAGCAGTACGGATGACCACGTCGAGCAAGATCGTCGAGCAAGATCGTCTTGACCGGCAGATGCCCAGGGGATACGCTCGCCCAGCCGCTCGTGTGTGCCATGTCCATCAGCATCCCCCGGCGTTCCTTTCTCGTGTCGGCCGTGGGCCTGCTCGCGATCGGCCCTGCCTGCCGGAGCGCACAACGTGGCGCATCGTACGACGTCTCGGAACGAAGTATCGGAGAGCTCCAGTCAGCCATGGCCACCGGCGAGGTGAGCGCCGCGGAGCTGGTGGAGCTGTATCTGAATCGCATTGCGGCGTACGACCGGAATGGCCCGCACCTGAATGCCGTCCTCCATCTCAACCCGAATGCCACCGCCGACGCGCGCGCGCTCGACGAGGAACGGTCGAGGCAAGGGCCACGTGGTCCGCTCCACGGCATTCCCGTACTGCTGAAGGACAACTTCGACACGAAGGACATGCCGACCACTGGCGCATCACTGGCGCTCGCAGGTCTGGTGCCTCGAGAAGATGCGTTTCAGGTCAGGAAACTGCGAGAAGCCGGCGCCGTGCTGCTGGGCAAGGTGAATCTCCATGAGCTCGCATTGGGCTTGACGACTGTCAGCTCGCTGAGCGGTCAGACGCTGAACCCGTACGACATCGGGCGTGCACCGGGCGGATCCAGCGGCGGATCCGCTGTGGCGGCGGCTGCCAGCTTTGCCGCGTTCGCCATGGGGACCGACACGAGCGGTTCGATACGGATTCCCAGCGCGCACAACGCCCTTGTCGGGCTGCGGCCGTCGGCAGGCCTGTCGAGCCGCGCAGGTATCATCCCGTTTGGCCACACGCAGGACACCGGCGGACCCATGGCGAGGACCGTCACGGACATCGCCATCGTCCTCGACGCCACAGTGGGCTACGACCCTGCCGACCCGACCACCGCCGCGAGCAGGAATCACATGCCGGCAACGTACACCGCGTATCTGAAACCCGACGCGCTGAACGGGCTCGTTTCGGCGTACTGCGCGATCTCTTCGGAGACGCACCCGAGGACGAAGAGGTCGGCATCGTCGCCCGCCGCGCCGTGGAAGAGATGCGGCAGCAGGGCGCGGTGGCGGTCGAGACGACAATCCCCAACCTGGCGCAGCAGTTGGCGGCCTCCAATCTGCTGTTTCAGGAGCTGAAGTTCTATCTGGGCAATTATCTCCGGAACACGCCTGGCGCGCCCGTCAGGTCCGTCGAGGAACTACTGTCCTCCGGACTGCACACCGCTCAATTTCAAGCCTTCCTCGAAAATGCCAACGCGCTTCCCGATAATTATCTGAGCGGCAGCGACTACCAGAGCAGGCTCGCGGCGCGCGCGGCACTCGGCGAGGCCGTGCTCAGCGTGATGGACGAGCACCGTTTCGACGTGCTCGTATACCCGACCACTCGCAGAATCGCGCCAGCAATCGGGGGCAATCAACTCGGGAGTAACGCTGCGCTCTCCGCCCAGACGGGGTTTCCGGCCATCACGGTGCCCGCGGGGTTCACGGAGGGCGGCTTCCCGGTGGGCATCGAGATGCTGGGGCGGCCGTTCGGTGAACCCGCACTGCTCGGCCTGGCGTACGCGTACGAGCAGGCAACACGCCATCGCCGGCCTCCGTCCACGACACCGCCGCTCATGGGTGTGCCACAGGTGACGACAGCGGCCCCGGTGTCGTCCGATACGGGACCGGGCAGTATAGGCTTTCATGCGACGGCGACCGGCGCGCAGTCGATCCCGCCTGCCGACGTCCCGTTCTCCGCTGATGTTCGCGTCAGCTTCAATCCGGACACGCGGGCACTTGGCTACGAGATCGACCTTCAAGGGACCGCACCGGACGATGTCGCCGGTATCTGCCTTCACCGGCGCGGCACCCGACCCAACGGTGGCGTGGCCCACATTCTGGCGCGTTCGCCCGCTTCTCGCGTCGTTGGCACGGTCACGTTGACCGAGGGAGAGGCCGAGGATCTCGAGGCGGGCCGGCTCTATCTCTCAGTCATCAGCCGTCGCGACCCCCGCCTCGGCGCCAGAGCAAACCTCACCTTGCCGTAGCAGGCTGCCGACTCGTGAGCGACCTCCGAAGACAGCACGGCCGCGCTGCTGCCTGGCAGCCGCTCGAGGCGCGGTCGTGAGTCACGCGTGCGGTCATTGCCGCAGCGGACCGGTCAGGCCCTCGGGCGAACAGTTGAACGGCTCGATCTTCAACTCGGACGGCAGGTATTCGTAGGTGACGCGCGGAAACGGCTGCGTGAAGAACTCCGGATCCACGAGATCGACCTCGACGATGACACGCTGGCGCTCAGGATCGAGGCGCAGCCGTTCGACCGTCCTGAGCGCCGAGGAGTGGAGCAAGCCCCGGGTCGGCTGGCCTGGCTGCTCGACGTACTGGCTCAACACACCGTTCGGATAGTTGGCGGTGTCGATCACGAGCGTGTTGCCGTCGAAGCGACCAATGGAGTGACCGAGCGAGCCGCGCGAACCGTCCGCCGGATGGTCCGTCATCGTCATGTGTACGACGCGACGGACGCCCATCCATTCGTGGCGCAGTACGACATCCCGCCCTTCCCGCAGGATCTCGAGCGGCGTGCCCGGTGCACCCCACACGCGGCGAATGCCGACGGGATCGCAGCGGAACGTCGGGTCGTCTCGAAAAGGATCGTAGGCAGCAACCGCCTGCTGGCCCGCTGGCGTCAGGAACTGATCATCGGCTGGGGGCCGCTCGTGCTTCGGTTCGGCATCGGCGCGAGTAGCCAGGTGCCGAAGATGTCGGTGCGCCGCGCCTGAGTCGCCGCCGCCGGTCGGGCTGCCCCGCCCGGACCATTGACGCTCAATCTGCGCCCGTCCTCGAACTCCACGCTGTCGAAGAAGCACATAGAGGGGCTGTGGCGCGAGAGCGATCCGGTCACGCGAATACTGGTCCCGGGCTCGAGCATGTCCGGCCTGATCCCGTTGCGGGTGAGCTGCGTGACGCCGTGCGATTCACAGAGGTATTCCCGCGTCCGGCCGTTCTCGTCCACCGCGGCGATGCGGAGGTAGCTGTGCGGGTTGCGGGCTTCGTACGCGATGATCGTGCCCGAGATGCTGACCGGCTTGCTCGCATCGAAATGCGGGGCGAAGCTGTGGTGCGCACGCGCGACCGGTGCGGCGAGCCAGGCGATCAGGACAACGGCAGTATGCAAAGCCACATGTCTGGCAGGCATGCCATCCCCCTTCGATTTCGCTCGGGAGTATACCTGGATCGACCGGCAGCGCTCAGGTCCTGCTAGTGGTGTGTCCACGAAATGGCTGGTGCACCGAGGGCGCCGATGCGCCCGGC
>CAZDLW010000204.1:0-10891 GCA_964505975.1 uncultured Bifidobacteriaceae bacterium | reverse complement strand
GCGAGCACACCCATAGCCAGGAGGCCGGCAATCGCGACCGCCCTGGCAGTCATAGCCTTGATTATAAGCAGTTTGCCGGCCGGCGATCCGAAATCCGGCGCGTCGTGCGCGGCACATCTCCGAATGCACCCGGCTCTGGCAGATTGACAGTAGTACTATGGAGCACGAGCGAAAACCAATGACACGCCTCCTGGTCGCGCTGGTCACGGTTGCCGCGGTGACCCTGGTTCACGGCGGGTCCCAGCCGCCCGCCGAGGCGCAGGCGCCGGCTCACCTCCTGCAGATCGATGCTGTCGCGTTCGATCGCAACGGGAACCCTGTGGCCGATCTCAGGCAGGACGAACTGGAGATCTGGATCAACGGCTACCGCGTCCCCATCGAGACGTTCGTCGTCGTCACGCCTGCCAGCCAGGAGACGGGCGGGCGATCGATCGTGCTGATCCTGGACGACGTCACGCTCCACCCCCAGCTGATCTCCCGGGTCAGGGAGGTCGCGCGCCGGTTCGTGAACCGGATGTCGCCGGGCGACCAGATGGCCATCGTTTCCCTCAACGGTGAGGGGATGGAGAGCACCGACGATCGAGCACGTCTGTTCCGGAGGATCGACGCCTATCACGCGCGGGCGGTTGGCGTGATGCGGATCGACGTCATCGGCGAGCAGGTGTTGCGGACGATCGCGTCCATCTCGCGGCAGCTCGCGGAAGCCTCCGACGTACGGAAGACGATCGTCGGAATCGGCGCCGAGTGGCTGTTCGACAGGCCCATTCCCCCGTCGGTGGCCGGACGCGACCTCGGTCCGGAGTGGGTGGATGCGATGCGGGCGATGGCATTCGCCAACGTGAACCTGTATGTGATCGATCCGGCGGGCGTCGGCACCTCGCCGGTGACCGGCGGATCGGGCGGCTTCGCGCGCGAGGCGGGCGGTCACACGTTCTCGAACACCAACGACCTCAACGGCGCGGCCGATCGGATCATGCGCGAGGCTGGCACCTACTATCTGATCGGGGTTCTCGACCCGCCCATCGGACAGCAGTCCGAGCTGCGCGAGCTGGATGTGCGGGTGCTGCGGCGCGGCGTTACCGTCCGTGCGCGGCGCGGTATCCCGGGTAAGGCGTAAGCCACACCCTCCTCACTTTTCCAGCGTGCGCTCCGCAGCAAGTCGCGCGGCCTGGGTGGTAAGGTAATCCCGTTCCGGGATGCTCGTCGTCCGGCCCGCCGCGGCCCGGTAATGCGCAATGGCGGCCTGATGGTCTCCGGCCATCTCCAGCAGATGGGCGCGAACGGCGTCGATCCGGTACAGGCCAGGGCCGAAGCTTGGAGAAGGAGTGCAAGGACATGCGCCGGTTTACTCAAGATGGTGATCGTCTGGACAGCCGCGCAGGCGGGGGCGGCCTATCTGTTCCGTCGACGGCGGCAGCAGTACGCGAGAGATCGCAGGCACATCCTGGTGATCTAGGGCGGCGCACAGCTGCGTCCGTCGGGGGACGAGATCAGCGACGCCGTCGTATCGGTGATGATGGGCGGCGTCGTCCTCCCTTATCCCTTATCCCTTATCCCGCATCCCGCATCCCGCATCCCTTACTTGGTCCAGCGAAGGCCGATTTGGAGCTGGCGCGGATCGCCCGCGGCCGTGGGCTGCCCGAATGACGCAGGCGGCGGCGTGCCGCTGCCGAACGTGTTGTTCGGGATCAGGTAGTTCGCGCGGTTGAGCACGTTGAACGCGTCGGCCATCACCTCGAGGCGATGCCGGCCGGCGACGACGAACGCGCGGCTGACGCGCAGGTCGAGCGTGGCCGAGTCGAAGCCTTCGCCGGTGTTGCGCCCCATGCCAACCGGCCGGTCGTTGGGGTTCGTGTCGTTGTTCCGATCGCTCCCGGTCTGGATGTTGAAGGGCGGAGCGGACGCGTAGCTCCAGAGCCACGCGAACCGAAGCCCGGCGATCGGGGGCGCGGTCCCGCTCAGCACGAACCGGTGGCGCTGGTCGTTGTCGGATCGGCCCCAGTCGTCGCGGACGTTGAAATTGTCCTGCGGAGAGCTGAAGAAGGCGTTCCCGGCATCGTCGAGCGCCTTGGACAGCGTATAGGAGACGCGCAGCGTGCCCAGCGAACGCTGGCTGCCGTGCAGCGCGAGCGTGAGGCCGTGGTATTGAGATCGGCCGATGCCCTGGAACTGGCCGTTGTTGGCGAACCGCGGATCGGGACGTCCGAGATTCGGATCGCCCACGGCCGCCGCCTGCGCTGCCGTGAGGGTCGGCACGTTGAGGTTCCTCGACATGACGATCCCGCGTCCGGTGAGGTGAAGATAGCCGGCGCTGGCCGAGAACGCGCGCCCGAGCTGGCGTTCGATCTGGAGGCTCCCCTGCCGTCCCACGCCGCTCTCGATGTCGGGATCCATCGTGGTGATGTTGGTCAGGACGCCGGCCGGAAAGTCGCCGAGCGCGTCCGGGAATGCCGGCGCGTTCGTCTGGCCGAACTGGAGCAGCGCGATCCGATACTTCACGCCGTCCCGCTGGAGCGCGTTCGAGACGGCGCGCAGCGGGATGCGGTCGCAATGCAGCCCTCCCGACGCGCGGACGACCGTGCGGCCGTCACCAGGCGCGTAGGCGATCCCGAGGCGCGGCGACAGGTTGTTCCTGTCGGTCCCGATCGGATCCTGAATCCACTGCACGTCGTAGCGAAGGCCGGCGTTGATCGTGAGGTCCTGGCGCGGGCGCCACTCGTCCTGGATGAAGAGCCCGACGTTCGGGTTCGTCTGGAACTGCGTGGCCTCTCCGAACGCCTGCTGGAAGTTGGTGAACCGCCCGGTTCGAAAGTTCGCCAGCGACGAGAATGCGTATGCGCCCTGCAGCGCGCCCGGAAAGGTGATCAGCAGCCGCTCGTACAAGAAGACGCCGCCCGCCTTCAGCAGGTGGTCGCCGCGCTGGATCGTGTAGCTGTTGGACAGCTCGAGGACGTCGAGATCGCGCCCGGTCGGCGAGGTGGACGATGTGCCGAAGTTCGCCACGCCGGAGATGCTCACGGCCGGCCCGACGAGGTCGTTCGGCGGCGCCGCGAGGCGGCTGCGTGTGGCCTGGGCGCGGAGCTCGTTCACCGACGCGTTCGCGCCCGTCCTCAGCCAGTTCACGGCGAGCGTCTGATCGCGATCGTCGAGACGTGTGCCGCGGCTCGTGGCGCTCAGGCCTCCCACGCTTCGCGCGTTCTCGCTCGCGACGTCGTACAGGCTGTAGCGCACGGCCACGCGGCTGGCCGGCGACAGCGAGTGATCGATGCGGCCGAAGAGGTTCGTCGTGTCGTAGCCCGCCGGGAATTCCCCGCTGTTCACCCGCGGCCCGCGGTACGCCACCGCATCCAGCACGTCGTTCACGGCTGCGACGTTCGCCGCGGAGATCGTGATGATCCCGGTGCGATCCATGTGTGTCCGTTCGGCGTTGGCGAACCAGAACGTCCGGTCGCGGACCACCGGCCCCGAGAGCGTGAGGCCGAACTGCGACTGGCTCAGGGGATCCTTGCGCGTTGCGAGCGGGTTGCGCGCGTCGAGCGCGTCGTTGCGGAAGAATCCGTAGGCGCGCCCGTGCCTGGCGTTTCCACCCGAGCGTGTGACGACGTTGACGATGCCGGAGGAGGCGCGTCCGAATTCGGCGATGCCGCCGGAGGTGACGACCTGGAATTCCCGGATCACCTCTTCCGCGAAGTACGTGCCCGCGAGACCCGCCGCATCGTCGTTGGCCGACAGTCCATCGACGAGGAACGTGTTGTTCAGATTCCGCTGGCCCGCGACGGAGATGCCGGTGCCCGGTACCGCCGAGGTTTCGGCGAAGCGCTCGGTGTTGCGCTGAATCGTCCGGGACACGGCCGGCACCAGGAGCGCCAGATCGAGGTAGTTCCGGCCGTTGAGCGGCAGCCCGTCGATCTCGTCAGGGGTGATGACGTCGGCGATCTGGGTGCGCCGGATCTCGACGACCGGCGCGCTGCTGTCCACCTCAACCTGTGTTTCGACGCCCGCGATGGCCAGCGCGATCGGGACGTCGAGCGCGTCGCCGATTCTCAACGTCAGCGGCACGGTGCGGGTAGTGAATCCGGGTGCGGAGACGGTCAGCTCGTAAGGGCCGACCGGGAGGGAAAGGAATCGATACTGGCCCTGACCCGACGTCAGCGCGTCCTGCTGCTGGTTCCGCTCGACGCTGCGGACGACGACCGTCGCGCCGGGCACGGCGGCGCCGCTGGGATCCGTGACCCTGCCGGTCACGCTGGCCGTCGTAATGGCTTGCTGTGCGAACAGGGACGAGCCTGCGGCGAGCGTGAGCAGCAGGCTCGCGCACGGCAGGCGGAGAACACGCGCCATGGGACACCTCTCTTCAACGCGACTGTCGTACGTCGCTGACTGGAGACAAATTGGAGAGGGCTTCGAGGCTGTGAAGGGCTGGAGTGTCCGGTTTCGGCCGGACCTCACGCGTAGTGCCCCGCTTTAGCCGGACCTCACGCGTAATGTCCGGCTTCAGCCCGGACGTCTCCTTCACGCCCCGTCAGGCGCGCGGTGGTGGTGTTTCGGGAGCAGTGCGGCGGCCGATCGGATTCTCGCGCGACGGAATGAAGGCGAGACCGGCGACCGAGTCGGGCAGCGTTGCGAGCGGGTCGTCGAGCACCGCGTGATGCGAGAGCAGCCTGACGAGCGCGGCCATCGGGCCATCGCACGTTCCGCGCATGGCGCACGCGTCGGGGTCCTCTTCGGCTGGACTGCTCCGGTGCATCGGGCACGGCGTGCCGTCGGCCGAGCGCATCGGGCAGTAGGTGGCCGCGGCCCGCTTATGACAGCCGGCGGCCTTCGGCTGGTGGGTGGCGCAGCAGTCCCGCGGTACGAGCGCCGAGACCGACGCCGCCTGAACGGCGAGCCAGACGACGGCGACGAGCCGCAACCGCCGGCGGAGCGAGGCCATAGGTGTGGTGCCAGCCTACCGGAGCGTTGTCCCGGGCGCAAGATTCAAAGCGACGCACCGGCGGGTGCACACCGGGTGCCACGTGATCGAGAGCCGAATCTCGGGCCGGATCGGACAGAGAGCCTCAGGCCGGGACGCACTGCGTAAGTCGCTTACGTAGAGTGAGCGCCAGTCGTCCGCGCCGACTTCGTCCTTCAGCGATGGCGTCTCTCAACTTGCCTATGAGGCCACATGTGGCTATATTTGGATCGTGGAGACAGGGATCCGGAAGCTGAAGGACAACCTGAGCCGGTACATCCGCCGAATCGAGGCCGGCGAGCGGATTTCGGTGACGGCACATGGGCGTGTCGTCGCCGAACTGGTGCCTCCGGCATCTGGCCCGCAAACTGCGCAGCGAAGTCGATTCGACGAGCTCGTTGCTACCGGTGTTATTCGTCCGCCCGTCGAGGCTGGCGACCCCTTCGAGGACTGGCCGGATATCCGGCTCCCGCGTGGCACGGCCGCGGACTTGATCGACAGCGATCGTGGCGAAGCGTAGCGTTCGACGGCCGCGGCCAGGGCGCCGACCCACCTCTCGTGCCACGGTGCAAACCGCGGTCGCAGGCATTCGGTACATCGAGTCGAGCGCTCTCCTCGCTGGACTCCTGGAACACGACACGGCTGCGTTGAAAGCGCTCAAGGCCGAAGGGCGGTACGTGACGTCCGCCCTGACGCTGGCAGAAGCCGCACGAGCGATCGTCCGCGGACGGGTCGTGGGTCGATTGACGGTCGCCCAGGAACAGGCAGCCGTCCGGGGCTTGCGGACCTTCGAACGTCGCTCGTTCCTCGTCGACGTCAATAGCGTCGTCCTCGCTCGCGTGGGCAGGCCGTTTCCGGTGGAACCTGTTCGGACGCTCGCTGCGGTGCACCTGGCCACTGCAGAGTTCCTCGATGAACCGCCACAACTCGTCACGATCGTGACGCGCGATAAACGGGTTCGGGACAACGCCCAGGCCCTCGGCTACGCGGTCGAGTAATCGCAGTCCGGCGAGGTTTCGATGCTAACGCGGAAGGACGGCCGTCAACGAGTGGCTGCCAAGGTCGCACCTTCGCTGCTTGCCGCCGGTGTGCCGGCGCTCCGCGTACGCGCAGTGTCCGTGTGCAAGACCCTTGGGACATCGCTCGTGCTCGACGACGTGTCGCTCGAGGGTGCGTCGCGGTGACATCGTGGGCCTGCTCGGGGCGAGCGGCGCCGGCAAGACGACGCTCATCCGAACTCGGTTGGGGCTGCTGCCGACCGACCGTGGTGCCGTCGAGGGATCTCTCGATTCCTCATGAGCCTCGACGCGCCGAATCGGGAATCTTGCACCGGGGGTGCGCTGCTAGTACCCTACTCCCACTTTGAATCCCGGCCAGTTTCTCGCTCATTACCGCATTCAGGAACGCCTGGGCGAGGGCGGCATGGGCGTGGTGTACAGGGCGCTCGACACGCACCTCGATCGCACCGTCGCCATCAAGGTGCTCCCCAGGCAGGCTGTCGCCGACCCCGTCAGGCGGCAGCGCTTCGTCCAGGAGGCGCGGGCCGCATCCGCCCTCGAGCACGCCAACATTGTCACCATTCACGATGTTGCGGAAGCCGGGGGCGAGCACTTCATCGTGATGCAGTATGTCGCGGGCGACACGCTGCGCACCCGGCTCCTCCGCGGCCGGCTGGAGCTCAACGAGATCGTCCAGTACGCCATCCAGATCGCCGACGCCCTCGCCCGTGCGCACGCCAAGGGCATCATCCACCGCGATCTGAAGCCGGAAAACATCATGGTGAGCGAGGAGGGCCAGGTCAAGATTCTCGACTTCGGGCTCGCCAAGCTCACCGAACCCGGCGAATCGTATCCCGACTACGCGCCCACGCAGACGATGAAGGACGTGCGGACCGAAGAAGGACAGCTGCTCGGCACCACATCGTACATGTCGCCGGAGCAGGCGCAGGGAAAGAAGCTCGATGCCCGGAGCGACATTTTTGCGTTCGGCACGATCCTGTACGAAATGGTGACCGGCCGCCGGCCGTTCCGAGGCGATAACCGGGTAGCCGTGCTGACAGCGGTCGTCCGCGAAGAGCCGGAGAAGATGTCCGGCGTGCCACAGGAACTGGAGAAGCTGGTCCTGCGGGCACTGCGCAAGGATCCGGATCGGCGCTGGCAATCCATGGCCGACGTACGAGTGGCCCTCGCCGAAATCAAAGAGGAATCGGAGTCGGGACAGACGGCGCCCCTCCCGCCACAGCCATCCCGATGGCGCTGGCAATGGGCGTTGATGGTGGGAGTGCCAGTGTTGGCGTTGCTGGCGGCGGGTTATTGGTTCGGGTTGGCCTCCAGCCCGGCGCCGCCGGCCGCCGCGCCGAAGGTCATTCCAATCACCAGCTATCCCGGGCAGGAGATTCACCCGGCACTCTCTCCGGACGGAAGGCAGATCGCGTTTTCGTGGGACGGCGACGGCGGGGGCAGTTTCGACATCTATGTGAAGCAGGTCGAGACCGGCACGCCGCTGCGCCTCACGACCGACCCGGCGCCCGACCTCTCGCCCGCCTGGTCGCCCGACGGGCAATCGCTGGCGTTTTTCCGCGATGGCCAGCTTCATGTGATCTCCGCGCTGGGCGGGCCTGCGCGGAGATTGACCAGTGCCGTCTTCCCGGGTATGGCGTGGTCGCCGGATGGCAGACTACTCGCGGTGTCGGATCCGATCTCGGCGGGGGGCCCCTGGGCAATTTTCCTGTACGCGCCAGAGACCGGCGAACGACGGCGGCTCAGCTCTCCACCGCCTGGCTCGAGGGGAGATCGCTTCCCTGCCTTTTCCCCGGACGGTCAGACGCTGGCGTTTATTCGGTATCACGGCCCGGGAGCCAGCGACATCCATGCTGTCTCCGTTCTGGAGCAGACCCCGCAGGAGCGGCGGATCCTTTCCGGATTCAACCTCGGGCGCATCGCGTGGATGCCGGACGGCCGTAGCGTCATCTACAGCCTCCAGTCGGGCGGCACCCTGATGCGCGTGCCGATCGCTGGCGGCAGGCCCGAGCCAGTGGAAGCGGCCGGCGAGTCTGCCGTCTGGCCTTCCGTGGCGGTGTCCTCGGTTGGCGAGGGCACACTGTGGCGATTGGCGTTTCAGCGTGACGTCAGCGATACCGACCTGTGGCTGGTCGCGGGACCGGGCCCTGGAGGCCGGCCGTCGCCAGCAGAGGAGCTGGCCCCCACCCGTGTTGCGGCGTCGACGCGGTTGGAAGGGCAGCCCCAGTTCTCGCCCGACGGCCAGCGCATTGCGTTTTCTTCGAACCGCAGCGGCAGCGTGGAGATCTGGGTCGCAGACCGTGACGGCGGAAATCCGGTCCAGGTGACGGCCTTGCGGGGCGCACAGGTGGGGAGCCCCCGGTGGTCACCCGACGGCCAGTGGATCGCCGCAGACAGCAGGCAGGAAGGACAGGCGGACATTTACGTGGTGGCGTCTCAAGGGGGTGTCCTGCGGCGACTCACCTCGGAGCGTTCGGACGAAGTGCGGCCGAGCTGGTCCCGCGACGGAATGTGGGTCTACTTCGGCTCGAACCGGAGTGGGGCGTGGCAGGTCTGGAAGATCCCTGCGGAAGGCGGAGCCGCCATCCAGGTAACGCGCCATGGCGGCCGCGAGGCTTTCGAATCCGCCGACGGCCGCTTCGTCTATTACACGAAGCAATTTCCCGAGGCAGGGATTTCAAAGGTTTCCGTGGAGGGCGGAGACGAAACGCAGGTGTTGGACCAGGGGCTTCAGGGCGCCTGGGCTGTCACGGAGCGCGGAATTTTTGTCGCGAGCTGGGGACCAGATCGGGAAGCCGCGATCCTCCTCTTCGATTTTTCGACCGGCACGCTGATTCGCGGTGCCGGCCTGCCACAGGGTTGGACGCCGCCTGACCTGTCGACTTGTTTCACGGTATCGCCCGATTCGCGCTGGGTCGTCTACGCACGGACCGAAATAATGGGGAGCGACATCCTGATGCTGGAGGGTTTCCGCTGAGCCGATAGTGTCGTGTCCGAAGTGTTCTCAGCATCGCGGGCCGCGATGCGCCCGGCCGGCAAGGCGCGACCCGCCTCCGCCAAGGCGTCGGCGAGGCCTCGCCGGAGTTCGCGTGAACGCAGGCGAACGAAGGAGGGCGACTGTGGATACTGGCCGTCACAACTCTCCAAGTTGCCGCGTCGATCACGCCACAGCCGGGCATTCCATATTCTCCAGGCCAAGGTGCAATCGCCCGGCTTTCCACGCACCGATGATTTCGGGAGCTCGTGGGAGTCTATTTCCTCGAACGGTTCGAGAGGGAACGGATACGCCATCCTTTCCCTCAAGTCCCCCGCCCTGCGATTGGAATTGACGATGGTCAGAACCAAGTTCACGTCCGTGGATGAGTACATCGCCTCGCAGCCGGAGGCCGTGCAGCGGGTACTCAGGCGGGTGCGGAGCGCAATCCGCAAGGCCGTACCCGAAGCCGAGGAAGGGATCTCGTACAAGATCCCGGCGTACAAACTGCATGGTCGGACCATGCTCTATTTCGCCGGGTGGAAGCAGCACTACTCCCTCTATCCCTCGAATGATCACATGGTCGCCGCGTTCAAGGACGATCTTGCAGAGTACGAGGTCGAAAAGGGGACGATCCGCTTCCCCCTCGCCCGGCCCGTCCCTGTGAAGTTGATCGAAGGCATTGCAACGTTCCGCGCGAAGGAGGTGTCCGAACGGAAGAAGGCTGGTGGAGCGTAACAGCTGGTCGGGCTCACCTCGAATCATAGGCGTGGGTTGGAGCACTCAGCGGCGCCCAGTCTTCCCACTTCAGGAACCACCCGGCCGCACTCTTTCGCGTCGCAGCCGCAACGCAATGTCGGCCGTGATGCTGCGGCGGCCGTTCACGATCCGCCCACCCTCGTGACAGGCACCCGCAGGTCGCGGGCGAGCCCGTTGATGCTCAGCCCGAGCGGTGTCATATCTGGAAGACGAGACCGGCGACCTGGCGGACATGCCCGGGCCGGCGCTGGACTACGCGCGCTACTCCTGCTGGATCGTCGCGTGCGGGTCGGATCACATGCCCGGTTGAGAGCCTCATACGAACGTTCCATGCTGCCGGCGGCCGCGGCGCACAACGCTGCCTCGGAGTCAGCATCGCCGAGCTGCAACCGGGCTCATCCGACAATTCTGTGGCGGTGTCCGCTGTATTCGCGCCACCGGCACATCCTCGGCAGCGAGGTCGACATGCTAAAATGTACACAAGGTGACACAGACCACCACAGATGAGCACAACACTATCGGTTCGCATCGACACGGACACCAAGAAGCGCCTCGAGGCGCTCGCCAAACGTTCTCGGCGCTCGAAGTCATTCCTTGCCGCCGAAGCGATCGCCGCCTTCGTCGAGGCGGAAAGCTGGCAGCTCGATGAGATTCAGACTGGGATCAAGGAGCTCGATGAGGGCCTGGGTGTCCCTCACAAGGATGTCGCGAACTGGCTCCGTTCGTGGGGTCGCAAGCGTGAGCGAAGGGCGCCTCGCGCGTGATCATCGTCTGGTCGCCGCGGGCCATCGGGCACGTGGCTCACCTCCGCTCGTACATTGCGCGCGACAATCCCAAGGCTGCCAACCGCATCGCTGCCGCACTGCTCGGTGCTGTCGAGCGCCTCGCTGAGCTGCCGAATCTGGGCCGTCCTGGTCGAGTCGCCGGTACGCGGGAACTGGTCGTGCCGGGCACACCATACGTGATTCCCTACAGGCTGCGAGGCGGTCGTCTCGAGGTGATGGCGGTTTTCCACGGTCGGCAGAAAATGGCCAAAGCGTCTGTGAGCTAGTCGGCGACGACGGTCTTACCGAAGGCCGTGGTAGCGGCCAGCACACCGGTTTCGTGCTTCAACAGCGCGTTTGCCGCTACTTTCTGTTCGGGACGCAACTCCCCGCGAAAGGCAACGTCGAGAACACATCCGCATGA
>CAZDLW010000203.1:0-10891 GCA_964505975.1 uncultured Bifidobacteriaceae bacterium | reverse complement strand
TCCGGCTGCGCCAACGGAGCGGCTGCGAGTCAACCTCGGCCGCTTACAGGTTCAGGAGTCTATCTCCGTCAGGCCCGCGCGCACCGCGTACTTGGTGAGGCCGGCCACATTGTCGATGCCGAGCTTATCCATCAGATGGCGGCGGTGGGTCTCCACGGTCTTGACGCTGATGTGGAGCTTCTCAGCGATCGACCGCGCGCTGTTACCCTCGGCGAGCAGCTGAAGCACCTGCCTCTCGCGCGGGCTCAGAGGAGAGGCGTCCGAGCCGCCCTCCTGGCCACCTCGGAACTGCTCGGCCACGATGCCGGCAACCTCGGGACTGAAATAAGCCTGACCACGCACGACAGCCCGCGTGGCGTCGGCGATCTCCTCGAAGGCGGATTGCTTGAGCAGGTACCCCATCGCTCCGATCGATAGCATCTCGCGCACGTAGCGGGGATCGGCATGCATCGAGAGCACCACGATCTTGGTCTGCGGCGACGCCTGCGCGACGGGGGCGGGCAGCTCCAGGAGGTCCGCGCAGCGATCGCCGACCGGCAGCCGACGACCGTCGAGGCGTGCGAGGACGCGATCGACGCTCTGCTCGACGCGCTTGGAGCATGAGCGGCAGCCGTATCGTCCGAAGGGGAAGCAGGTTCGCCAAGGCACGCGAGCGTGGTCCCCGCCTCTCGCGCGATGACCACCGTGGCGCTTTCGACGCCGGCGCACTACTTGGCTCGCCCCTGGTAACCCTCCGTAATCATCGGGATCGCGATGACCTGATTTCGTGCGCTCGGCGTTCCCCACGTCCCGTAGAACACGATGCCGAAGAGCGTCTTCTTGTCGCGCCCGCCGAAGGCCGTGCCATGCAGCGATCGCGGGCCCGGAATGCTGCCGAGGAACTCGCCGTTCGGACCAAACACGTCCACGGACGCCCCGGTGGACACATACACCCGCCCTTCCGCATCAACGGCCGATCCGTCGCCACCCTCGCCACCGCGCAGCCTGCCGAACTCCCGCTGGTTCGTCAGCGAGCCGTCGGGCTGTACGTCGAAAGCCATCACCACGGGGCCATTGGTGACGTAGAGCGTCTTCTCGTCCGGGCTCAGGATGATGCCGTTGGTCCGCATGGCAGAGTCACCGTACTGCGAGACGACGCCCTGCGGGTTGGCATACAACACCCCGGCGCCGGATCCTGAGACGTAGACCCCGCCGCGGGCGTCGGCGACGAGGTCGTTCACCGTGCCACCGGCGCACTCGAGCGGCTCGCCACAGAAGGATCGCTGAGCGAAGACGGCTGCCGCCGCGCAGCCGAGGAGCACGGTGAGCACGATTGCTGGCTTCATGAGTCATCACTCCATCTGCACGCAGACCTTTGTGGAGCGCACGCCGCTGGTAGAGGGTGGCAGATTATACTTGCACACCCTGATCCCGGGCGGCTGGCGGATCCCGGTGCGGATCGAGCCGACCGGCGTTTCGTCGCGAAAGGAGACGTCATGGCTTCGTCACCGGTCGTCAAGTCCGCGTGCCTTGCCTGTGCTGCCCTTGCGCTGACTGCATGTACTGCAGGATCCGCGGCCGACGATGGGTCGCGCACGGCAGCCGTCGGGAATCCAATTACCGGCGAAGGGCTGCCCAACCCGACCTCGACGGTCGTGCGGAACTGGGGCGCGCTCCCCGAGGGACGGCAGTGGGGCTCGAGTGCCGGCATCGACATCGACCCCACCGACGGACACATCTGGGCGTACGAGCGCTGCGGCGCCGTGGCACTTGGAGCGGGCGCCGTTACGTGTGAGACAAACCCGGTGCCTCCAATCTTCAAGCTCCATCGGCACACGGGTGAGGTACTCGCGAACTTCGGCGCGGGTGTGTTCGTCACCCCCCACGGCCTCCACGTGGACCGCGACGGAAACGTCTGGGTGACCGATGTCGCCGGCAACCAGGCGGGCACCAGGGGACACCAGGTGCACAAGTTCAGCCCCACGGGAGAGCTGCTGCTGTCGCTCGGCCAGGCGGGCCGGCCGGGCAGCGGCCCGGGCCAGTTCAATCAGCCGACCGACGTAGCCGTGGCACCCGATGGGAGCATCTTCGTGGCCGACGGGCACAGCGGCCAGAACGACCCGCCTCATCCCGAAGGTGCAACCGGGCGCATCATCAAGTTCGCGCCGGACGGCACGTACCTCGAAGAATGGGGGCGGATCGGCACGCTGCACGGCGAGTTCCGCACGCCGCACGCGCTCGCGTTCGATTCGCGCGGCCGCCTGTGGGTGGCCGACCGCGGCAACCACCGCCTCGAGATCTTCGATCAGGACGGCAACTACCTCGAATCGCGCTACCTGTACGGCCGCGTCAGCGACATCTTCATCACCGATGACGGCATGGTGTACGGCATCGACTCCGAGTCGAGTCCGGTACGCCACTTCCCCTGGCGCAACGGCATCCGCATCGGCCACATTGACCGGGACCAGATTGTCGGCTTCATTCCACCACACGAAGCCGACACCAGGCCGTATCAGGGGGCGGCGGGGGAAGGCGTGGCCGTTGATGCGGACGGGCACGTCTATGCCGCCGAGGGTCCGAGCTCGCTGGCCGTCGCGGGAGGCCCGTTCACGCGGTACGTCGCCGGCGCGCCAGCCCCGTGAGGCCAGCCGGGGCCGCTCGTTGTTGACGCGCGTCCACCTGCTCCTCATCGGCGTCCGAGTCGTCGCTGGCGCCGGCGACTTCGGAGCCGTACTCAACGGCCCACGGATCGAGTCTGGCGTCCAGATTCCGGATGAGTACAGCCTGACGTGCCAGCGTTGGGCCCTTGCGCGGCGGGGAGCAGGCGCAGACTCTCGACATGGCGCGGCCGCAGCACGCTGAAGTGACGATGGTCGATCGTAGCCAGTTTGTCCTCGTCGAGGCGTTCGACGACCGCGAGGACGGCCGCGTCGACGAAGCCGACGTCGCTGTCGGCGTACCGATCGCACAACTGACGGATGCGGCGATAGTCCTCCACCTGCAGTTCTTCGACTCGATATGCTCCGGCCAGAATGTCGTCGAGCAGGGCGACGAACACGCCTGGGTGCATCCGGACGTGTACCCAGTAGTCCACCTCAATCAGGACCGGGGCGGGTATCACGAGCGGCTCGTCAGCGTCTTCGATGAGCCGGCGGCACGCTGCGTGGTCGGCGTCGCTCCGGTCCAGTGAGGCGTACAGCGGGCCCGTGTCGAGAATCAGCGCCACGGCCGCGGCTCCGGACGCTCGACTGCCGTCCGGCGCGCGGTGTCGGTATGGCCGGATGCTCCAATGCCCAGGCTGCGTGGCCGTGGCCGAAAGCGCTGCGCCTTTTCCTCCAGTGCCTCCCGGACGAGGGCGGCCAATGACACACGTCGTTCCGCTGCGATTACGCGCAGGCGCTGAAGGATCTCGTCGGGGATGGAGATAGTGGTGCGTTCCATAGCATCATGATAGCAACAGTGATGTTCGACCAAAGATGCTCGCACCCCTTGACGAGGCACGAAAGCCTGGCACAGTGGCGATGACCTTGGCGGACATTCGAGCTGAGGCGGGGCCACAGGGCGTCTAGCCAAGATGGCCGCCTGCACCATCATCGATGGCTTGAATGGGAAGGAATACAGGCTGCCTCAAGCTGACGAATCGTCACGAGTTGATCCTCCCGGATGGCTACTCGACAAGGCCGTTGAGATGCTGCCGCATGGTCTTCCAACAGAGAGTACGCCCGCAGGTGGTCAGAATCTCGACGCCTACACCTCTGCCGCGCGCGACCGCGTCGCCGACGCCATCGTCCAGGCCTACTCGATCGTCGTCACCGTCTCGGCCGACAACCAGGCGCAAGCGTTCAAGATCCAGGTGACCGACGGTCCGCTGTTCAGCGCGATCAAGGCCGACCCGCGCGCGCGCATCCAGGACTCGGCCATCAGTCCCGACGCCATGCTGCCGGGTGGCCCGTACGACCTGTGGCGCGAGACCGAGGACGCGCGGTGGGTCAAGGACATCGTCGGTGCGTTCGCGCAGAACGCCAGGCTGCCCAAGATGCTGAGCCGCCAGGCGATCGTCGACACCGTCGTGCGCGGTGTTGAGGAGGGCTACTTCGTCGCGCGGCTGCGGCGGCCTGACGGGTCGTTCCGGACCTGGTGGCGCCAGCGTCCTGAACCCGCCGCGTTCGAGGATCCGCTGCTCGAAGTCGTGGTGCCCGAGCGGGCGGAGTTATCGGCCGTGCCCCCTGCCCTGCTGCGGCCTGGTGTTATCGACCAGCTCTGGGTGGCGCCCGCCGTTCGTGTCGGCACCGTGCGCCAGTGGTTCGACGGCCAGCACGTCATGACCGTGAGCCGCGGAGGATTCGACGAGCCGATTCCGATCCCGCGCGCCGCCACAGATGCCGTGGACGAGGCCATTCGTGAGGCCATTCGGGCCGGCCAGTTGTGGCTGACGTCCGGGCCTGCGAGCATCCTGAGCGAGGACGTGCCGCCCGGCCTCCTGACCGACGCTGCTGAAGTTCAGGCACCGCCCGCACCAGTCAGCACCATCGGCCTGCTGCCCGATGCGCTTCCTGGCGCTTGGCAGGACGGGAAGACCACTGCCCTGTCGCTGGCAGCCGGGCTCTCGCAGGCTGCCGGCCGGACGCTGCCGTGGACAGTCGTGCGCTCCGCGCTCGACGAGGCCTTCCGCATGCGACTGCTGGAGCGCACCGCCGACAGCGGTCCGTGGCCCTGCGACTACGCAGGCGCGGCGGCTGTCACCCTTCAGCTTCCGGCATCGGACACCAAGTCAACCGGCCAGCGCCACGAAGGCACCGGACCGTCCGCGCCGCCAGACCCGCATGACACCGGAGGTCTCGTTGACGGGGCCGGAGCTGCAGGATCTCGTTGACCTGCTGCCGGAACTCCTGCGCACGAATGCCGGGCACCAAGTGATGTTCAATCTACGCGTTGTCGTGAAGGGGACCGAGCGCCCCCCGGACGAGATTGTTCGGGCTGTTAGCGAGCTCCTGGCGAACGTCAAAGATAACTTCGAGGTGCTGTAGTCCTTCGGGCGTTGACACTCTCCTCGACCGCCTGTGCAGGGCCTGCAATCACGCACTCGGGAACGAGTACGGCTTCACTTTGTATCAGAACGAGCGAGCTTCTCCGCGAATGTGTCGAGCTGTATCGGTCGAAAAATCGGTCTCCGTGATCCCCCGAAATTGCCCTGAACGAACGTCTCAGGCGGGATCCCGTCGAACGTGTGAAAGAAGAGCTGGCAGATCGGGTACCCGGGTTTCACCTCGATGGGGATCTCGCCAACGTTGCTCAGTTCCAGCGTGATGCACCCACGAATCACGGATGGACCCCTGTCGCCGTGGCGATGATCAACCCACAGCGGCCCCCAACTGGACTTTCCGACAACGTACGCGGCCAGAGACCTGGGCAGGCGAATCCACTCCAACGTTGCCGCCAGCACGAACGTCATGGGGTGCAGCACGAAGGGCGTGCCAAACGGGACGTAGTGCGTCTTGGCAATACTCGCGCCGACGGCCTGATCCTGAATCCGCAATGACGATGTTCGTGCCTGCTTCAGGCTCATGAACCACGTTCCAAGCCTCAGATCGACCGACGCCGACCCACCTCGGCGGAGGACATCCAGGTTGCCGGAATCGGCGTCCGGGGACAGCGCCTGCAGCTCCACGAGTTCGTCGGAGAAGAGGCGCCTCAGTTCATCGAGCGCGGCTCGTGAGTGGGGATACGGGATATCGGAGCCGCGAAGATTGTCGATCTCGGCAACGAACGCTTCCAAGCGCTGCTTCGTGTAGGCCAGGAGGCGCATTAACCAATCGATCTACCGGCGGAAGGGATGTTCAGGTCGATCCAGCGGCGTGGGCGCCATGGCCGTCGCGTGTCTCGACACCGCGAGACAGAACGATCGGAGGTCCGTCAACAAGGCGAGCGCGTCTTCCTTTTCCCCGTGCGCCTCGATGATCTGACTCATCTGGGCGACCCAGTTCGCGGTGGCTCGGGTCGACAGCCAGCTTTTCGAGTTCGTCGTACAGGTCGTGATCGACGCGGGCGAATGCACGGTCATCCGTGACGAAGAAGAACTTCTGGACACGCGTCAGGAGATGATCCGATAAGGTCGGTCGCACGCGGAGGCTCGCGAGCAGGTTCAGCAGGCACGCCTTCCTCGTGGGCCTCACCGCGGCATCGAGCCACCGCTCGGCGACCATCCCCCGATGGACGATGCCGCGAGCACGCGCTGGACGTCTGCGTCACAATCGTCTAGGTCGACCTCGACGCTCCGATCGTCGATAGTGACATCGACGTCCAGGACGCCGAAGCCGTCATGCGGAACGCTCACGCTCCGCTTCGCGGCCTTGGTCTTCGCGTGTTCGATCCGGACCTGGACGTTGTAGCGCCCCTCCGGCAGCGAGTGTCGATCGACCCCGCGCAGGATCAAGGAACCGTCCTCGACCGTTATCTGCAGCTTGAAGACCGACGGTTCCCATCCCTGGACCTGCCGCACACGCTGCATCCGGAACTTGGAGATCGGGTCGGCAGGGGCAAACTCGATATAGACCGTGCGTCCGATGGGATCCGGCTCGTCGACCTCGATGCCTCGCGGCACCTGCCGTTTGATGCGCTGGACTCTGCCGTTCCCTCGCAGTCGAATCTCGATGTATTCGTTCATCGGCTTTGTTCTCGTCACTACGCCGTGTCACGAATGCTCGCTGTCGCTCCGACCATCTCGGGCCAGTTCGTAGACATCTCTGTCGACTCATCGTCCGAACCGGCGCTACTGCGGGGACCGGATGCCCCCGCCGGGCGGGCGGTTGCAGGCGCCACGGGAAAGGACCCATAGCAACAACCGCCAGATTCCGGCGGTGGGAAACGGGCTGAGCGTTACTGGACTAAACGTCTGGGAACTCTGGACCGAACACTCGGGCTTCGAAAGCTGGCTGAGTTGGCTAATGCCTTTGCAGGCGGCAGAGTGTCGCGAGCGTTGGACGGTTTCCGGAACGGGCGACCGCACGACTCACGCTAGCCATCGCCAGGAGTGGGTATGTCCGGATCGGCCGTCAACCAGATCGTGAGTCGAGCGTCTGGTCCTCAACGCCCGTCGGCGTTCTCACGGGCCGTCGGGCGAGCAGCTGACTCGCAGATATCGCAGCTACTTCGGGGGCCTTCGGCCGCCCGGCCTTGGCGGCTCGTGGGCCTGGCCTTGACGGACGCTGGTTCCGCCGAACTTCCAGGGGGGCCACCTGTCCACCTCGGCTGCCGTGCGGTGGACGAACTCCCAGTACGTGTCTCGCTGCGTGCTCGCTGAAGTCTTGGACGGCTTGGGCTTCGACATGGCGGCTACTTCATTCTGTCATGAATGATCCGGGCGGCGATCTGCTCTCGTTCCGAGAACGAGGTCGGAGGCATCGGCACCCGTGGCTTGGCCTCCGCCCGTTTAAAGGCAACGGCCTTCACGTCATCCTTTCGAGTCATCGGCCAACCGGAGCCCGTCCGCATCGAGAACAGGTCGAAGTACCGTCGGGCGGCAACTCCGACAAAGAGCGTGAACGACACCTTGTCCTTGCGATCGGTTTCGACGCTGATGGCATCCGCATGAAGCTGCGGCCTTTTGCTCTTCGGATACGGTTCCACGAATCGCACCCGGGTGATCCCGGCGTCGATGATGTGCTTCGCGCAGTTGTGGCACGGGAACGTCGTGGTGAACAGCGTTCCTCCAACCGGACTGACACCGGATCTGGCGCACTGCAGCAACGCCTCCATCTCCGCGTGCACTGGCCGCCCGAACTCAGTGAGATCGTGCAGTCCGGTCCTTCGGAGACTCTCGAGCACTTGAGCCTGCTTCGAACTGTCGGCCTCGGGCAGGAGTTCCTCGGCGATCTCCTTTGCGATTCTGTTAATCTCGACCTTGTTGGAGTCTTCGCCCCGACGGAAGTCTCTCTGGTCGCTGGGGCCAGGCCAGTACAGGCCGCCCCCAAACGCCGGAACGTCGTTGGCTCCGGTCGCGATGATATCACCCATTGCCGACACGACGACTGCTCCTACCTGTCGCGAAAGGTCGGCCGACCGCAGCGAGGCGGCGTAGGCAAGGAACATCGCGTGCTCGTCGCGGGTCGGCGTCTCGAAAGGCGCTCCGAACAGGAGATCTCCCGCACCTTGTTGCCGGCGCTCATCAGCGAATCGATTCGGGCGTACTCTCCGGGGCGACGGATCGACACGTTGTGCTTCCTGCGGATCTGCGGCAGCCGGAGAAAGTCGCTGAGGCGAATCTCGTTGACGGTGTACCGAAACTTCTCCAGATGATCGCGCAGAACGACGCTGAGCTGTCGGAGGTCGACTCCGACTGGTGCGACGACACCGAAGACGACCTCTGAGTCACGGTAGTCGAGCGGATCGGAAGCAGGTATCGTCTCTGGCACGACGGTGGCATCCTACATCGTCACGGACAGGATGGATCGTCGCCATGACAGACGAGGTCACGGTCCGACATCCTGAACGATCTCAGCCCCGAGCCTGATACGTCAATCAGCGGGCATCCCTCACGCTCGAGCCCCCGCGCGGGCTGCAGCAGAAGCGCTTTATTGGACCTGCTCAGAAAGCAGCGCCGACCGCGCAAGATCTGGTGGCCATGACCCACGGCTGCCAGGCTCATTTTCGTACTGCGGGGTAACTCCAGGTCACGGCCACTGTGCAAGAATGACGCGCGACGGGGACGCGTGAAACGGTCGCCTCGCCAGAGTCCCGATTGCTACACGACGGAGATGTCCCGATGAAGACATGTCTACGCGTTCTGCTGTGTGCGACGGCTATCGCCACGAGTGTGCTCGACGCACAGTCGCCCGAGGGGACGCCGTTTCGCGTCGAGCGGCTCGACCCGGCGCTCGATGCGATCATCTCGTCCGATGCCCGGATCGAGACGCTGGGCGACCGCTTTGCCCTGACAGAGGGCCCGGTCTGGGTTCGCGAGGGAACAGGTGGCTATCTCCTCTTCAGCGAGAACGCGGGCAACGTGATCTACAAGTGGGAGGAGAACAGGCCGCTCAGCGTATTTCTCGAGAACAGCGGCTTCACCGGGAAGGACACCACCACGGTTGGCGCGCAGACGATTTCCGGCCGGATTCCCATCTTGCTCATCGGCTCCAACGGCCTGGCGCTCGATCCGCAGGGCCGTCTGGTGGTCACGGCGATGAACGATCGTCTCGTCTACCGTCTGGAGGAGGACGGCACGCGGACGGTGCTGGCCGATCGGTACGAGGGCCGGCGGTTCAACGGACCCAACGACCTCATCGTCAAGTCCAACGGGTCGGTGTACTTCACCGACACGGTGTGGGGACTGCGCGGCGCGGCCAAGGATCCGGCGCGGGAGATCCCCTTTAGCGGCTTCTACCTGATCAAGGACGGACGGGTCACCCTGCTCGGCGGCGACAGAGACGATCCGGGTGCGGCTCCAAACGGGATTACGCTCTCGCCGGACGAAAAGTATCTGTACGTGACTGCCGGAGGCCGGCGCACGATGCGATACGAGATTCGCCTGGACGACACCGTCGCGAACGGGACGGTCTTTGTCGATCACGGCGCCGACGGGATGGCCGTGGATCGTCAGGGAAATCTCTATACCACCAGCGGTGGCGGGCCAGGTGTGGTCCAGATCACGTCGCCGGACGGACGACCGCTCGGCCGGCTCCATCTCCCACAGCCGGTCTACGAGCCCAGGCCGCGCGTGTGCGCCACGAACGTAGCGTTCGGCGACGCGGACCGCCGGTCGCTGTTCATCACGGCCTGCACGCATGTGTTCCGAGTGCGCATGAACGTTCCCGGCGTGCTGTCCGGGGAAACGCCGGTGCGTTGAGCGTCCGTCCGGAGAATCACCGATGATGTCTGGACCGATATGCGGCCCGGAACGCGAATTCTGTCCTCGTTTGTCGGTCCGCATAGCGGTCCTAGCCGCGCGGAGCGCGGCAAAGAGATACTGGCAACCAGCCAAGCGGCTCTGCGGGGGTATCAAGGGGCAGGGCCCCATCGGCACGTAGAGCTCTGGAACAGCAATGGCGGCCGTGGCTTCGGCAAGTTCCCTGAACGGGGTGTTCGAGACGACCCCCACGATGGTCAGCCAGCCGGCGTTCACGGTGCCGAATCCCTGTGCCACGCGCGCGCCGATCGGATTCTGGTTGGGGAAGTAGACGCGAATGAGCGCCTCGTTGACGACGGCGACCGGCTCGCGCCGGTCGATGTCGCCGCGTTCGAGGCTGCGGCCGCGGAGAAGCGGCGTGCCCATCGTCTCGAAGTAGGCGTCCGCGACTGCGCGGAATGCGACGATCGGAGGTATGGTGCCTTCTGGATCAGGCTTCCCCTCCACACGAATGAAGCTACTGTATCCTCGAAGCGTGTCGGCGAGCGGGATGCGGGTCGACGCGGAGGCGCGCGTCACGCCCGGAAGTGCGGACAGTCGATCGAGGATGGCCTGATGAGCCATGACGGCTGCGGCTGTGGTCGGATACTCGCGGTCGGGCAAGCCGATGCGAAACGTGACTGCCGGGGTCGGATCGAACCCCGGGTCGATCGCGCGCAGGTTCTGGAAGCTGCGGACCATGAGACGGCCGCCATGAGCAGCACGAGCGCCAGCGCCGTCTGTCCGCCCATCAGCAGGTGACGCGTCCGGTGGCGGGCGCGGCCAGCGGTGTTGCTCCGCCCGCTCTCGTGCAGCGGGCTCACGATCGGCGCGGCGCGCAGAAGCGGGATGGCGCCGAAGGCGAGCGCTGCGAGCAGGGTGAGTATCCCCGTGAATGCGAGCGCGATCTCGTCCAGGCGGACCTCCTCCAAACGCGGGAGGTTGGCCGGGCCGACGCTCACGAGCGAACGGATGGCTCCCCAGGCGAGGGCGAGCCCGAGGACACCGCCCGCGGCGGAGATCGACACGCTC
>CAZDLW010000202.1:0-10937 GCA_964505975.1 uncultured Bifidobacteriaceae bacterium | reverse complement strand
TCGCGCGCGAGAATGCCGTCAGCGCGATCCGCTTGTTGTAGACGAGCTCGCGCGGGATGCGCGCACTCTGTCCGTCCGAGAGGATCTTGGACGTCATGTGCAGCGGATACGCATCCTGATGACCGTCGTAGGTCACGTGATGGGCGACGATGACGGCGGGCAGCGGGACGGCGTCTTCGACGACGGCACGCCGCTCCCGTTCCTGCGGCGGCTCTTTGGGGATATCGCGCGGTACGGGCCGCTCGGCCTTTGGGACCCGGCCGAAGTACTGGGTGATCAGCTGGAGCGCTTGCGCGCGATCGAAGTCCCCCACGACGGTCAACGTCGCGTTCTCTGGCACGTAGTAGGTCCGGTGGAACTCGCGAACGTCCTCGATCGACGCTGCCTCGAGATCCTCCATGCTCCCTATCGTCGGGTGACGATAGGGGTGCGTCGTGAACGCCTGGTCGTACAGGATCTCCGTCAACCGGCCGTACGGCTGATTCTCGACCCGCATGCGGCGCTCCTCCTTGACGACCTCGCGTTCGCGCCGGAACGCCTCCTCGTCGACCCGGAGCGTGGCCATCCGGTCGGCTTCCATCCAGAGCGCCAGCGGCAGATAGTGCGCTGGCAGCGTCTGCCAGAAGACCGTTTCATCCTCGGTGGTGTACGCATTGCTGCGCCCACCAACGCCGGCGATGATGGACGTGTGAGCCTCGGGCTCGACGTTCTTCGACCCCTTGAACATCATGTGCTCGAACAGATGTGCAAATCCCGTGCGACCGGGCCGTTCGTTCTTCGACCCGACGTGATACCACAGGCTCACGTGCACGATGGGTGTCGAGTGGTCCTCTGACAGAATCACCCGCAGGCCATTCGGCAGCGTGGTCATGTGGTACTGCAGCTTCGGCGGCCGCACAGCGGCCGACAGGGGCAGGACCGAAGCGGCGACGCCGCAGACCAGGACTAGAACAGTCAGACGTGCGAAACGTGGACGGTCAAGGACGGGCATGTGTCATCACCGGGAGAAAGAATGCCGGGTGAATCGGCCGGTGAGTGTCTGCCTCCGACATCCCCCGGCCAGTATCCTCATCTTCGTTGGCGCTTGGCGCACCTGGATCTTCATACGACCCGGGCACGTCCGACCTTCACCCCCTCCCGCCGGACGGGGGGCCCTCACCACGAATCCTGCGTCTTCGTCAGGAGACCGACAACGGGTCAGGTCCCCAGGTTGCTGCTGCAACGTCAGCGACCCTGAGTACAGAATGCGGAATGCAGAAGTGACCGTTCACGTGTATTTCTGCGTTCTGCATTCTGAGTCCTGCATTCTGGATCGATGCTGGCGCGCGTTTCACCCGCCTGTTAAGGATACTCGGAGCAGGCCCTACCGGCTAAGGAGCCGAAACCCGACCGTAACCCAGCGCTCGGTGTCGAACTGCAGCGGGTACGGGTCCACACGCCGTTCCACGGCTACGAAGAGCTCGAGCGCACCCCGGACGCCATCGAGCCGCACCCCCCCTTCGCCGCGGAAACCGGCCTGCGTTCCCCGGTTTCGACTCCCGTCCACGCCCAAGAGTCGCAGACGAGCGGCACCGATGACCGCCAACGGTGAGCGAATCGCCTGCTGGGCGCGGAATCCACCCTCGAACTGCCAACGGTAGTCGACAAACGATTTCTGCACGACGGCGAGCATGTCGACGCGTCCCTGGAGACGGGTTGACGCCCGCGCGGTGTCGATGAGCAGCATCGCTCCCGCCATGTTCCAGTCCACCGGCTCGGTTTTCGATCTGTCGCTCAAGTGGCGCGACTCGTGGTGGAACAGACCTGCCAGCTCGAGGCCGGCCACCCGCGCAGACGCCGCCGCAGCCAGCACGTAGTTCCCCTGGTTCGGATCGAATGTCCGGATCTCGTCGCCCAGGATCACCTGGTAATTGGCGGTGAACGTGAGACGCCCGGCGCCGTAATCGACGAGGTCGAGCTCGCCACCAAAGTTCGCGTCCCACACGAAACGCGGGTCGTCACCCGAGAGCCGCTCCGCCGTGAGTCGCAGCGCCGCACGCGTCAGGACGTCAACGGCGCTCGAGGTTTCCGGATCCCCCGATGCAGGCGTCTGCGCCCGTGCGGGTGCCGCAGCCGTCACGCACAGCAGCACGAGCATGGCTGACCATGGCTGTTGCACCGGGCCATGCTAGCTCAACTTGGCGTGTCCGACCCGGTTCTCAACCCCGGGGATCGGTCTTGCCTGACTGGTGTCGCACCAGTCGTCATCGCCCGCCGGGCGGCTTACGCGGGTCGAACTGTCAGACGTTCGAAGAACATCGGGAGGTGCTTCAGGCGGAGCCGCTCGGCGACGTCGTGAATCCGTTGAATGCGCATGCGCGGCTCCATCTGGGCCAGGTCGCGCAATTCCACCAGAGCCGTACAGACCCGAGCGGTCCACTGCACCCGATGCAAGCCCTGCGAGGCACCGCGCATCGAGAGCCAATGCCCCCACACGCGGAACGCGAAGTAGTAGGCAATCACATTCGGTCCAGGCACGATGGCCAGCAGGCCAGTCGCTATCAGGATCGCCGCATCGATGATGAGCCATCGGCGGTGACGCTCGTACTCCCGTTGCAGACCCTGTCGAACCAGATCCAGCGCGTCCGACGCGCTCTGGTCGGGTGGGTGCAGGGCCGTTGCGGCAGTCTGGCGCCGGAGGTGCCACAAGAGGCGCTGGTCCGCAATCCGCTCCACGACCCACGCCATCATCCGATCCTGCAGTCGGCCAACCCAGCTTCGCGGCGAGGTCCGCGTGAGAGACCGGTCGTGCTGGCGCTGCTCGGCCGCCTGCAACAGATCGCCGAACCGGCGCCGAACCCGACCGACGACGCCGGAGGGCACCTGCTCGTCCCCCAAATCCGTCTCACCAGAGGGCTCGCAGTACAGCTCATATCGCCCCCCACCAACGGGAATCACGAACACATCCATGACGCAAGAGGCAGCCAACAGTTCCGAATCAACGACGGGTCGGACGGAGGCGAGCGGTGCTACTCGCGCCGCCTTCGCTCGGGCGGTGGCTGGGCCTCCAGACGCACCGGGGGTCGGCCCGCCGCCTCCCAGGCACCAGCAACTGCGGCGGCCACCGCGGTAACCGACTCGCGCAGGCGGCGCTCCAGGATGGTCCAACTCCTTGCGAAGAACATCGCGTAGTACCTGTCGTCATATACGTCTCGATCGCCAACGGCGTTCATGTCCGCCTCGAGGATCGTCTCGGCCAGGCGAGTCCCTTCCAGCAGGACGCCGAAGACATGGTCGCGCGGGGAACGAATGGGATCGATGACTGCAGGGGCGACGTCCAGCCGGTGACGGTAACGCTCGAACAGGTGCGTTTCGAATCGCGCGTGCACGCCATGCTGCCCGGTCAGCTGACCGTCGAAGTTGACCACGGCATGAAACGGCACGTGTGCGTCCGATACGTAGTGGGACAGCGCCGCGGCAAAGAACAGGACGTCGAAGCGGCTGCTTCCCCGGCGCGCGTGTGCCTCGAAGGCGGACCTCAGCTTCTCGAAGTACTCCTCGACTCGCCACGGCAGCAAGCCGTTCCGCTGCACCTCGGATCGACCGAACGCGGCCACGGCCGCCGCGTACTCACGAGGAAGGCGGGCGAACGGATACGGCCCATGGGCTGGCCGATCCAGGTTCAGGAAATGATTGGGCGACTCCTCGCGAAACCCAGCCATCCGCCAGGTGTCCGGATCGATTGAGCGTTCGACCACGGTCGATCGATACCTCTCGAACAGCGGACGTATCTCCGGCGGAAGGAGCGCAATGGCCCGATCCATGATGAACCGATGCGCTTCGAATCCCCAGGCGTGCGCGGGGATCGGCAGGCACGCCACGAGCATCAGAACGGCAACCACCGTCCGAGGGGAGGAGATCACAGCTCAATTATCGTCTCGGACGTGCCGTTTCTTTGGTCGTGCGGAGCTGCACGATGTCCTTCCGGGGAGTCGTCGTACGCGTCGGGCGAGTGGGAGGATCCTGAGGCCGCTCTCCCGGCACCGCCGCTGACGGGCTACTGTTGGCTGTTTTCGACCCGTGCCGGGCCCTCCGCCACCAGCCTGGACACGTCCGAGTCGTTTCGGGACCACTCCGGGTGGCTCGCCCCCCGCAACCGCTCGAACGCATCCCTCGCGGCCCCAACGATGAGACGGTCGTTCGATCCGAGCGGCCGGTGCGGGTCGGCAGGTGCTGGCGGTGCGTCGCCACTGGCGACGGCCAGCACGGTCACGCCGAATCGTCGAGGAAGCTCCAGCTCTGCCAGGCTCCGGCCAACCCACTCGGGTTGCTCCCGCACGCCGACTTCCTCCAGGATGAACTCGTCGTCCACGCCCGTGTCTTCCTCGTGCTGCTCTAGAAACTCCACGGCCTGGTCCAGACCCGGCCGGTCGGCCGCGAGCACGAGGCGATCGCCGGGAAACAGCCGGAACTCCGGTCCTGGATTGAAATACCCGCGGCCAGCCCGGGTCACGGCGAGCACCGTGGCCCCGAAGCGCTCGCGCAATCGGATGTCCGCCAGCACCTGTCCCACCCAGACCGACCCTGGCGGCAGCCGGACCTCGCGCATCCCCGGTACGACAGTCGCCACGGCGGAGATGCGGTCGGTCGCGGTCGTGATCGCGTCGGCCGCCTGCTCGGCGGCGTCGGCGTACGGGCGCAGGAGGACATCTGCACCCTCCAGCTGCTGCTCCGCCTCCTCGTCACCAACTCGATGGGATACCGCGACGCGACCCGCATAGCGCTTGTCGCGAAGGTGGCGCAAGAGCACGCGGCTGGCCTCGAGATCCGGAGCAGTGCTGACCACCCACTTCACGTGATTGAGCGGAAGGTGGTCGAACAGCTCCGGATCCGTGGCGTCTCCGTAGACGACAGGCAGGCCCTGGGCACGCCATGCCTCGAGGGCTTGTGGATCGAAATCGACCCCGACAACGCGCCTGTGACGCCGCAGCAGGTGACGAACGATGCCGCCGCCGTATCGCCCCAGGCCGAAGACCACGACGTCGGCCGGCTGCCGCAGCGGTGAGTCCACGGCGATCTCCCGATAGGGCATCCGGCGTTCGAACAGACCGAGCCAGGGTCCGGCCCATTCGTACAGCTGGCCGGAGTACAGAATCATGTACGTGGAAAGCCCGATGGTCACGAGTCCTACCGTCGTGATGAGCCCCATGGCCTCGTCGTCGATGTGTCCGACGCTCACGCCCAACGCACCGAGAATCAGCGAGAACTCGCTGATTTGGGCCACCGTGAGGCCGGTCAGGAACCCGGTTCGCTTCCGGTAGCCCATCACGCCCATGATGGCCATGACAATGAGGGGATTGCCGATCAGGACGAACGCAGACAGCAGAACCGCATCCCCGACCGTCGTGCCGAGCAGCGACAAATCCAACCGGGCACCCAGATCGATGAAGAAGAAGAGCAGGAGAAAGTCGCGGACGCTCACCAGACGGGAGCCGATGGTATCGCGATAGGGCGTCGATCCCAGAGACGCTCCGGCCAGGAACGCTCCGACTTCCCGGCTGAAGCCGAGGACTTCGCCAGCAGCCGCCAGCGCCACCGCCCATGCGATCGCCGATACCACGAGCAGTTCTGGAGACCGGGCCAGCCGCGCCGTGAGGCCGGGCAACACCCAGATCGACAGCGCGAAGACGACGGCCAGAAAGCCGACGCCGCTGACGGCAATAATGGCCGTATCTGCAGCGGGCGCGCGCGGTCCGGTGGCGCCCGCGGCGAGCGCGGTGATGCCGATCATCGCGAGAATGACGGCAACGTCCTGCACGATGAGCAATCCAACGGCAATGCGCCCGTGCAGCGCGTCGATCTCCCGCTTGTCCGACAGCAGCTTGACGATGATGATGGTGCTGGAGAAGGTCAAGGCAACCGCCACGTAGGTGGCGGTCATCGGATCCATCCCGAGCGCCAGCGCGATGAAGAAGCCGAGGACGGAGGTGAAGAGGATCTGCCCCACGCCCGTGGCCAGCGCCACGGGACCAATCGTCCTCACCATGTGGAAGTCCAGCTTGAGACCGACGACGAACAGCAGCAGCGAGATGCCGATGCTCGCGAGCAGCTCGATTTCCTCGTGCTGCGTCACCAGCCCGAGCCCGGCGGGGCCGACCATGATGCCGACGGCGATGAAGGACACGATGAGCGGCTGCCGCAGCCAGGTCCCCAGCGTCCCGACGAGGACGGCGATCAGCAGAATCGAAGCGATCTCAACGAAAGCGGTATCGGCAGTCATGCAGAATCAGAACGAATTCACGTGCGGTGGAGCGTATCACGCGGTCCCGTCCGTCCGGCGTTGACGAACGAGATCCTGGTTCAGGCCGTCGAGCATCTCAGGGACATCCCATGCTCCGTATCGGTGCGCACATGTCGGTGGCGGGCGGTATATCGAAGGCCGTGGATCGTGCGGTACTTCACGGCTGCGAAGCCCTGCAAGTCTTTACCAAGAACGCCAGCCAATGGCACGCCAGACCGCTCGATGCCCGAGAAGTGCGCCGGTTCCGGACGCGGTTGGACGAAAGCGCCATCACGCCGGCCGTCTCGCACGCGAGCTATCTGATCAACCTCGCGACCGCCACGCCCGGACTGCGTGAACAATCCGTTGCCGCGCTCATCGACGAGCTCGACCGGGCACATCAACTGGGCCTGCTCGGCGTGGTGATCCATCCGGGCACGTGCACCAGTGGAACGGAGGAGGATGCGTTGCACCTCGTCGCCGACGCGATCCGCCGTGCGCTCCGGACGCACTCGCGACGGCGCACGCTCGTGCTGCTCGAACACACGGCCGGCCAGGGACGCACGATCGGGCACCGGTTCGAACACCTCGCCGCGATTCTCGCGCACCTGGACGGATCGCCACGCGTCGGCATCTGCCTCGACACGTGCCACCTCGTCGCCGCCGGCTACGACATCGTCAGCGACGCGGGCTATCGCCAGACGTTCGAGGCGTTCGAACGCCTCGTCGGCATATCGCGCGTGAAGGTCCTTCACGGCAACGACTCCAAGAAGCCCTGCGGCAGCCGTGTGGACCGCCACGAACACATCGGTCACGGGTGTCTCGGCCTGCGCCCATTCCGCCGCTTGCTGCACGATGCGCGCTTTGCAGGTCTTCCCATCCTCCTCGAAACCGAGAAGCGCAGCCGCACCACCCGCGCCACCACGATTGAACTCGACCCGTACGACGTGATGAACCTCGACGTGCTGCGACGACTGCGACAGTGAGCGGGCCGTTAGCTCCTGCCCGCACTCCGTGCGGGCGAGACGCCTTGGTGCCGGTCTTCCTGAAGCAAGCGGAGAAGCAGGCGGCGTCTAGTCCGACGGCGACGCGGCTGGTCTGTCCGGCCGGCTCACCGTGGCCGTCGCGGAAAAGCGCACGCCCGTCGCCATGAACCGCACGTCGGTCACCGTGACATCGGTCCGATCCTCCGTGCGATGGACGCTCCAGAATGGAAATCGCGACCACACCAGGAACCCTCGCACGTCGCGCGACTCCCGCACCGCGATCGCGATTTCGCGGCCGCTGTCATTCTTTGGAACTCGTTCCGGATCGAAGACCACACTCGTCGGCCACCAGGTGAACGTCCCGGTCTCGTAGTGCGCACCCGCATCGACGATGACCGCCCGGGTGAGCGGCGTCACGGGCACCGGTCCCACCATCAGCGCACGCGGTTCCGTCCCGCGCTCCGCCTGCCACAACGTCGCCACGACCTGTCTGGCGGCAGCGGCAGACAGCAACATGGCGGCGATGTAGCAGCCTGCACATACGAGCGCACCGCGGGCTGGGAACGGCGACTCGCGACGACGCGCCAACAGCACGCCCGTGCCGAGCGCCAGCCATAACCAGGGGTCGATGATGAAGACAGCATCGCCGTAGAACCAGCGCCAGTCGAAGGGTGCCAACAGGCGAATGCCGTAGTTGTTCAGATAGTCCAGAAACACATGCAGGCCAACACCAAGATACGAGAGCGCCAGCAGCCACCGGGCGTCAACGGGCGGCTCACCGGGCCGAGGCCTGCGGAGGCGCGCCAGGGCGAGCATCACGCCGGTCAGGGCGAGCGGCAGCACGGCCTGCGCCAGCACGCCGTGCGTCCAGCCGCGCCGGAACGCAACGGCCTGTATGTCCGTGGCGAAGACCAGCACGTCCACATCGGGCAGATTGGAGGCGATCATCAGCGTCGCGGTGGCAAACCGCGTGCGGCGTTTCACACCCGCTTCGCCGACTGCCGCGCCGACGAGCGTATGACAGAGGTTGTCCATGACTGGACCGCTATGCGGTTGATTCCTCAGGCGGCCCGTCGTCGCCGAACCGTCCATCGCATGGCACCTGGTCGCGCGTGTTCTCACGAAACACGTGGGCTTCGAACACGCTGACCCGGGCGCCGTGCTGCCAGGCGTCCGCGGGTAAACCCGCCTTCGTGCAGACAGCGGCAACAAAGGCTTCAACCTCCCACCCATGGTCGAGTGGGACACGTGGCAGGAGGAGTCCGCGCCGATCGCTCCGCTGAACGATCAACCCGTGGCGGCCGATCTGGATCTCGCGGCACGATGCGACCTCCCGCGCCGGCATCAGCACCGAGATCTCGATCTCGGTGACACCGAGCTCCGCGTGCGTCAGGGGACGAAACCTCGGATCGGAATCAGCCACGGCGGCGGCCAGTCCGGCCACGGTGCCCGCCAGTGGAGTCTCGGATTCGAGAGAGCCCAGACATCCTCGCAGCTCGCCGTCACAATGAATCGACACGAAGACCCCGTATGGAGCGACGGGCACGAGGTCCCTGGACACATCGGGTGGAACCGCCCCGCGCACGCGAGCCTCGAGCGCCTGGCGCGCGAGGCGCAACAGGACGCGTTCCATCTCCCATGCGATCATGCGATCTCCTTGGAACGGCTCGCCGGCGAACCCTCGCCCCGGTCACCAGATGCCTGCCGCCATGTACCCGACCACCGACGATTTGTCGCCGGAGACGTCGCCCGAATCAGCATAGTTGAGCACGCGGGCTCGCGTAGCACTCAGTGCGCGTGCGGCCCGGAGCACGGCCACCATGGGCCCGCCGCCGCACGCGTGGCGCGGCTCGCGTTCGAGCGCCTCCATCAGGCCCTCGGGATCGAGCGCATCCACGTGCCGCATGACGATGGAGTCGAGCGCCCAGGCGGTGTGCGCGTCCTCGTAGTGCGAGAGGTCGGTGCTCGCGACCAGCAGTGTCCGGTGCGGGTCGGCCATGGCAATGACCCGCGCCAGACTGTCTCCCAGGGCAAATGCCGTCTCCCGCGTCTGCGCACCCATCAACAGGGGCACGATGGCCGCGTTCGACTGCAGGCGGGCCAGGAATGGCAACTGCATCTCCAGGGAGTGCTCGTGAACGTGCGGGGCCAGATACATCGCGACGGCATTCGACTCCGCCATCAGGGCCTCGGCCATCACACGATCCACGACGACCGGACCCAGCGGAGTTTCCCAAGCGCCGTCCGGCCATATCGACACGCCGTGAAACGGCACGAAATGCGACGGCCCCACCAGCACGACAGTCCCGTACTCGAACGCCCGAAGCGCCTCGTACGCATAGGCGGCCACCGATCCCGAATACCGGAGCCCCGCATGGGGAGCGATGACGGCGTACGGGCGCTCCTCCATGGCCTCATGAACAGCCGACACGTGCAGGTCGACTGCCGTCTCCAGCTCCTCCTTCGTATCGGGATACCAGCTTCCCGCAACAGCCGCTGATCTCAGTCCATTCATAGCGCGACGTCACGCCGACCGAGCGATCCGGCCGGCGCACACCTCGATCGTACATCGATGTGACGAAGCGCGGCCTGAGACGAGACTCCTCCACGCAGGGCGACGAGGCCCGTCGCTTTCGCGTGGGGGCCGGCTTTTGGCCAGCCCAGGGCCGCCTGAAGGCGGCCCCCACGACTATTCAGACTCTGTTCGTACGTGGGGGCCTGGCCCGCAGAGTCGCGGAAGCCGGCGTTCGCGATGAAGCTGCGAATGTAGAAACTCATGGGCCTGCTTCACAGCCGGCCGGAACGCACAGCAACCAGTCAGCGACTGCCAGTGCCCGCGTCCGTGCGTGGTAGCATCGGCGTGCATGCCCGTCACGCTCACGATCGCCGAGGTTCAGCGCATTGCGGAGCTCGCCCACCTCGAGCTCACCTTGGACGAGCAGCGTGTGTTCGCGCGCCAGATTGGCGAGATCCTGGCCTACGCCGAACAGGTGCAGGCCATCGACACGAGCGGCGTGCCTGCCACCGCCCACGTCCACGTCCCACAGGGAACCGAGCGTGAGGACGAACCGCGGCCCTCGCTGTCCGTCGCCGACGCGGTAGCCAACGCTCCGGACGCCGCAACGGAAGCCGGCCTGTTCCGAGTCCCGAGGGTCATTGGATGACGACACGCGAGTGGAGCGTCGAGGCCATCCGCAACGATATCGGGGCCGGCGCCGTCTCGGCCGTGGAGATCTGCCGCAGCGCCCTGGACCGCATAGAGGCCGTCAATGCAACCCTGAATGCGTTCAACCTCGTGGATGCCGACCGGGCGCTCGCTCGCGCCGGATCTATCGATCGGGCACGCGCAGCCGGCAGCGTACTCGGCCCGCTGGCGGGCGTACCAGTCGCCGTGAAGGACAACATGTGCGTGCGCGGGATGCGCACGACGGCGTCATCGAAGATTCTCGACAGGTTCGTGGCGCCGTACGATGCCACCGTGGTGGCTCGCCTCGAGGCGGCTGGAGCCGTGATCGTGGCCAAGACGAATTGCGACGAGTTCGCGATGGGCTCGTCGAACGAGAATTCCGCCTTCGGCCCGGTCCGCAATCCGTGGGCAACCGACCGCACGCCCGGCGGCTCCAGCGGAGGGGCCGCCGCTGCTGTTGCGGCCCGATGCGTCCCGCTCTCTCTCGGATCGGACACCGGCGGAT
>CAZDLW010000201.1:0-10970 GCA_964505975.1 uncultured Bifidobacteriaceae bacterium | reverse complement strand
ATTGCCTGCGAAACTTGACTCAAGTACTCAAATTTCAATCGGTCAAGGCTCCTAGAGCCGGAGGCCCGCGCCGGGACCAACGGGCAGGCCTGCCACGATCCAGACCACGAGCAAGAGCGTCCAGACCATGAGGAACGTCACGGAGTATGGAAGCATGGTGGCCACGATGGTGCCGATGCCGGCGCGCGACTCGTAGCGCTGCATGAACGCGACAATGAGCGCGAAGTACGACATCATCGGTGAAATGATGTTCGTCACGCTGTCGCCGACCCGGTAGGCTGCCTGCGTGAACTCCGGTGTGTAGCCGAGAATCATCAGCATCGGTACGAATACCGGTGCCATGATGGCCCACTTGGCCGAGGCGCTGCCCATGAACAGGTTGATGAGGGCCGAGAGCAGCACGAACGCGATGACGAGCGGGATCGTGCCCAGGTTGGCCGCCTGGAGAAGCCCGGCGCCCTTGACGGCGAGAATGAGGCCGAGGTTCGTCCAGTTGAAATAGGCGACGAACTGGGCGGCGAAGAACACCAGGACGAGATAGATGCCCAGCGTCTCCATCGACTTGCCCATCGCCTTCATCACGTCGCCGTCGCTGCGGATCGTCCCGGCGCCGACGCCGTACGCCAGACCGAGCCCTGCGCCCGAGATGAAGATGATGGCGACGATGCCGGACATGAATGGCGACCGCAGCAGACTCCCGGTGTCGGGGTCCCGCAGGAAGCCGTCAGCCGGCAGGGTCCCCCCCAGCAGGACGGCGACGAGGACGAGCGCGGCGGCGCCGGCATACCGCAGACCGCGCCGCTCCTGCTCGTTGAGACCGGTCGCCACTTCGTCGGTGGTGCCACTCCATCGCCCCAATCGAGGTTCGACGAGCCACTCGGTCACGAGCGTCCCAGCGATGGTGATGAAGAACACCGACGTGGCCATGAAGTAATAGTTCGCTGCAGGATTCACCGTGTAGGCGGGATCGATGATCCGTGCGGCCTCCTCCGAGAGTCCAGCCAGCAGTGGGTCGAGCGTGCCGAGCAGCAGGTTCGCGCTGTAGCCTCCCGACACGCCGGCGAACGCCGTCGCCAGCCCCGCGATGGGATGGCGGCCGACGCCCGCGAAGATGACCGCGGCGAGCGGGAGGAGCAGGACGTACCCGACCTCGCCGCCGGTGTTCGACATGACGCCGGCGAACACGATGGCGGCCGTCAGCAGGCGGCGTGGCGCGGACAGCACGACGAGCTTCAGTGCGACGCCGATGAGGCCGCTGCCTTCGGCAACCGCGATTCCCATCATCGCAACGAGTACCGTACCGAGCGGTGCGAATCCCGTGAAGTTGCTCACCATCTCGGTGAGGATGCGGTGAAGGCCCGCGAGCGACAACAGGCTCACAGGACGCACGACGGCCCCGGTGCCGGGATGGGCAGCCGAGACATCGAGTGCTGCGGCCACCGCGGACACCACGATGACGAGCGCCGCCATGATGGCGAAGAGCGTGGCCGGATGCGGCAGGGCATTGCCGCCGCGCTCGACGATGCTCAGGACACGAGAGAGGATCGAGGCGCTGCCGTTCACGAGGCGCGTCTCACGTCCCTCGTTTGCGGGCGCGTTCCGGAATCCCTCGTTCGTGTCGAGCCCTCGGCGGGCCGACCGTCACGAGGGGATGGCGCCCGCGGACGGGCGTGTCCCACCGGTGCTTCGGGAACCAGCCACGGGGCTCCGCGCCTGGATATCCCCGTCGAGCCCCGCGGCTGGCTGCCAGCATCTCGTGCTGCGCTTCGCGCAGCCAGGACCGCTATGCGGTCGGATGCAGCGAGTGCGAACTTCGCGTTCTGAGGCCGCATAGCGGTTCAGAGGCATCGCCGCAAGCGCCAGCCACGGTCAGGTGCGCTTGCCGGACTGCAGCACGTTCATCAGCTCGATCGGCAGCGGAAACACAATCGTCGAGTTCTGTTCCGCGGCGATGTCGGTCAGTGTTTGAAGGTATCGCAGCGTCATGGCGCCATGCTCGCGACCGATGATCGCGGCCGCCTGCGACAGCTTTTCCGAGGCGATGAGCTCGCCTTCTGCATGGATGATCTTCGCGCGCTTCTCACGTTCGGCCTCGGCCTGTCGCGCCATTGCCCGCTGCATGTCCTGAGGCAGGTCCACGTGCTTCACTTCGACGGCTGAAACCTTGATGCCCCAGGGATCGGTCTGGGTGTCGAGAATCTCTTGGAGCTGCTGATTCAGTCGTTCCCGCTCCGACAGCAGGTCGTCGAGTTCCGCTTGTCCGAGAACGCTCCGCAACGTCGTCTGGGAAAGCTGGGACGTCGCGTACATGTAGTTCTCGACCTCCACGACCGATCGCTTCGGGTCGATGACACGGAAGTAGACCACGGCATTGACCTTCACGGACACGTTGTCCTTGGTGATGATGTCCTGTGGAGGTACGTCCAGCACCACCGTCCGGAGGCTGATGCGGACGATGCGATCGATCGGCCTGAACACGAGGATGAGGCCTGGACCCTTGGCATGCGGAAGCAGCTTGCCGAGCCGGAAGATCACTCCACGCTCGTACTCGGCAAGGATCTGAATCGAGCTGAACAGATAGATCAGCAGGACGATGACCAGGAGCAGTCCCGGGGGCAGAGTCAAGACTTCCATGCGCCGTCTCCTTGGCGCGTCGAGTCGTCAACCGGTTCGACGCGCAGTGTCAGTCCATCCACCGCGGCAACCCGCACGGTCTGCCCGGCTGCGACTGGAACATCGCTGGTGGCTCTCCAGATCTCTCCGTGCATGTCGATCCGGCCCGGTGCGTCCGGCTCAATGGCTGTCCGCGCCCGGAGGATACGGCCCACCATGGCTTCGGCACCGGTCGCCGACTGCTGCCGGTGTGCCTTGACCGCCAGGCGGCCGAGAAAGAGCACGAGACCCACGAAGCCGACCACCATCGGACCGATGAGCTCGTAACCGACACGGACTCCCGGTACGGTGTCGGTGAGCATCACGAACCCGAACATCAGTGCAATCGCCCCCCCGATGCCGAGCGCGCCAAAGCTCGGCACCATCAGCTCCGCCACGAGCAGTGCGATGCCGAAGAGGACGAGCAGCAAACCGGTCGTGTCCACCGGCAGGATCTGGAACGCGAAGAACGCGAGCAGCAGACACAATCCACCGGCAACACCGGGGACGATGGCGCCGGGATTCCAGAGCTCGACCGTGAGGCCGAGCATGCCCAGCGTGAGCAGCATGACCGCAATCTGCGGATGCGCGATCGCGCTCAGGAACTGTTGCCGCCGCGTCATCTCGACCCGGCGGATTTCCGCGTTGGCGGTTCTCATCGTGGCTTCCCGCCCGTCGAAGCGTCGCACCACGCGGCCGTCCAGCTGCCGGAGCACATCGTCGACGTCGCTGGCGATGAAGTCGATGAGGGGTGGATCCGCCTTCAGGGCCTCGCTGTCCGTGAAGGCACGGCTTTCGAGCACGGCCTCTTCCGACAGCGCGATATTGCGACGCCGCGCCTCGGCGAGCGATCGCACGTACGCCGCCATATCGGAGGCGGCCTTCTCGGCGACGGTCTCGCCGGCTTCACCGCCGGTTGCCCCGACCGGATGAGCGGCGCCGATGTGCGTGCCCGGTGCCATGACCGCTACGTCCGCGGCAATCGTCAGCACGAATCCCGCCGACGCCGCCCGCGCACCGGAGGGGCCGACGAACACCACCACCGGAGCCCGGGATGTGATCATGCGCGAGACGATCGTCCGCGTCGAATCGACCAGCCCACCAGGCGTTCTCAGAACGAACACGACCACATCGGCGTCGGAGGTGTCGGCCCGATCGATAACATCGCTCAAATACTCAGCGGAGATCGGGTGAATGATGCCCTCGAAATCCGCCACGTACGCAATGGGCTGCCTCTGAGGGGTGTCCCCCTCCTCCTGCGCCGTCACGGGCGCCACGGACGGTGAGACTACCGCAGCCACACACATGGCAGCGAACAACACGGAGAGCCAGCGTGCCATAGGGTGAATTGTATAGATTTTGCCCGTCCCCCGTTGGAAGGGCCGTCGACAGCCCTGCGACACCGTATGGTTCAACACCGCTCCACCCCTTGTATGATGTCGCGGCCGGGCCCCTGGTGCGGCCCTTTGGGAGCGGAGGACCTCGATGTGGAAGGAATTTCGTGACTTCATCGCGCGCGGCAACGTCATGGATCTGGCCGTCGCCGTCGTGATTGGCGCCGCCTTCGGACGGACTGTGACCGCTCTGGTAGAGGGCGTCATGATGCCGCCGCTCGGCCTGATCCTGGGGCAGGTCGATTTCAGCAGCCTCTTCTTCGTGCTCGACGATTCGCGGGGAGTGCCCATGTCGCTCGCCGACGCCCGGGCGCAGGGCATTCCAGTCATCGCCTACGGGCAGTTCATCAACGAGATTATCGGGTTCCTCATCGTTGCGCTCGCGGTGTTCCTCGTCGTGAAGCAGGTCAACCGGATCAAGAGCGGAATGGACCGTCCTGCACCGGCGGCTGCGCCGACGACGAAGGACTGCCCCTTCTGCTTTTCGACGATATCCCTGCTCGCGACGCGATGCCCGAGCTGCACATCACAGCTGTGAGGCTCACGGCATGCGGCGATTGTGTGCCCGGCGCAGGGAGAGGCTGGTCGCAGTCAGCGGGTCAGCGTGATGGCGGGACACCAGCACGGGGCTCGGCGTGGAGGTCATTCCTCGACTGTCGAGGATCGGATCTCACGTTCACCTCCGCGTCTACTCCGGAGGGGAGCGATCCTGAAGCCGAGTCGCGAGTCGGCGAACGGATTGCGCAGGCGCCGTCGCTGCTCGCTTACACAGCCAGGGTCCGGACGGTGAGCTCGCGGTGATCCAGTCCGGCGGCTGTGTCGAGCAGACGTAGCAGGGGTGGCAGCTCGACGGGAATTCGCCATTCGTCGGCTCGGCCCCCGCAGGCCATGACATGTCGTGCCGTGTCGTCCCACCACGGCGTGATGCGCCGTGCGATCGGTTCGAGCACCAGGATGCGCGTGCCGCGCTCGGCCGCATGGAGGAGCGTGCGCTCCGTGTGGCGCCGTTCCGGCTCGGTCAACTCATTCAAGACGTATGCGGCGATCGCGACGTCCCCGGGACCCAGGTGTGGCAGCCGGTTGAGATCCCCGCAGCGCGCACGGCCGCGCAGCCGGAACTGCCGGTAGGTCCAGTGCGTTTCCTCCACCGCCCAGGGATGGCGATCGATACCCAGCAGCCGCGTGTGGTGGGTTGCTTGCATCGCCACTGCGACGCCGGCCGCGCCGGTGCCGCAGCCGATGTCCAACAGTGTTCCACCGGGCGATGCACAGATACCCAGAGCTCGGGCCACGTGGTCCGCCGCGAGAAAGTGAAGGGGCCCATAGAACAGGGCGAACGCTGCGCGCTTCCCGGCGGTGTTCAGGGCGGCGCCGCGTTCGAGCGTGTGCCGCCGCGCGACGTACGCTGACGACAGCGCGCGAAGCGCTCGCGTCACGTCGGCGACCCGGAAGGCTGCCAGGTGGCGAGCCTCCAGCGCGACGAGCCAGTCGTCGAAGCCTGGGGGAATGGACTGCGTCATCCTGGTCCGTGCATGGCACGTTCCTTCCAGCGGCGGTGCCGGGCCGGTGCCCTGATCATCTCAAATCGTCTCGCGCGCGTGCGCAGCGCGGCCCTCCCGTGTTGTCACCCACCTTGGCACTGAGAGACCAGGGGGCGCCTCGGCGCTCGAGACCCATCTGCCCGAACTGAGCCGTTTCGAAACACCGCGGCGGCCGTTAGTTGCGTCAGCAACGATCGCAGAACGACCCCCCTTGCGCGTCTGAGCCATCGTGGTAAAGTGACCCACCTTCCGGTACAACACATCTTCAGGGGTGCCCCATGGTTCGGTATGCGACGGTCGTCGCGGTGTCTCTATGCACGGTATTGGCCGGCGTGGAGGCGGTGGAGGCGCAGTACTTCGGACGCAACAAGGTCCACTACGATCGGATGGATTTCCGGCTGCTCGAAACCCCGCACTTCGACATCTACTATTACGCCGAAGAAGAAGCAGCCGCCCGGCATGCCGCCCGGCTCGCCGAGCGCTGGTACGCGCGGTTCTCGCGGGTTCTCGGGCACACGTTCGTCCGGCGACAACCGATTGTGCTCTACGCGAGCCATCCGCATTTCTCCCAGACCAATCTGACTCCGGGGACGCCCGGAGAAGGCACGGGTGGCTTCATCGAGGCCAGCAAGTCCCGCATAGCCCTCCCGTTCGCAGCCGGGCTCGGTGAGACCGACCATGTCCTGGGGCACGAAATCGCACACGCGTTTCAGATCGACATCGTCAGGAGCGCCCGCCGGAGCGCATTTGCGTTGCCCGGGTGGTTCATCGAGGGCATGGCGGAGTACCTGTCGCTCGGTGCGACCAATGCGCACACGGAGATGTGGATTCGGGACGCGGCCCGGTACGAGCGTGTGCCGACGCTGCGTCAGCTCGATCATCCCCGATACTTTCCGTATCGCTATGGCCACGCGTTCTGGTCGTACCTGGCGGGACGCTTCGGCGATCGTGTCATCGGTCGTGTCCTGCGCTCGCAGGCGCGCAGCGCCGTGGCACGGGTCGAGGACGCCACCGGGTTGACGGCGGATCAATTGACGCGAGACTGGCACGCGTCGATCGCGGCCGGCCCCGCTGTCGAGGAGTGGCCGAAGGGCGTGGTTATTGGGGCCGATCGGCAGGCACGGATTCATGTGGCGCCGGCGCTCAGCCCCGACGGTGGCCGCGTCATGTTCATCTCGGAGCGCGATCGGTTGTCGCTCGATCTCTTCCTCGCAGAGACGGCGAGCGGCGAAGTCGTGCGCAAGATCGTGGGCACGGCCGCTCAACCGCATTTCGACAGTCTTCAGTACGTCCATTCCGCAGGGTCGTGGGAGTCCTCGGGCCGCTTCTTTGCCATGACCGCCCTCAAGGGTGGCAATCCGCTGCTCGTGATTATCGATACGACCGGCGCGGACCAGCGCCGCGAGATTGCGTTCGACCATCTGGGTGAGATCTACAATCCCAGTTGGTCGCCCGACGGCTCGCGCATCGTGTTTTCGGCGCTCGACGGTGGACTGTCCGACCTGTTCGTCTACGATCTGGCCGGCGGCCGGCTCAATCGGCTCACCGCGGATGCCTATGCCGACCTGCACCCGGCATGGTCGCCCGATGGGCGGACGATCGCCTTCGCGACCGACCGGTTCACCACCACGCTCGACACGCTGCAGTTCGGTCCCTTGCGCGTGGGTCTCCTGGATCTCGAGTCCGGAGTCGTACGCCCGCTGACGCGACGGCAGTCGCATCCTGACGGCGTACACGGAGACATTTCTCGCGCAGCCGTGGACGACGTGACCGTCGGGCGCGGGGTGTCGTGGCCGGCGCACGCCAAGCAGGTCAGTCCGCAGTGGGCACCGGATGGAACAGCCGTGTACTTCGTGAGCGATCCCGATGGGATCAGCAACGTGTATCGAGCAGCTGCTGCTTCGGGCGAACCCATGAAGGTGACGAATGTTGCCGGTGGGATCAGTGGCATTACGGCGTCCAGCCCATCCCTGGCCGTCGCATCCGCATCGGGTACGCTGGCATTCAGTGTGTACCGGGACGGGCGTTACGAAATTCAGGTTGTCGATGAAGCCAGCGCACTGGCTGCCGCTCGACCCTTCCCGTCCGAGTGGTCTGATGATGTCCCTTCGTTCATGCAAGAGGAATCCGACTCGCTGGCGGCCCCTACGCTCGCATCCCTGCTTGCCGATCCGCTCCATGGTCTGCCGGCGTCCGACGACTTTCCGAGCCATCCGTACGACGATCGACTCCGAGTCGAATCGTTCGCGCAGCCGTACGTTGCGGCGGCGACAGGAGCCACCTTCGGCGGCGCACTCCGCGCGAGCTTTGGCGTGAGCTTTGGCGACATGCTGAAGGATCGCCAGGTACACACGCTGTTTCGTGTGGGAACGACGATGGACGATCTCGCGGCGCAAGTGGCCTACATCAACCAGAAGTCGCGCTGGAACTGGGGGTTGACCGCGGGATACGTCCCGTCGCGCTTCTACGGTGCCCGCCGCTCGATCGAGCGCGACGGCGGGCTCGTGACCCGTGAGCTGAGCCACATGCGGTACGTGCACCAGTGGGCGGGAGTGACCGCCCGCTACAACATCGACCGGTCCCGCAGGATCGAGTTGAGTACCGGGATGCGGCGGACCGGCTTCTCCTGGCAGACCATCACGCGCGTGCTCGATCCCGTCGAACGAAAGGAAGTGAGCCGGCATCTGGCGGAGACACCGGCCGGTCGGCCGGCGCATCTGGTCGAGGCCCAGGCGGCCTACGTGCAGGACACGGCGGTGTTTGGACCGGTGAGCCCGATACTTGGGCAACGGTTGCGCCTCGAGGTGGAGCCGGCCCTTGGCAGCCTGACGTTCGCCGATGTTCGCCTGGACGCGCGTCGGTACTTCATGCCCGTCAGGCCGGTGACGATTGCCACGCGTGTCGAGCACGTGGGCCGCTATGGCCGCAGTGCGGCCGATTCACGGCTTACGCCGCTTGTGCTCGGCCTGCAGACGCTCGTGCGCGGCTACGACCTGACCACGTTTGCGGCGAGGGAATGTGGCCGTGCGGCGACGGAATGCTCGCTGATGGACGAGCTGAGTGGCAGCCGCCTGGCGCTCCTCAACGTGGAGGTCCGGGCACCGCTGTTCGGAGTGCTATCCGGCGACTTCGACTACGGCCGCATCCCCATCGAGGCGATCGCGTTCATGGACGCAGGTTTCCTCTGGACACGTGGTCAAAATGCTCGGAACGACGCACACCGCTTCAGGACCATTGGTGCGGGCGCCCGCACGAATCTCGGAGGGTTGATCCTCGAGCTGACTGCGGCTCGCCCCCTCGATCGTGTCGACAAAGCGTGGACGTTGAGCTTTCTCTTGCGGCCGGGGTGGTAGCACCCAGCCAAGGGGCTCTACCCCTTGATATCCCGCAGAGCCCCTCGGCTGGGTGCCAGTATGTTCTGCCGCGCTTCGAGCGGCTCTGGCGAGAAAGGCGTCTACCTCGCCTCTTCACACGGTGACCCGCCGAGGACCGCGAGCAGGACCAGCGCCCGGTTGCCCCGCCGCTCGAAGGAGTGCAACGTGCCGCGCGGCACCGAGGCAAAGCCGTTGGTGTCCAGCCGCGTCTCGAGTCCATTCATCCGAATGGTCCCCTGCCCGCCGAGCACGTAGTACACGGCGTCGCCCTCGTCGTAGAGCCGCTCGGGCATGGGCTCGTTCAGTTGAATCATCGTTGCCCGCAGCAGGCCGCTGCACGAGAGCAGCGATTCCCGGCGAGGCTGGCGCCCGATGAAGTCCTGCTCGAGCAGCTGGACGATTGACAGGATCTGCGGCTGGCCGAGGAGGACGGTGACAACGGGCGGAGCTTCGACGGGTGGGGGTGGTTCCGGGGCCGGAGGAGGAGGGGGCAGGCGGTTGAGCGTGACGTCCACCGTGCTCACCTGCCCGGCACGCAGCGTGACCTCCCGCTCGAATGCAATCACGTCGCTGCCACTGAACCGGAGCCGGTACGTTCCCGCCTGGAGGCTGGGGAAGTTGATCTGCCCGTTCGGGTCGGTATGGCCGCGCCTGTCGGAGAGACCGAGAAGTTCGACTTCGACCCCCTCGAGCCGTGAGCCGATCGGGTCTGTGACGGTCATCGCGACGCCGCTGCGTGCCGGAGGCGCGGCGCCGCGCTGCGCCTCCGCATGAGAGACGCCGGCAAGGAACAAGCTGAGCAGCAGGGCCATCGTTCGCATGCGTGCATTACAGCGCAGGTTGCCGACGCCGACAAGCGGGTCGCGACCGGGTGCGTAACGGTCGGAGAGATATAATGCCTTTTCTGGCCGCCAGGGGTATTCCGCCAGCGCGGGATTGAGAGAGACCCTTGGAACCTGATCCGGTTCAGACCGGCGGAGGGAGCGCGGCGATCCTCAACGATCCCGCCTCGGACGTCATGATCGATTTCGCAACCGCATACCCGAACTCGCGCAAGGTCTACGATGGCCGGCAGGTCCGGCTCACGCCCGACGGTCCCGCGATCGCGCTCCGCGTGCCGATGCGCGAGGTCGGGCTGAGTGGAGGCGAGCCTCCGCTCCGTCTGTACGACACGAGCGGCCCCCAGGGCATTGATGTGCGTGCCGGGCTTCCCAGGCTGCGCCAGCCCTGGATCGAGGCGCGACGTGTGGCCGGCGACGCCGGTACGCAGCTCACCATTGCGCGTCTCGGCGAGACGACGCCGGAAATGGAGTTCGTGGCAGTTCGCGAAGGGCTGCCCGTCGAATTCGTTCGGACCGAGGTCGCTCGGGGGCGCGCGATCATTCCCGCCAACATCAACCACCCGGAGCTCGAGCCGATGATCATCGGTCGCAACTTCCTGGTGAAGATCAACGCGAACATTGGAAATTCGGCGGTCCGGTCCTCCGTCGACGACGAAGTCGAGAAGTTGCGGTGGGCGACGCTCTGGGGCGCCGACACGGTGATGGATCTGTCGACCGGGAAGGACATTCACGAGACCCGCGAGTGGATCGTGCGGAATTCACCGGTCCCGATCGGGACGGTTCCCATTTATCAGGCACTCGAAAAAGTGGGGGGGAAGCCGGAGGAGCTCACGTGGGAGACGTACCGCGAGACGCTGATCGAGCAGTGCGAACAGGGCGTCGACTATTTCACCGTGCATGCCGGTGTGCTGCTGCGGTTCGTACCGCTGACGGCGGGACGGGTGACCGGCATCGTGTCGCGCGGCGGCTCGATCATGGCGAAATGGTGCCTGGCGCACCATCAGGAGAACTTCCTCTACACGCGCTTCCGTGATATCTGCGAGATCATGCGCGCCTACGATGTGTCGTTCTCGCTCGGCGACGGCCTGCGCCCGGGTTCAATTGCCGATGCCAACGACGAGGCGCAGTTCGCCGAGCTGAAGACGCAGGGAGAGCTGACGAGGATTG
>CAZDLW010000200.1:0-10982 GCA_964505975.1 uncultured Bifidobacteriaceae bacterium | reverse complement strand
CCGTCACCGGCGAGCGCGCGACGTCATCACGCGCCCTGGCCTGGCACGCCGGGGCAGCTGCTGAAGCTGTGGGACATCAACGCCGGCGTGGGCGGCCCGATCCTCAGGGATCGCGTGTGGTACTTCGCAGGCTCCCGGCGGGAAGGGAGCTGGCAGTCGGTTCCGGGTATGTACCGGAACCAGAACGCCGGCGATCCCACCAAGTTCACCTACGTGCCGGACACGACACGCCAGGCGGTCACTGCCGGCGACTGGACGACGGTGAACCTGCGGCTGACGCTGCAGGCCACGCCACGCAACCGGTTCAACGTCTACGGGGATGAACAGCGTCCCTGTCAGGGCGCCGCGTGGCCGGGAGTCAACGACGGCTGCCGCCAGAGCCGGACAGCGACTGGATCATCGGCGGCACGCCGGGGTCGGCCGGGACGTTCGGTCTGGCGACGGCGACGCAGTCGCCGGAGTTCTCGAACTACGGCGGGCGCGCGCACGCCCGCCAGCGGGTGCAGCAGGGCACGTGGTCATCGCCGGTGACGAATCGACTGCTGCTCGACGCCGGCTTCGGTACCAACTACAGCCACTACGGCGGCCAGGCGATGCCGGGCAACCCGACGCGCGGCATTCCGAAGATGCAGGAGCAGTGCGCTCAGCCTCCCGCCAACGCGGTGCCCGGCGCGTGTGCGCACGGGATTCAGAACCTGACCTTCGGCTCGCAGGACTGGGCGAGCAATCAGGGCTTCGTGCTCTCCTGGCGTGCGGCGACGTCGTACGTCACGGCGCACACAGCATGAAGTTCGGCTACCAGGCCGCCTACGACCGCGTGAACCAGAGCTACTTCGCCAACGACACGCACCTGATGTACCGGCTCAATCACGGCGTGCCGAACCTGCTCACAATGGATCTCAAACCGTTCCGGACGGGCCAGCGCACGCGGTGGGAAGCGCTGTACGCGCAAGAGCAGTGGACGCTGGGACGCATGACGCTGCAGGGCGCGCTCCGGTTACGACCACGCGTGGAGCTACTTTCCGGATCAGCAGATCGGCCCGGTGCGGTTCCTGCCGACACCGCTCGTGTTCGAGCGGCAGTCCGGGGTGAAGGGCTACAACGACATCACGCCGCGCGCCGGAGTCGCCTATGACGTCTTCGGCAACGGGAAGACGTCGTTGAAGGCGAACGTCGGCAAGTACCTCGAGGCCGCGACGAATCACAACACATACTCGCTGAGCAACCCGGCGGCCCGGATCGCGGGCAGCCCTGTGCTCGGCGCGCCCCCGCAGGTCACGCGTCCGTGGACCGACGTCAACGGCAACTACATCCCTGATTGCGATCTGCTGAACCCGAACGCGCAGAACCTGAGCGCGAGCGGCGGCGACATCTGTGGCGTGCTGAGCAACCTGAACTTCGGCAGGCCCGTGTTCACCGGCAGCTTCGATCCGGAGATCCTCGAAGGCTGGGCGGTCCGGCCGAGCGACTGGCAGATCGGCGTGTCGATCCAGCAGGAAGTCTTGACCGGCGTGGCGGTCGAGGTCGGCTACTTTCGCCGATGGCTGCAGACCTTCACCGTCGTCGACAACCTCGCCGTCACCGCCGCCGACTTCGACACGTTCAGCGTTACGGCGCCGTCCGATCCGAGATTGCCCGGCGGCGGCGGGCACGTCGTGTCCGGCCTCTACAACGTGACCCCGGACAAGGTGGGCCAGACCGCCAGCTTCACGACCTGGTCGCGCAACTACGGCGATCAGACCTCGGTCTACAACGGCGTGCTGCTCAATGTCAGCGCGCGGATGCGGAACGCCTGACCGTCCAGGGCGGCCTCAATACCCGGATCGACGGTCGCCGACACCTGCGAGATCCGCGCGCAGCTCCCGGAGATTGCGGTCGCCAACCCGTACTGCCGTAACGATCAGTGCCTCTTTCGATTTCTAACGTCAATACGACAAGGGCTTTCGGCTCTCGACTCGCGGCCTGATGCCAAGAGCCCAGAGCCGAACGTCGTCGCGACCTCGATGACACATGCTGATGCTGCCGGACCTGGACCGCCAAGCGGTCCTAATCCCGGAGCTCACGTGAGTTGCGACGGGACGGCGACCTACGACTCGCGCGACAGCAGTGGGGCAAAACGCATCCGGAGCGTGAAGACCGAGCTGGGTTGCGGGACCCAGCTCGGGTCGCCTGCCGCGGGTGGAGGATGGGTTTTTCCGCGCGATGTCGTCGGGAGCCCGGCCCCGTCGCAACTCACGTGAGCTCCGGTGTAGGCGCGCGGAAGCGCGCCAGGCAAATACTGGCAACCAGCCAAGGGGCTGTGCCTCATCGGGATATCAAGGGCAGCGCCCCTTGGCTGCTTGGGGCGCCGCTCTCGATCAAGGCCCTGCGGAAAGATCTTCAGGATACCCACAAGGCGGTGGCGCACTGGCTGCAGTTCAGGAAAACCGATCGCGAATCGGACGTACCGCGGTCGTGTACCGCTCCTTGCCCGGTTTGCCCTGCAGTCGCGGCAGATCGAGCCTGGTGTCCTTGACCTTCCCATCGGGCACCTGGTCGAGCAGGTGGCGAATCAGGTTCAACCGTCCGCGCCGCTGGTCGTTGAAGTCCACGACATGCCACGGAGCATGAGGGGTGTGCGTCGCCTTGAACATCGCGTCGCGGGCACGGCCGTACTCCGCATATCGTTCGCGTGCCTTCAAATCAATGGGCGACAGCTTCCACCGTTTGAGCGGATCAGCCGCGCGTTCGGCGAACCGCTCCTCCTGATACCGCTGATCCACCGCCAGCCAGTACTTGTAGATCAGGATGCCATCGTCCACGAGAAGCTTCTCGAACACCGGCGCCTGTGTCAGGAACTCGCGGTATTCCGCGTCCGTGCAAAAGCCCATCACCTGCTCGACACCGGCACGGTTGTACCAACTGCGGTCGAACAGGACGAGCTCACCCGCCGAGGGCAGATGCGCGACATACCGCTGAAAGTACCACTGCGTCTGTTCGCGCTCGGTGGGCCTGGCCAGCGCCACGACGTGCACCTGCCGTGGATTGAGCATCTGGGTGATGGCGTTCACCGTGCCGCCCTTGCCCGCCGTGTCGCGACCCTCGAGCAGCACGATCATCCGTCGGGACGTGTGCTTCAGCCAGTGCGCCAGGTTGTTCAGCTCGATGAGCATCGGCTCGAGGTATGTCTCGTACTGCCTCTTCTTGAGCTTCTTGACGGCCGTGGGCGACCGCTTCCGCGATTTCTTCGTCCTCGTCGTCTGCTGGCGCATCCGATATTGTCGCCTCGGCGGGGGCCGGAAAGTCGACCAATCCCCGGAGCTCCAGGGAGCTCCGGGACTATGATCGGCACGGGAGGTGGCCATGCGTCTGTCAGTTGCTGCGTCGTTCGTCATCGGTCTCGCGGCCGCAGCCGTACTTTCCGGGCAACAGGCGGCGGTCGTCGCCATCGAGCGCGTCGGCGTCATCCCAATGGACCGTGAACGCGTCCTCGCGAATCACACGGTGATCGTGCGGGATGGTGGCATCGCCGAGATCGGTCCCGCGGATCGCATCAGCGTCCCGTCCTCCGCGACACGTGTAGATGGCCAGGGACAGTACCTGATCCCGGCGCTGGCCGAGATGCACGCCCACGTGCCCAGCGGACCGGCCGCCGGGCAGGCCGAGCGTGTCCTCTTTCTCTACGTCGCGAATGGCATAGGCACGATCCGCAGCATGCTCGGCGACCCCAGCCACTTTCGGCTGCGCGAACGTGCCGATCGCGGCGAGATACTCGCGCCGACCATGTATCTGGCCGGGCCGTCTTTCAGCGGTCAGACCGTCTCGACACCCGACGCGGCGACCGCGCGCGTCCTGGAACAGAAGCGCGCCGGATACGACTTGCTGAAGATCCATCCCGGTGTCCAGCGCAGCGTCTTCGACGCGCTCGCCGCCGCTGCCGGCCGGGAAAGCATCCGCTTTGCCGGCCACGTGCCGGTCGACGTCGGTCTGCAGCGGGCGCTCGACAATCGGTACTGGACGATCGACCACCTCGATGGGTACGTCGAGGCGATCGCGCGTCCGGGTGCACCAGATCCGCAACTCTTCGGCATCAACCTCATCGACCACGTCGATGAGTTGCGACTCGCGGCGCTCGTGGACGCCACCCGGACGGCCGGCACGTGGAACGTGCCGACGCAGATCCTGCTCGAAAGCTGGTACGGACCTGAGGATCCGGATGTCATGAGGAAGTGGCCGGAGATGCGCTATGCGAACCCCGCGGACGTCGAGCAGTGGGTCGCCATGAAGCGGAAGTTCACCGAGGCCTATTCCGCCGATCACCGGGCGCGGTATCTCGCGCTCCGCCGAAGGATCATCAAAGCGCTGCACGACGGCGGCGCGGGCCTGCTGCTCGGCTCGGACGCTCCGCAGACGTGGAACGTGCCCGGATTCTCGGTTCACCGGGAGATTGCGACCTACGTGGCCGCCGGACTCACGCCGTATCAGGCACTCGCCACCGGCACGCGCAACATTGCCGAGCACCTCGGCACGCTCGATCGCACGGGGACCATCGAGGCCGGCAAGCGGGCCGACCTGGTGTTGCTCGAGGGCAATCCCTTGCAGGACATCTCGAATACGTCGCGCGTCGCGGGCGTCATGATCGGAGGACGGTGGATCTCGAAGTCGGAGCTCGATCGCCGGCTGCAAGACGGCACGTAAGACGATCCGTCGCGCTCACCGCAACCACACCAGCAACGCGCTGAGCACGCTCAGTGCGGCGGCCCCAGCGGCGAGACCAAGGGCCGCGCGCGTCCGTCGAGTGTTGGCCTGCACGCCGGCCGCCAGAGCGTTGACCTGGTCCGCAAGCTGCTTCATCAGCTCGGTCTGCGCGCGCTGGTGCTCCTCCACCGCCACGAGACGGTGGTGCAGGTCCGGCAGCTCGTTGGACGCTCCGGCGGTTCTCCGGCGCGAGCTGGAGAGCAGGGCGTCCGCCGCCGCGAGCAGCACCGGCGCCTGCTTCACGATCGTGAGCCAGGGGATCGGCATCAGCCATTCCTCATGGATACGTATAGGGCGCCTGCAGACCCAGGGGCACGCCAAGGGCCCAGAACAGCAACAGGAACGCCGTCCAGGTGACCAGGAACACCAATGAGTAGGGCAGCATCAGCGAGGCAACCGTGCCGATGCCCGCATGCCTCACGTACCGCTGGCAGTAGACGACCACCAGCGGGAAGTACGGCATCAGCGGCGTAATGATGTTGGTCGTAGAATCACCAACCCGATACGCCGCCTGCGTCAGCTCGGGTGAGAGCCCCACCTGCATCAGCATCGGCACGAAAATCGGCGCCAGCAGGGCCCACTTCGCGGACGCCGACCCTACGACCAGATTCACGGCGGCGCTGACGAGCACGATGCCGACAATCGTGATCTGCCCCGGAAGTCCGAGCGCCTGCAGGAAGGTTGCCCCCTTGAGCGCGACGAGCGCACCCAGGTTCGATCGGCCGAACGCATCGATGAACAGCGCGGCAAAGAACACCATGACGATGTAGTAGCTCATGGTGCCCATGGCCTTGCTCATGCCGGCCACGATGTCGCGGTGCGACTTCACGGTTCCGGCCACGTACCCGTACGCGACGGCCGGCAGCAGGAAGAGCAGGAAGATCAGCGGCACGAGCGACCGCATCAGCGGCGCTGCGAACGAGGTGAGATCGCCATCCGGGGCGCGCATGGGCGAGTCGGCCGGTGCCGACGCGAGCGCCAGCAGCGCAAGGCCGGCCACCATGGCGGACAGCCCAGCGGCGAGCCCCTTCCGCTCGGCCGCCGTGACCGGGTCGAGCCGCGGCAGTTCGCTGGTTTCGGCATCAATTGCCGTGCCGGTCAATCGCGGTTCGATCACCCGATCGGTGAGATACCACCCCACCAGGATGACGAGCGGTGTGGAGGCGCTCGTGAAGAACCAGTTGCAGAGCGGATTGACGAGCCGGTCGGGATTGATGATCTGCGCACCCGACTGCGTGAAGCCCTGCAGCAACGGATCGATCCCTGAAGGAATGAAATTGGCGCTGAAACCGCCGGACACGCCGGCAAATGCCGCGGCAATCCCGGCCAGCGGGTGGCGCCCCGCCGTATAGAAAATGACGCCGCCGAGGGGAATCACGAGCACGTAGCCTACGTCGGCCGCCGTGTGGCTGATGCAGGACACCAGAATGAGCATCGGCGTGAGCAGCCGTCGCGGCGTGACGTTGAGCAGGGCCTTGACCATCGCGCCGAGAAACCCCACGTGCTCGGCGGCGCCCACGCCGAGCAGTGCGACGAGGACGATCCCCAGCGGCGGGAAGGTGACGAAGACGGTCACCATGTTCGCCAGAAACGAGGCGATTGCCTCGCCGGTGAGCTGGCTCTGCACGCGAATCGGCGCGCTGGTGCGAGGGTCGACCTCCGCAAACGCCACCGGCGCCAGCACCGCCGAGATCAGCCAGGTCAGTCCCAGCGCGAGCACGAACAGGATCGCCGGATCCGGCAGCCTGTTGCCCGCGGCTTCGATGAAGGCGAGGACCCGATCGAGCGGTGTGCTCGGCGCGTCTTTGGGCGTGGGGCCCGAAGGAACGTGTGAGGTCACAGCAGGGCAACCCGGTGAGTGCGTCTCGACGCAGGGGCGGACGGCTGGCCCCCTCCTGCCCGACGCCCGGTGCGCCGCACCCGGCGCGGCGTCACAGCCGCCAGAGCAGATACGCAGCGAGCGCCGAGACGACGGCTACGCCACCATAACACACCAGGTTGATGACGTCGTTCAGGTGCTTGATCTGGAGCCCGTCGTAGAGCGTGTAGCGGAACCGATGGGCCCAGTGAAACATCGCCAGCACACACACGCCCAGGATCACCAGGCGTGTGAGCGGATTGGCGACGAGGCTCGTGAACGACTCGTAGGACGGCGGGGCCACCAGACCGAGCGGAAACGCCAAGCCAAACAGAAACAGGAGCGCCGGGAGCAGCAGCGCCGCAGCCATACCGCCGCCGCTGAAGAGCAGCCACAAGAGCGGTTCGGGATCTCGCTTCACGGACATCTCCTGTCAGGCGCGGACCACAATCCAGACCACAATCGCCGAGACGACTGCCCACGCCGCATAATGGGCGGCCACGATTGTCCCCCCGGGCACGCGTGCACCTCGCATGTGCACGACCATGGCTCGCGGCGCCAGGCCGAACCACGTGACCGCGTGCAGCACGAGGAAGCACATGGCGATGACATTCACGACGATGAACGTGGGTGTTTGGAACGTGGCCAGCGCCTGCTCGTACGCGGCAGCGCCTTCACCGGCCGCAGAGACGAAGACCAGCAGCACCAGGACCGTCCAGGCGACGAACAGGCTGCTCAACTCCCGCAGAATGAAGAGGAAGTAGGACCAGCGCGCGAGCCACCAGTAGGTGGACATGCGGGACCGCAACCAGTGCGGATGGTACAGCCTGTAGGCAGGGTTGGCGCGAACGGTCATCATGCGCTCCCTCGAGGCATGAAGAAGGATTTCAGGGATGCGAGCGCCGCCGTCAGCTTGTATCGCTGGATGGCGCCGGCCGGGTCCACGTTCTTCGGACAGACCGTCGAGCACTCCCCGACGAACGTGCACGCCCAGATGCCTTCGTGTTCGGACAACAGGTCCAATCGCTCCGCGGCCCCCTGGTCGCGCCCGTCCATGTTGTAGCGCTGCGCCAGCGCCAGCGCAGCGGGGCCGATGAAGTGCGGATCCAGTCCATAGATTGGGCATGCCGCATAGCACAGCATGCAGTTGATGCACATGCTGTACTGCTTGTATTCATCCAGTTCCTGCGGCGTCTGCAGGTACTCTCCCTCCGAGAGCGGCTTCTCCGCCTGACGGACAATCCACGGCTTCACGCGGACGAGCTTCCGCATGAAGTCTCCGAGGTCGACGATGAGGTCCCGGATCACGGGAAAGTTCCTGAGCGGCTCGACCACCACCGGCCCCGGCGCATAGTCCGCCAGGAACGTGGCACACGTCAGCTTGGGCTCGCCGTTCACCGTCATGCCGCAGCTGCCACAAATCCCCATCCGGCAGGACCAGCGATACGAGAGCGTGCCATCCAGGCGGTCCTTGACGTGATTCAACCCGTCCAGCACCACCCAATCGCGTGGACACGGAACGTCGAAATCCTCGAACGTGGCCTCGGGTTCCGCCTCAGGACGGTACCGTGCCACCCGCAACGTGATGTGGTTCGCCATGGGCCGCCGTCTCTCCGTACACCCGCTCCGCCGGGGGCCAGCGGGTAATCGTCACCGGTAGATACTCCACTCGACACGCACCATCGGGTTGCCTGTACGTCAACGAATGCGCCAGGAACCGCGCGTCGTCGCGCCGGGGGCAATCGACGCGCTGGTGGGCCCCGCGGGATTCCTCCCGTTTCAACGCCGCGTTGACGACCGCTTCCGCCACGTCGAGCATGAAGCCGAGCTCGATCGCGGTGATGCGTTCCGTGTTGTACGTGTGGCTCCGGTCGTCGAGCGCGACGTGGGGCAGGCGCTCCTGAAGCTGCCGGAGCCTGCTGGCGCCCTGAGCCAACTGATCCCCCGACCGGTAGATGCCGGCGCTCTCCTCGAGCGTTTGCTGCATGTCGGCACGGAGGTCGGCCAGCCGCTCGCGCCCACCGGCCGTTTCGAACAGCTCGTGCTCGAGCCGGTGCCGCTCGTCGACGGCCTGCTCGAGCACGCGTACGTCTGGATCCGGGCAGCGCGACGCGTACTCGGCGGCAGCCAGGCCGGCGCGTGCGCCAAAGACGAGCAGTTCCGGCAGCGAGTTGGACCCCAGGCGATTGGCGCCGTTGATGCTGACGCACGCCGTCTCACCCGCGGCGTACAGGCCCGCCAGCGGCGTCGCCCCGTTGATATCGGTGTGCACGCCGCCCATCATGTAGTGCACGACCGGCCGGACCGGGATGAGATCGCGAACCGGATCGAGGTTCTGGTACTTCCGGCACAGCTCACGTACGAACGGGATCTTGGCGTCGATCACCTTCTCGCCCAGGTGGCGCAGATCCAGGTGGACGACGGGCCCGTACGGCGTCTCGATGGTTCGTCCCTGCTCGAGCTCCTTCATGAAGGCCTGCGACAGCCGATCGCGGGGGCCAAGCTCCATCGTGCGCAGCACCGGCGTCGGTTGAGGGCGGCCGAGGTTGTAGTCCTGCAGGTAGCGGTACCCGTCCTTGTTGAGGAGGTATCCTCCCTCGGCGCGCGCCGCTTCCGTGATCAGGATCCCGGTGAAGGGGAGACCCGTCGGATGGTATTGCACGAACTCCATGTCCTTGAGCGGCGCACCTGCGCGATAGGCGAGAGCCATGCCGTCGCCCGTCTTGATGCTGGCGTTCGTCGTGAAGGGGAATATCCGCCCGCCGCCGCCCGTGCAGAGGATGACCGCGCGCGCGGTAATCGCCTCGACCCGTCCCGACATCAGCTCCACCGCAATCACGCCCTGCACCCGGCCGTCGTCGACGAGGAGCCTCGTGACGAACCATTCGTCATACCGCGCGACGGACGTGTACTTGAGGGAGGTCTGAAACAGGGTGTGGAGCATGTGGAAGCCGGTCTTGTCGGCCGCAAACCACGTGCGCATCTTCTTCATGCCGCCGAAGGGACGAACGGCCACGCGGCCGTCGATCTCGCGGCTCCAGGGACATCCCCAGTGCTCCAGGCGAAGCAGCTCCTGCGGTGCCTCGCGGACGAATGCCTCCACGGCGTCCTGATCGCACAGCCAGTCGCCGCCCGAGATGGTGTCGTAGGCGTGCTCGTCCAGGCTGTCGTCCGCACGTGCGACCCCCGCAGCGCCACCCTCCGCGGAGACGGTATGGCTCCGCATCGGGTACACCTTCGAAACCACCGCAATGCTCAAACGGGGGTTTGTTTCCGCAATGGCGATCGCTGCACGCAGCCCGGCACCGCCGCCGCCAACCAGCACCACATCATGCGAAGGGGTCACGTCCCGGATCTCCTCACTGACGCAGCCCGGCGGCAGGGGCTTCGCCTCCACACCACCAGGCCAGCCGCCGCCACGCTGCGTCGGCGGCGCATCCGTTGCCCATACCCATCATTCTCCTGCGTCTCGGACCTGCCGGATTGCGGCGGGCCGCCGTCCGCTGCGACACCGTGGAAGTCGTGACGCGGGATCTATTCGGCCGACAGGAGCGGGCGACGAGCACCTTGCCGTCGTGGCGGAGGATGGCGCGACTCACGCTGCCATCGTGATATTCGTGATGGATGCTGCGGCAGCCGCACGCGAAGTCGATTCCACGCTACGGTGTCCGGCATACGAAGTTTGCCGCCTCGTCGGTACTGCCCGAACCGCTGTGGACGGCCACCTGTGGGTACGGGCACAACGGCCGAGTCCGTTCGACCGTGCCATCGCGAAGCCGGGACGCCAGGATCCGATCGGGCGCCTGTCCCCGTTCGACCCACCCCTCGACCGCGGCGAGCATATCGAAGCTGTTGGGTCCCGTTCCCCCACCGCAGTGCGCCATTCCGGGCACCATGAACAGCCGGTACGAATCCCGGACGGCGGCCCCCCCCCCCATTTCCCGCACGACGTTCCGGTAGTAGTCCACGCTGTTGCCCGCCGCAATCTGCGGGTCGGCCCAACCGTGATACTGCAGCAGCTTCCCGCCGCGCCCGAAGAACGCCCGGAGGTCGGGATTCAGGGCGTTGATCGTGCCGCCGTCGACTTCGTCGGCCCGCGCGAGGTCGCGCTCGACGTCGAACCGCGCGGGATCCCACTGGGGATCGCCGAAGACCACGAACCGGAAGTGATCGACGGCGGTCGCGAACGGCTGCTGGCCGCCCCAGGTGGCCCAGCCGAGTTCGCTTCCCGGCGCGAGTCCCGAGGTGACCCGCCCGGCTTTCGGGTTGGTTGCCGCCCGGTAGATCTCGCGCGCGGCCTCCACCTGCGCCGCGGTCAGGCACGTGCCATCGTCGGCGCCCGCGCAGCGGAGCACCGCCGGGTCGAAGGCGCAGGCACCAGGGTTCT
>CAZDLW010000199.1:0-11021 GCA_964505975.1 uncultured Bifidobacteriaceae bacterium | reverse complement strand
AAGGCGCCCCGTTCGTGCCCGAACAGCTCACTTTCCAGCAGCTCCGCAGGGAGCGCCGCGCAGTTCACCTTGACCAGCGGCCGCTGTCGCCGGGTGGAGCGCTGATGGATCGCGCGCGCAACCAGCTCCTTGCCGACGCCGCTCTCGCCGCGGATGAGGACGGTCACATCGCTGTCGGCCACCTGCTCGATGATGAGCGCAACCTGTCTCATGGCCGGGCTGTCGCCCCAGCCGATGAACGCGTCACTCTGATCGTCGCTGAGCTGGCGACGGAGGTCGGTGAGCTCGTTGACCAGGCGGCTGCGCTCGATGGCCTGCTTGATCGCCGCGTCCAGCGCGATTTCACCCAACCCCTCCGGGTCGCCGGGTTTTACCACGTAGTCGGCCGCTCCAAGGCGGACGGCCTCGACGATGATGGGCGCCTGCTCGCGGCCTGAAAGCATGATGACCTGCAGTTCCGGGCGAGCGGCCTTCAGCGCTTTCAGCGTCTGCAGGCCATCCATCCCTGGCATGGCGACATCCAGCAGCACGATGTCCGGGGGTTCCCCCTGTCGGATGGCGGCAACGATTTCGTCGCCTCGCGTGTAGGAGCGCGCGTCGTATCCGCGCAGCGCGAGAAACGTCCGCAGGTACCCGGCGAAGCCAAAGTCGTCATCGACGACGGCAATGGACGCGCGCCGCTCCTCCGTCGAGTAGTCGGCCGTTGCCTGCGAGTCTGCACCAGCCACAAGTGACATACATCTATCTCCAGCCGGCCAGGCGTGATGGTGTCTGCTGACCGACGTGTGCCGGCAAGGCCCGGCCAGCGGACAGCAGAAGTAGTGTATACATCGCTAGCGAGGCTGCGCCTCAGACCCACGAGCATGTCCGCTGCGGCTCCGCCTCGCTAGCTGGCAGTATCTCCTGCCCGCACTCCGTGCGGGCGAGACGTCTTGAACGGCCGGTCCGAAATCTCGACTCATTCGTAAGGACTCTGGCCGTTCAAGTCGTCTCGCGCCGTAGTGGAAGTCGGAGCGCCGAGGCGCCCCGGGACTGCGCGTCATCCGCGGACCAGAGCGCGCCCCCGTGGGCCTCGATCACTCGCCGGGCTATCGGTAGCACCAGGCCCAACCCGCCCCGCCACTCGTCGAACGCCGGCGGCGCAGGCCTCGCGGCCGCGGCGAGAGGGCCAACCACCGACGCATCGCCAATTGCGACGACCACCCAGCCGGGGTCCGTGTCCGTCACGACCGAGCACTCGGCACGGATGACGCCCGGTGTTCCCCGTTCCCGCACGGCCGCATGCATGAGTGCCGTCAGCGCAGCCGCAAGCCGGGCTCGGTCTCCTGTGATGACGACCGGCCGGGCGACCCCGTGAAGCTCGAGTTGGACATCGCGCTCGCGACCCTGCTGCATATTTCCAGCCAGTTCCAGAAGCAGCGCACTGATGTCCAGTTCCTGGCTCCCCATCACGATCCGACCGCCCTCGAGCTTGCCAAGGTCACTCATTTCCGCCACGAGCGCTGCGATGCGTCCGCACGAGCGATCGGCCTCCTCCAGCATCTTCTGCTGCTTTGCAGTTAACGGCCCGGCCTGCTCGCGAAGGAGCATCCGCAGATAGCCCGCGACGACGGTGACCGGCGTGCGCAGTTCGTGAACGGCAAGCGAAAGTGCCTGCGGGAGGAGACTACTGTCGGACGGATCGTGGCGAGTGGACATGACCGTATGCATTCTGGGCGCGGCCGTATGTATTCCGTCCGCACACCGGGACCGGCAACCCACACATGCGGTTGATGGCAAGACGCGGAGTCGCGGGTGCCGGTGCGAGGACGTTGATGAATCGAGGCTACCATGGGCGCATCCGGATTACAGCTCATCAACGCCCGGTCATGGGTCCGGTACGCACCGGCTGCACGGCGTACGGCTGGGATTCCGCGGGCACCGGCTCGTGCGCTGTCGGATGCAGGTGCCATTGGCGGGTGCCTGGTACGTCGCTTGAACAGAATGTCAGGCGCAACACGGCGCGCAAGGCGTGAAGGACGCAGGAGGAACGCCCCTGTCCTTCAATACCATCGTGCCAGCCGTCTGGCAGGGACGCCGGCGAAGTAGAGACCCACGAGGATGAGGTTGCGCGTGCTCCGCCGGAACCACCCGTCCCGTCGCCAGCGTCGCGCCGACGTGACGAGCGGCAGGGGCACCTCGGTAACCGGGCCTGCTCTAACGAGGCGACGTACGAACTCTACGTCTTCCATCAGCGGGAGATCGCGATAACCGCCGAGGGCCGCGAACACGTCGCGACGGACGAAGATGCCTTGATCGCCGTAGGGAAGGCGAAAGATCCGCACGCGCCAGGCCGTTCCACGTTCCAAGACCCGCGCCTGCCACGCAGGATCGTCGAGCGCGAATCGGAACCATCCACCACTGACGCCGATTGTCCGCGCCTCGAACACGTCCAGCCACCCCGGTGGCAGTCGCGAGTCGGCATGCACGAAGATCAGCCACTCCCCGCGGGCGGTCGAGGCACCGGCGTTCATCTGGAGACCACGGCCTGGGGCCGTTCGTACCAGGCGGACGTCGGAGCGCGACGCGACCAGCCGGGCGAGGTCTTCGTCAGCGTCACCGTCGACCAGGACGATGTCCAGACGCGAGTCCGGGGCGATTCCCGAGAGTAGCCGCTCGGCTGCCGCCGTGTCCCGTAGGACCGGCACGACGAGTGAAACCAGCAGTGGCATCAGGCGTCAAAGTTAGCGGGACCGCGGCTCGGACTCGCGGAGCATGTCGGCGGCGGCTCCACCTCGCTGGTTCGACCCACCGGGCGAGGTCCCGGCGGAAAGGGCCGGGTTGCCGTCGGTTTGCCGGGGAGCCGAGCTGTTCGACTCTATCGTCCCGTCCCGTGGCCGGCCCACAAGGCCCGCAGCCGTTCGGCCAGGTGCGCGCGTTGGGACGGTCCTGCGGGCGCCGTATGGCGGCCGCAGGACAAGAAGCCTATAATCGCCCCATGCTGATTAAACAGGCGCCGGACATCCGCTCCTCCGACATCACCCCGAAGAGCGTATACCTGAGACGCCGCGAGTTCATCCAGGCGTCGGCGGCCGCTGTCATCACCGCGGGCTTCGGGGCCCTGGCTGGCAAGGCTCGCGCGCAGGGACAGCTCCCCAAGCTGCCCGACGTGCGCAAGAGCAGCTTCAGTACCACCGAGCCGATGAACTCGTACGATGACATCACCAGTTACAACAACTTCTACGAGTTCGGCACAGGCAAGGACGAACCGAAACGGAACGCCCAGAGCTTCCGCACGAGCCCCTGGACCATGCGCGTGGAAGGCCATGTCGACAAGCCGGCCAACTATGCGCTGGAGGACTTCATCAAGCCGCACACGCTCGAAGAGCGAATTTACCGCCTGCGGTGCGTGGAGGCCTGGTCGATGGTGATTCCCTGGGTGGGGATTCCCCTCAAGGACGTCATCGACCGCGTGCAGCCGACCTCCCGGGCGAGGTTCGTCGAGTTCTATACGCTGCACGACACGGGACGGATGCCGATGCAGCGGACCAACATCCTCGAGTGGCCGTACCGTGAAGGGCTTCGGCTCGACGAAGCGATGCACCCTCTGACTATTCTGGCCGTGGGGTTGTACGGCGAGGTCCTTCCGAACCAGAACGGCGCGCCCATCCGGCTGGTGGTGCCCTGGAAATACGGCTTCAAGAGCATCAAATCGATCGTCCGGATGCGCTTCGTCGACAATGAGCCGAAGAACACATGGCAGACCATGGCGCCTCACGAATACGGGTTCTACGCGAACGTGAACCCCACCGTGGATCATCCCCGGTGGAGCCAGGCGCGCGAGCGACGATTGCCCGGCCTGTTCACCAACCGGCGGACCGAGATGTTCAACGGCTACGCGGATCAGGTGCAAAGCCTGTACGCCGGGATGGATCTGCGCAAGCTGTACTGAGCCCGTTCGGCACGTTCAAAGCCGTCGTGTTCGCCGCGGCGCTCCTCCCCGCCGCGGCGCTCGTCCAGGGCTTCTTCACCAACAATCTCACGGCGAATCCGGCCGAGTACATCACACGGCAGACGGGCACGTGGACACTCGCGTTCCTGATGCTGACGCTGGCCGTGACCCCAGTCCGCCGCCTGACGGGCTGGCACGCGGTGATCAAGCTGCGCCGCATGCTGGGCCTGTTCGCGTTCTTCTACGCCACGCTCCACGTGCTCACCTGGGTGGTGTTCATCCATGTATTCGACGTGACGTTCATGATCGAGGACGTCGTATCGCGCCCCTTCATCACCGTGGGGATGGCCGCGTTCGTCATCATGTTCGCGCTGACGCTCACGTCGAACCGTTTCGCCATCCGCCAACTGGGCCGGCGCTGGCAGACGCTGCATCGCCTCGTGTATGTGGCTGCGATATGCGGCGTGGTGCACTTCTGGTGGCTGGTCAAGGCCGACACGTCCTCGCCAGAACGCTGGGCGCTCGTCTTGAGCCTGCTGCTCGGGTTCCGGCTATGGTGGATGTTGCGGGGGCGTCTGTTCTCGCGATCCTGACGCGTGCGCCCTCGTCTGGCGGCAAGTTGCGCCTGTTCTCGGCGTTGGGGTGCAGACCGGATCCCCAGCTCCTGTCGTCGCTGCTGCTGGATACGCTGGATGGCGCGCGTGTGCCGGATGTCGTCCGGGTCGTCGCGGTGGAGCCGCCCGAGTGCTGCGACGAGATTCGCGCACTCGTGCCGGCAGACGTCGGTGTCCTGCCTCAAGTCACCGGAACGCTCGGCAAGCGGATGCGAGGCGTCATGCAGCGGCTGTTCGACGCCGGAGCGAAGGCGATCGTGCTCATAGGATCGGATCTGCCGGACATCACGCCGCAGCCTGTTGCCGAGGCCTTTACGCGGTTGGCGCAGGATCCCGGACTTCTCGTCCTGGGACCGGCGCACGATGGAGGGTATTACCTGATCGGCGGAACGCGGATCCCGGACGTCTTCGAACACATCGAGTGGGGAGGACCGCAGGTCCTGGCACAAACCATGACCGCAGCGACGAACGCCGATGTGCGTGTCCACCTGCTCGAACAGGTATCGGACGTTGACACGCCCGAGGCGCTGCGCCTGGTGCGGGCACCCCGCACGCGCCGCTGGATGCGGGTGCACGAACAACCGACCGACGAGTCTTATTCCTAGACACCAGATGCTCAGGGCTTGCGGAACAGCACAATCCGATTGGTGTTCGTGCCCTTGCGATTGTTGTCCACACCCCAGCAGGCCGCCGTCTTGGTGAATGCCTGAGCGTTGACGAGGACGAGCACTGCCTCGAGGCCGGCGCTGGCGCCGCACGGAATCACGTGCTCGTCCAACCGCACGCTCCCGCCACGCACCTCGCCCACTTCGAATGCCAGGTGCCCGCCTGGCTCGAGCACGCGGGCCAGCTCGGCGAACACGTCGGCCATCGCGCGCTGCCAGTCTTCGATCTTCCGGAGCATCGTGAGGTGCACCGTGGCCGGGTCGATGCCGCAGAACCAGCAGCGCAGCCAGTTGTCGCCCGCGTAGTCGACGACATCGAGAAACGGCGGGGAGGTCACTACCAGCGATACGGTCGATGTCGCAACGTCAGGGGTTGCGGCTGCCGGGCCGGTCAGGAGCCGCGCGTCGCTGGCACTGCGCGCGAGAACCTCTCGCGTGTGGGCATCCGCGTCTCCCAGCAGCGATCGCGACTTCCGAATGATGAGTCCTGGAACGCTGCGGCGAGGAGGCGTCTGACGTCGCGCGGCGTTGATCTTGCGCTGCGACGCGACGGAGACCGCCTGGTTGGGCGGCAGCGTGTAGACGGAGAAGAAGCCCGGCGAGTGACCGGTCATTCGGTTCACCGCCACCATTCGGATCCAGGCGTCGACCTCGTCGAGCGCCCCGGTACGGCTCCGTTCGAGCAGGGAGGTACGGAGCGCGCTGAGCTCACGCAGCGTGTCCGGATGGTAGAAGGCGAGAAGATCCTCGGGCGACTCGGCGGCCGCGCTCCAGTCGACTTCTGACAGGCGGGTGCGTACGGCGTCAATCGATGGCGGCCGCAGCCGCGGCCCCACGAGCATTGCACTGAGCGGATTGATGTCGCAGCCGATGGGCACCCGCGAGCGCAGCGCGGTCTCCAGCACAGTGGTGCCGCGGCCCATGAACGGGTCGTACACCGTCTCCCCCGGGTTCGTCAGCCGTTCGATGAAGAAGCGGGGAAGCTGGGGCTTGAAGCATGCGCGGTACGAGATCTCGTGCAGCGAGTGGGCGGCGCGCTGCCGGCTCGTCCAGAACTCGTTGACGAAGGTGGGAACCATGACCGTGCGGCCGTTGACGGTCCCAGGTGTCGAAGTGACGAGCGTGGACTTCCCGTCCCAGCGAAACGTTGCCAGATGCCGTGAGAAAGAGCCGGGTTCGGACACGACCGGAGCAGGAAGGGGAGCGTCGGCGAACAGGGAAGGCTGTTGTACGGTCACGGTTCCAATGCGTGGAATTCAGCGGTCGCGCGGCGGAGCCTCCTTGGACGCGCTATCCCGCATTCTCGCTTGTCAGAGAGTACCTGAAACGGACAGCCATTCCACCAGGAGGTTCAGGATACGTGTCCGGGGCACGGGCGCGCATATCCCGTATAGAAGTGCAACCGTATCAATGTATTGACATTATAGTGTATCAATGTAAAGATATCTTTATGGTTAGCCGTTAACCCGTAAACAGCGGCGTTTCTTCCTGTGGTGGTCTCGGACCGCGTCCGATGGGCGGTCGACCATCACAGGTCCAACCGCACCATGCCCAGGCCCATGTCCGGCGCCAACGTCTCCCGGACGGTGAAAACGACCGTGGATCTTCCACAGGAGTTGTGGCGGGCCGCGAAGATTCGCGCGATGGACGACCAGACCGACTTGCGATCGGTCGTCATCGCGGCACTCAGGACCTATCTCCAGATGCCGGCTGAGACCAAGCCCGCCTCATGACCGCGTCGCCCACGCGTCGTCGAAGACGTCGGACCGTGCAGCACCTGCTGATCGGTCTTGCGTGCCTCGTGGCCGTGGACGCGTTTGTCGGCGAGAAGGGATTGCTTGCGATCATCGAGGCACGGCGACAGTACCGTGCGCTCGAGGCATCACTCGCGCAAGTCAGGGCGGAGAACGCGCGCCTTCGAGACGAAGCCGAGCGGCTGCGTCTAGATCCCGCAGCGATTGAGGAGATTGCCCGCCGCGAGCTGGGGTTGATGCGGCCTGGCGAGACGCTGTTCATCATCCGCAACGTGCCGCGGCCGCGCTAGACAGCTTCTGCGTATCCCGCAACCCGGCGCTCGGTCCTCATGCACCGGATGCGGTTCGCTCGACTCACCGTGCCCGGGATTCTGCGCGCGACGGCAGGCTGGACGGCTCAACGTGACGGCTGCCGAAGCCCAGCCAGCCGACGAGCGGCAGCTTCAGTGCGAGATCCTTCGGATCGAGACCAAACGTCAGACCGACCAGGTTCAGCTCGAGTCCTTCTTCAACACCCGCGAGCAGTCCGACCATGCCAAACACGCTGAGCTGTACTCCCGTGCCACTCGGCGACCGCGCGGCGACGCGTGTGCCCAGATAGTCCTTACCGATCGCGTGCGGCGGCAGGTCCACCCGGAGCTCGGGCACTTCACGCAGGACGAAGGCGGTGAACGTATTGGAATTCGGTCCCGGCCAGATGCGATACGTATCGGCGTAGGCATACTGGGCCACGGCGCGCTCGATGCGAGGGACAAGAGTCTCGACCTCCGGCCCGCGAACGTCGGCCAGCAAATCGGGCGCGCTGCCGAACCACCGCCCGTCTGGTGCCCGGTTGCTGACCGTGATGGCCCCACCCCCTCGCCGAACCCGAAAGCCGGTCACTTCATAGACGGTGAACTCCGGGGCGTTGGCGGGCTTGACGGCAATCCACGTGTGCACGCCGAAGTAGCCGCGCCAGCGCACGGCGCGCGCCGCATAGACCTGCACGACGGCCTCAGGTGTCACGGCGGGATCTGGTGCGAGGCCGACGGACGCGCGGCTCGCCTGGCGCCAGTCGCCACCAGCGTAGTTTGCGCTGCGGTCGGCGTGTGCCAGGCCGAGCAGGACGAGAGGGACCAGCAACAAGCAGTGAGAGGTGCGCGCGTACATGATGAGTCACACAATAGGACGTTCCGCTGCCGGCTGACAAGCAGCCGTCCGCCCGCACATTACATCTTTGGCTGGCGGCGGAGACGCTGCCAGATGACGGTGCTGTCCTTGTACACCGTGCGGACGCGGTGCAGGGGAATGTGCACGAGCACACCTGTGGCGTCAAGGCACGAGAATGCACGGCACATTCGACACGTTCGTAGACTCTCTCTAGACGGCTTGAACGGCGGAAATTCATGCAAACGAGTCAAGTTTTCGGTCGGCGGCCGTTCAAGACGTCTCGCCCGCACGGAGTGGGGGCAGGAAATACTGCCAGCTACTCCGCCCGCCTCGGATACGTCCACAGCCCGCTGCTATCGGTTGTCGCCCGGTGATTCCCCAAGCACATGCCGCAATTTGCTGATCGACTGCCCGAGGTTGTTCTCCTCCACCACGACGTCGGGCCACAAGGCCGCCAGCACCTCGTCCTTGCTGAGCACGCGTCCACGATGCTGGACCAGGTACACGAGCGTGTCGAACGTCTTCGGTGTGAGCGGGATCGGCGCTCCGGCTCGCACCAGGCGCCGGCCGGAGGCTTCGAGGCGGAACTCCCCGAACGCGAAGACGCGCGGCGGCGTGACATCGACCGACTTCATAACTTTCAAGAAATTTCAGGTTCGATCCAACGAGGCCTGAAAGTCGCCCTCGCCCACCCGCACGTAGCGCCCACCGCACGTAGCTATGGCTTCTGGCCTTCGTCGTAGACAGGGTTTCTACGCGCCTTCGAGATCCTTCGTGAAGTAGACGACCCGAGCACAAGCAGGAAATGCTGGGGCGTGCCGGTGCGGTCTCCACGCGTCTCTGGCATGTGGCTTCTAATCTGACCGCTGCTCACACCGCGGAGACGTCGCCAGAAGAGCAGGAGGAGCGTTCTCCGGAAGAACAACCAGGTTGGGGCACATCAACTTCAACACGCCAGCGGCCGCAGGGGGCAGCCCAACAACCTTCACATCGCGCCCCGCCCCTAAGACCTCCGTGAGGATGGCCTTTGTAATGGCCACCCATCCGCCTGGCGTCTCATAACTGAGAAGGCACCTCCCCTCTCGCCGATCGCTCGAGAGATGCAGCTCGTCATGAGACTCGGCCTTGTGCGCAGCCACCATCTGCAGGTCAGACGATCCGACATACCGGATCGGAAGATGCGGAATCACTGACGCCGTCGAATCAGTCTGTAGATCATCCACGGGCAGGATGAACAGGCGTCCGGCCTGAACAACAGCGTCCGCCCCGCCATCCGACACGCGCCCGCGCAGCGCATGCTCGATGCGAGCGAAGATGTCTTCGGCAAACTCCTGGGGGTAGTCGAACAGCTTTTGTACCTCCCGTGTGACGTGCGGTAACTTCCGCCAGCCGGTCACCCACGCGAGCTTGTCGGTGTTGGCGTCCCCATCGACGAAGACATCTTCCAGGCTGAAGCGTGTCACGGCATCAGGCTGTGAGGCTTTGAGTGCCATGTGTTCGATGAGATTGAATGAAAACCCATAAATGACCCCATATGGAGAGTACGCGCCGGCAACAGGCCGGAAGTGTGGACAGTCCTCGGACAACGGCTTCGCCACGCGACCGATCCGTGCGTCGTATTTCCGGAGCAGTCGAACGTGTCGCTCTCCCATGGGGCTATAGACAGCGTGCCCATCGCGATCGGTCGTGATGAAGAGATGCTCGATCATGCTGTAAGCGCCCAACAGCTCGACGCGATTCACGAACAACTCCGGATCCGGAGAAATGCCCTGACAGATGGCGTCTGCCAACTCCAGCCTCTTCCTGCCGTCATCACTGTGCCAGGCGTGCTCATACGCCTCGAGCAGCGGCACGAGACCCTGAATCAGCAGGGCGAAGTCGAGGGCATTGGTGGTGCGGGTGTTGAGAACCAGGTTCTCCTCACTCAGAGGCACGGCCTTCTTCGTGGAGAAGTAATGAAGCTGGGAACGCAGGTGCCCGGCAGCCATTCGAACGCCGGCTTTGTGGATTTGAATCCGGTCCTCTTCCGAAAGGGTCTCGGCTATCTTTTCCGCGACGTCGAAATAGGCCCCCAAGTCATCGGTCGCGGGGCTCTGTGCCAACTGGAGCAGCCATCGCGCATCTCGCACGAGCACCGGCTGATCGGCCGTTCTGATGTTCCAGAGCTGGTCGAGCACGCCTTGGATGTGCGAGAGCCGATCGCCGGCGTTGCGCGCTCCCTCGTCCCAGAGGCGCATGCTCAACAGTGCAAGGCACCGTATGACGTACAGATTGAACAGCGTGTGCGCGTAACGGACTCGACCATTGCGACCCGGCCAACGTGTCTGCTGCCACATATAGAAGCCGCGGATCATCATCTCCGCCGGAGCGATCAGGCCGTTCTGCAGTCCCGGAATCTCACGAGGTCTGAAGCCACTGGCCCAATGCACGTCTTCCAATTGACCGCTCAGACGCGATTGGCTGTGGGTGACGCCAGGGAGTGTGAAGAAGCACTCCTCGAGGTGACGAGACAGAAGTGAACGGTCTTGCAGGTATTCAATCGGCTTTCGTTGGGCGTTCAGTACCCCTTGTATCGCCTCGACGATGTCGTCGCGATGGGTGAGGAAGAATTGGAGAAGGTCGATGTGTGCCTGAAACGGCACCGGGCCAGGACCCGGTCCGGCTGGCCTCCCTTCCGGCGTAACGAACGGATGAAGAGTCACGCGTCGAAACACGTCGCCAATCACGATGCCCCCATCATTCATCTCGAGTCGCGCGTCCTCTCGTTACGATATACCGTCCATCAGAAGCTCGTCGTTTCGACGGTCGCGCTCCCGTGATGCCACTCGCCCCGATCCTGACCCCACACGGCCACCTGCGCCTTGCAGCGGTCGATGACGCGCCGGCGCTCGCCGCCGACGCGGCGCGG
>CAZDLW010000198.1:0-11040 GCA_964505975.1 uncultured Bifidobacteriaceae bacterium | reverse complement strand
AACCGGCGCGGGCGCACCGGCGGGTGCCACGGTGTCCGGCACCGCCTCTTCCACGATTGCCGCCGTCATGCCCGGCTCGGTGGTGGTTGCTGCTGGATTCATGTTCCCGTTGCTGCACCCGAACGTCAGAACGGTGGCTCCCAACACTGCAATGACCAGTCTCATCACATTATTCCTCTGGCTTCTGTACGACTTGTAGACGCGTGACCACGCAGTCCGCCCGCAACCACAGAATTCGGTGCGGGACTACGATTTCGTCGAGAGAATTGCCGGAATGCCGGCGTCTCACCCGACGCGCTGCGAGAACGCTGCCGTTTCTGGGACAGGCGGACACATGTCACGCGTCACCGAATCCGGACGGCGAATGCGTTCTGCGCGCCTGGTCTCGCCGCGGGGTCGGCAGCTGCGCTTCGATTCGCACGGACTCCTGGTTGTGTGGGGTTGTCGCGTGGGTACGGCTGCCTCCGCCGCCGGCACCCCGTGTGTTGCACATTTCTCTTCGAGCGGGCGCGGCGGTTGGCCGTGTGGGCGGTATAGTATCCAGCCACGGGGCTCCGCCCCTCGATGTCCCCGTTGAGCCCCGCGGCTGGTTACCAGTGGCTGTTTGGCGCGCTCCGCGCGCCTAGGACCGCTATGCGACCGCACAGAGGTGCGCAACGGGTACGTAATTCTCGTTTCGGGTCGCATAGCGGTCCAGTCGAATCGCGGGTCATGGTCGATGCGTTTGGGATAACGGAAACCGGGCCGGTCAGGGCGACGAACGAGGATTGCTTCCTGGCTGATGAAGGCCTGTCGCTCTTCGTGGTGGCCGACGGCATGGGTGGTCATGCGGCCGGCGAGGTCGCGTCGCGCCTGGCGGTGGACGCGATTCAGAGTTTCGTGCGCTGTTCAGAGCGCTCGACGGACATGTCGTGGCCGTGCGGGCTCGATCCTACGCTGTCGCTCGCCGGCAATAGACTGAAGACCGCCATCTATCTCGCGAATCGCCGAGTGTTTCTCGTGGCCGCCGAGAACGAGGACTGTTCGGGCATGGGAACGACGGTGGTGTGTGCGCTGATCGAGGACGCACATCTGGCCATCGGGCATGTCGGCGACAGCCGGCTGTATGTGTTGTCGAATGGTGTGCTCGTCTCGCACACGCGGGACGATACGTGGGCGGAAACCATCCTGGGCGGGCAGGGAGACGCGAAAACCATCGCCGCGCATCCCATGCGCAACGTGCTGACGAACGTGCTCGGGGCGCGTGATCAGACCGAGATACACCTCGTCGAGCGCCCACTGCACGACGGAGAAACCATCCTGTTGTGCACGGATGGCGTTCACAATGTGCTCGATGACGGGACGCTGGCGACGCTGTTGTCTCGGCCGGCGACCGCGCGCGATATCGCGAGGTCGGTGGTCTCCGCCGCTCTCGAACAGGGCAGTCGCGACAACGTGACGGCACTGGTTGTCCGCTACATCGAGGCGAACTCCGCTCCTCGCGGTCCGGCCGAGACCCGGCGTACGAACGTGATTGAGCCGAGTATGCGGCCAGCATAGCCGTCGGCGGGCCGCAGGCGGTGGGTCCCACGTACGGGTGAGCGGGGTCACTCGAGTCGCGGCGACCGGCCCACACGAGCCAGCCCGCCGCGCTTCAGGTCCAGGAGGAGCGAGGCTGCGCCTCAGACCCGCGAGCATGTTGGCAGCGGCTCCGCCTCGCCAGCTGGCAGTTTCTCTTGCCCGCACTCCATGCGGGCAAGACGTCTCCTGCTTCTCCGCTTGCTTCAGGAATACCGACATCAGCGGCGGCCACTGGCTCGGCTCCTGAGGCAAGCGGACAAGCAGAAGACGTCTTGAACGGTGTGCTCGAAAACTTCACTCGTTTGCATTGAGTTCCGGCCCGTTCACGCCGTCTTCAGAGCATCGGAGGCAACCGGGCCACTGGTGTCGCCGACTCGACCGTCGCCCCACCTCGACCGAGTTGACAGTCTGGTTAGAGGCGCGTATATATGTCGGGTTCAGAACTGAACCGAACCAATGTTCGGTATGCGAAATGATCACGCCATCAGCGCGGGGGCAAAGGGAGGGGAAGGCATGCGATCGCTGATTCGGATGCTGCCGGTCATCGGAACACTGCTTCTGGTGCCGGCGGCCGCATCGGCCCAGGACGCCACGGTCGGCGGCGTTGTCACGGATGCGTCCGGGGGCGTGCTGCCGGGCGTCACGGTGGAGGCTGCCAGTCCGGTACTGATCGAGAGAGTGAGGTCGGTCGTTACCGACGGCACCGGGCAGTATCGGATCGTCGCCCTGCCGCCGGGCACGTACGTGCTCACCTACTCACTTCCGGGCTTCGGTACGGTACGGCGCGAAGGCGTGCAACTGACCGGCGCTGTGACTGCAGCGATCAACGTGGAGATGCGCGTTGGTACACTCGAGGAAACCGTCACGGTCACTGGAGAGTCGCCCATCGTCGACGTGCGGAGCGCGCGGCGGCAGCAGGTCATCGACGGCGACGTGCTGCAGTCCCTCCCGACGTCCCGCTCGTACAACGACGTCCTACAGCTGGTGCCAGGTGTGGTCGCTGGCAACGGCCAGGTGCAATTGCGACCCACGATGCTGCTCTTCAGTGCGCACGGCGGGGCCGCGGCGGACGGGCGTCTGACGCTGGACGGCATCAATACCGGCGCGTCGCGCGGCGGCGCCGGCGTCTCCGGCTACATCCCCGACATGACGAACGTGTCGGAAGTCACCTTCTCGATCTCCGGCAACCTCGGCGAGGCCGAGACCGGTGGTCCCCAGATGACGATCGTGCCCAGGTCCGGAGGGAATACCCTGACGGGCGGGTTCCTCATCTCGGGTCTGAACGACAAGATGCAGGGCGAGAACTTCAATTCCCAGCAGCTGGCCGTGCTGGCGGCGCCCGCGCCGACGCTGCTCTTGCGCGACTATCAGGCATCGCTCGGCGGTCCGGTCGTACGCGATCGGATGTGGTTCTTCTTCAACCACCGCCGCGTGGACGCGCGCGACGCCCAGCCGGGCATCTTCGCGAACAGGAACGCCGGCGACCCCAATTCGTGGCGTTACGAGCCGGACTTCTCGCGGCAGGGCCGGATCGACGACAAGCGGAAGATCTACGCCCTGCGCCTGACGACACAGATCACACCCAGGAACAAGCTGATGCTCTTCTGGGACGAGCAGCCGCGGTGCGGCGGGTCGGCCTGGCCAGGGAGCGGCCAGGAAGTGTGTCACAAGACGCAGGACGGCTGGATTCACGGTGGCAGCCAGGTGAACGGGTTCTTCGGAGCCGGTCCGAATTCGCCGGAAACCGGCGACTACCAGGACACGCACCAGCGCGTGCAGCAGGCGAAGTACACCGGAACGCTGACCAACCGGCTGCTGCTCGAAGCCGGCTTCGGCACCTACCTCTCGCAGTGGGGGTACGAAGAGCGGCCGGGTAATCCGACGAGGAACCTCGTCCGTGTGCAGGAGCAGTCGGCGCAGATCTTCGACCGCGACGGCAACCGGGTGAGCCAGTCGTGCGACGGATGCGTGACGGTCGGCGGGAACCTCAAGTACCGCTCTTCGAACGAACCCACCGGCTATATCTTCGCCCACACGTGGAATGCGTCGGCGAGCTACGTGACCGGTGCCCACAACATCAAGGTGGGGTATCAGGGGGCGTTTCACCGGGATGACGACAACCTGTTCAACGTCATCTCGAACAACCACCGGATGCTGTACCGCTTCAACAACGGCGTGCCGAACCAGGTGACGATTCAGGCCGGCCACTGGACGCGGAAAGCACGGACGGAGTACGCCGCCTTCTTCGTACAGGAGCAGTGGACACGGAATCGCCTGACGGTGCAGGGCGCGCTGCGCTACGACCGGGCCTGGAGCCATTTCCCCGAACAGGTCATCGGCCCCGACGTGTGGATTCCAACGGCGATCGTCGTGCCTGCCGACAAGGGCGTGACCGGCTACAACGACCTCAGTCCGCGACTTGGCATGGCCTACGACCTTTTCGGGACGGGCAAGACCTCGATCAAGGCCAATCTGGGGCGCTATCTGCACCCCGCGTCCAACCAGGGCCGGTTCGTCGCGGCGAACCCCTCCGAGCGCATGGAGACCATCGTCAACCGCTCCTGGACCGATGCGAACAACAATTACTGGCCAGACTGCAACCTCCTGGACTCGGCAGTACAGGACAACCGCGCCACGGGCGGAGACTTCTGTGGCATCTGGAGCAATCCGAACTTCGGACAGACGCGGCCCACCACGACTCTCGACCCATCGATTCTCTCCGGCTGGGGATCCCGGCCCTACGACTGGCAGTTCGGCGTCTCCGTGCAGCAGGAGCTGCTGCCCCGCGTCTCATTCGAAGCGGGGTACTACCGCCGGTGGTGGCCCATCTGGGAAGGGGCCGACGTCAACGACAACATCCTGGTCGCAGCGTCCGACTACAGCGAGTTCGGCGTGACCGCGCCGCTCGATCCACGCCTGCCCGGCGGCGGTGGCTACACGATCTCGAACCTGTACAACATCAACCCCGATGCCGCGGGACGCAGCGAGATCGTGCGCCAGAGCGCCAATGCCTATGGCGACTACTCGCGGTACTGGGACGGTTTCGACATCACGGTCCAGGCGCGTCTGGCCAGTGGGCTGACCATGCAGGGCGGGACGAGCACCGGTCGAACAGTGGAGGATTCCTGTGCCATCCGACCGCAGGTGCCGGAAGTGGGGTCCACGAACCCCTACTGCAGGACGGTCGAGCCACTCCTCACGCAGGTCAAGGGTCTGGCGAGCTACATCGTGCCGCGCGTTGACGTGCAGGTCAGCGGTACGTTCTCGAGCCGTCCGGGTGTCAGCCTCTCGGCGAACCAGATCTACACGAGCGCGCAGGTGCAGGGCAGCCTGGGCCGGCCACTGGCCGTCGTGCCCAACGTGACCGTCAACCTCCTCGCGCCGAACACATTGCGCGGCGACCGCATCAATCAGCTCGACCTGCGGATCGCCAAGATTCTGCGGTTCGGCCCGACGCGCACGAATGTCAGTTTCGATATCGTCAACGCGCTGAACGGAAATGCCAACATCGGCTACAGCCCGACGTTCGGTGCCTCGTGGCCGGCGCCGACGGCCGTGCTGCTGCCGCGCCTCCTCCGCATCACCGCGGGAATCGACTTCTAATTCGTGTGCAGGCCACGAAGGTCACTGGCATGGTGACCTTCGTGGCCACGTTCTTTCCCTCGAGGTTGTGTCTCCCTGCCGTGCCCGCGCGGCCTTCTGACATCAGCGGCCCATTCCGCCTGAAGAGGGGCGTGATTGATGCAGCTGAGTAGGCAGCGCTCGGCACTCTCCCCGCCCATCGATTCAACCGGTCACCTCTGTTACGATTCGCCCTGAGGCATGTCGGTCGTCCGCATCCTGCTCATCGCCTGCGCGACAGGTAGCCTGGTTCTGCCGGCCTCGCTCGAGGCCCAGGGCAGGGACCAGTTCGTCGAAGGACTGGTGGACTTGACCAACGCGGTTGCAGGGACTTACGGTGACGAAGGGCCGGCCCTCGTCGCTGCGATCGATGCCATGGAGGCTGGTCTCCGGCAGTGGGACCGCCTCATCGCGAAGGTCGAGTCCGGTTTTGCGTCGGAAATCGGGTCGGCGCCTCCTGCCGCCGCCGCGCGGATGCACGCGACGCTTGGGACGGTATATCTCGAGCGCGGGCGTCTGGAGGATGCGCTCGCACGGTTCGACGCCGCCGTTGAATCGGCTCCCCAGTTTGTCGATGCACATGTCTTGCGGGGCCTGGCCAACGAGCTGTTGGGGCGATCGGCGCAGGCGGCCAGCGCACATCGTTCACTTTGGCATGCAGATACAGCGAGACCGGCACACGCGTATCTCTTTCTCCAGGTTGGTGGGACCGGTCAGGCAGCGGATGCGGCGGCTGCGATGAAGGCCCTTCTGACGGCTGTGGAGCAGGGAGGCCCGTCGAGTGGTGAGCCACTGTTCGTGACAGTGGCCACGCTGGACGAAGAATCAATCTCCGCGCCGGTCTTTCTACCGGCCATGTATGCGGATGCAGTTGCCCTTGTGCGCGCCGGGGACTACGAAGCGGCCGTCGCCCGCCTGCGCACGGGAGTCGCCAGCGATCCCCTCGTGAATGACGCAGCGCTGCGGGATAACGCCGTGCGTCAGGCCGTGGCGGGCCTGAGGGGAGCGAATAGCTCGGCGTCGGTGGCGACGCTGGCCGCGGTGGCTTCTCGCGCCGGATCCGGGGAGCTGTCTCGCGTTCTTGGCGCCGCGTATCGCAACGCCGGGCAGTACGATAGGAGTCTCGAGCACCTACGTACGGCCGTGCAGACGAACCCGGGAGACGAGCGGGCGCGCCTCCTCTTTGCCGATGTGCTGGTGGCATCCGGAGACCCGGCCGGTGCTCGCGACGTCCTGCTCGAGACCGTTCAGGCGATACCGAAATCCGGCCTGGCGTATTGGAGGCTGGGTCGGCTTCAACAGTTGATGGGCGAGGAGATCGGCGCACGTCAGGCCTTCGAGGCTGCCGCCCGACTGCCCGTATTGGCCGGTGCCGGCCATGTGTATGCGGCCATCGGGCGGCTCTACCACAATCAGTTCGACCTCGATGCGGCGGCGGCTGCCTACCTGCATCGCGTACAGTTGTCTCCCAATGACAGCGCAGCGCACTACGACCTCGGAGAGATCTACCGCGCGCAAGGACATCTCGAACGTGCGATGGCCGAGTACCTGGTGGCGGCGCTGCTGAGCCCGGCCGACGCCAGAGTGTTTGTCACGATTGGCCAGATGCACGCGGCAGAAGGACGTGACGAGGCGGCAGTCCGCATGCTGAGGCGAGCGATCATGCTCGATGCGTCGCACATCGAGGCGCGGTACGCGCTCAGTCGTGCGCTCGTGCGCGTTGGAAGGAGCGACGAGGCGCGCCGCCACCTGGAGATCTTCGAACAGCTGCAGGCAAAGGCCATGGACGACGAGCGCCGGCGCTTCCAGGAGAACCAACGCAAGATCGAGGAGGCGTTGAAGGCGGGTGAATCCGGCGGAGGGGGGCGGTGAGCGGCAGCGCTCACCTTGTCGCGGCGGTCGCCGTTGTCGCCATGACGACCGCCGGCCCGGTAAATGCCCGCTGGCAGCAGGGGTCCGCCGGGGTCTCCGAGACCAGCGTCACGTTCGAGAGCATCGCTCACACCGCGGGACTTGCGATGACGCACGTCAACGGCGCGAGTCCAGAGAAGTACCTAGTCGAGACAATGGGATCGGGTGCCGTGTTTTTCGATTACGACAACGACGGCTGGATCGACGTGTTTCTCGTCGATGGCGGATCGATCGCCGATCCGTCCGCGGCGGCGCGCGCGCGGCATCGCCTCTTTCGCAACCAGGGGGATGGCACGTTCGCGGATGTGACGGCCGACTCCGGCATTCGTCATCATGGGTATGGGATGGGCGCCTGCGCAGGGGACGTAGACAATGACGGCTGGATCGACCTCTACGTCACCGGTTATGGCGAGAACGTGCTGTACCGGAATACGAGCACAGGGACCTTCGTGGAGGATCGGCGGGCGGGCGCCGGGCTCACGTGGTGGAGCACCAGCTGCGCATTCGTGGATATCGATCGAGACGGGTATCTGGATCTGTTCGTTACCAACTACCTCGACGCGCCGCCGGATCGCAATCAGTTCTGTGGGGATGCCGTGCGCCGCATTCGCGTGTACTGTCATCCCCTCGTCTACCCCGGCGTGTCCAACGTGCTGTATCGCAACGACGGCAAGGGCTCGTTCACGGACGCGAGCGAAGAGGCCGGACTGACGAAGTACATCGGAAACGGGCTTGGCGTCGCCGTCGGCGACTACGACGACGATGGGTGGCCGGACATCTTCGTCGCGAACGACGCCGTGCCGAACTTCCTGTTCCGCAACGAAGGCAACGGACGGTTTCGCGACGTGGCGCTTCTCGCCGGAGTGGCGGTTGCGCGCGACGGCAAGGCCAGGGCCGGTATGGGGACGGAGTTCGCCGACTTCAACGGCAATGGCCGCCTCGACCTCATCGTCACGAATCACGAGTTCGAGACGCACACGCTCTTTCGAAACGAGGGTGGAGGCCTGTTCACCGATGTGACTGTCGAAAGCGGGCTGGTCCAGCCCACGCTGCCGTTTGTCGGATTTGGCGTGGCCTTCTTCGATTTCGACAACGACGGCCTTGTCGATCTGGCAATCACGAACGGTCACGTCATCGACAACACGGCGGTGTTCCGTGCAGGATCCACTCATGCGCAGCGCAAGCTGCTCCTGCGCAATGCAGACGGACGCCGGTTCGTGGAGGTTGGCCGGACATCTGGAAGCGGGTTTGCCACCGAGGTCGTTGGCCGCACACTGATTGCTGGCGACATCGACAACGACGGCGATCTCGACCTCCTGGTGACCGCCAACGGTGGACCCCCGGAGCTGCTGCGCAATGTGGGCGGTAATCGGCAGAACGCACTCATCGTTCGTCTCCGTGGCACGCACAGCAACCGCGACGCGATCGGCGCGCGCCTCATGGCGGTCTCGGGCGGTCGCACTCAAATGCGCGAAGTGAAGTCGGGTTCGAGCTATCTCGGGCAGAACGATCTCCGTGCACACTTCGGCCTCGGAGAGGTCGGGCGCGTGGACCGGCTCGATATCCGCTGGCCGAACGGCGAGTCGGAGACGGTCCGCGATCTCGACGCCAACCAGATCGTCACGATCACCGAAGGCAGTGGCGTCACCTCGCGAATGCCCCTCGCCAGACGATGAAAAGTCGGATCCCCTTTGCATCGCCGGTCGGGCTTCGAGGCCGCCAATGAGGCTGCGTCAGTCCCGCGTGCCAGGTCTGAACCCATCACTTTTCAAGCGGTCACTCGCATGCGTTATTCGTCGTTGCGCTGAACGGCGTTCACCGGCCTTATATGATGTTCGGAGTGTCGAGGCGCGGCTGCAGACCGTCGGGGACAACCGTGTGGCAGGGCGCGCATTGTCCGGGCTGAGCCGCGCCGGTAAGGGGTCAGATGGGACGAACTGGAGTCATCGCCGTTGCAGTCGTGGTGATCCTTGCCGCGGGCTGGTGGCTGTACACGAGTGGTGTGCTCGCACCAGGGAGCCGCGCTGACATCGCAGGCGGCGTTCCGCGCGCGTTCGCGAATGGCACGGGCATGTTCGTCCGGCAGTCCATCGGCAGCCCGCCACAGGGCGAGGAACGGCCGTACATCACGCATGTCGCAATCGTCGATCTCGATCAGGATGGGCTCAACGACGTGCTCGTGTGCGACGCCTTTCGAAACGTCGTGTCGTGGATTCGGCAATACCCGGCGGGGGCGTACACCGAACACGTCCTTGCACACGTCGCCGCTCCCGCCCACGTCGAAGCCGTTGATTTCGACGGGGACGGCGACCTGGATCTCGTCGTAGCCTCCCTCGGCGTCCTCTTTCCCAGCAACAACCGCGTCGGTGCGGTGATCGTGCTGGAGAACGACGGCGAGCAGAACTTCCAGGCCCATTACGTTGCCGATCGCGTGGCCCGTGTTGCCGACGCACGGGCAGTGGATATCGACGGCGATGGTGATTTGGACATTGTCGTGGCCGGGTTCGGGTACGACGATGGGGAGACGAGCTGGCTGGAGAACAAAGGCGGCTGGGTGTTCGAGCAGCACATTCTCCAGCGGCTTTCTGGCCCGATCAATGCGATTCCCGCCGATCTCAACGGTAACTCCTTCCCCGACATCATCGCCCTGGTCAGCCAGGAATGGGAGGAGATCTGGGCGTTCATCAACGATGGTCGAGGCAACTTCACCGCACAGCTGATCTGGGGATCGACGAACCCCGATTTCGGGTCGAGCTGGATCACGCTCGTCGACATGGACGGGGATGGCGATCTCGATATCCTGTACGCGAACGGCGATGCCTTCGAATACGCGCCCCCGAACAGCCGGCCCTGGCAGGGCGTCCAGTGGCTCGAGAACAAGGGGAACCTGGAATTCGAGTTCCATCGCATTCTCGACTTGCAGGGTGCCACCAGTCCTGTGGCTGTGGACCTGGACGGCGACGGCAATCTCGACGTGTTGCTCGTGACCGCGAACAACGACTGGGACAATCCCGAGGCGCCCAGCCTGCTCTGGCTGGAGAACGATGGGAACATGCGGTTCACGCCGCACAGCCTTGCAACTGCACCGACGCACCTCATCACCCTGGCCGTGGGCGACCTGGACGGCGACGGCCGGCCCGACGCCGTGACTGGCGGCATGCACATCAGTCGTCCGTACGACCGCATCGGACGCGTAACGGCATGGCTCAGTGGCGCGGCGTCCCAGCCATGATTCACCCGTCGAGGCTTTCGTGCCCAGTCGTGTGAAGGGTGCCGCGGCGAAGCATCGTCGTGGTGCGACATCCTCCACACGGGCAGGTGGGCCGGCGAGTGGCCGCCCGATCCGGCCGCTCGCACTGTCCGCGCTCGTGGCCGTCGTCGCCCTCGGGATCTGGGGCTGGCTGAACTGGGGACAGGCCGCGGATGTCGCGCGGCTGCCCGTGCCGCCGGACACGACAGGACAGCCGATAGCCGTCGCGGACCATCTGCGCAGCCGATACGAGGCTGCGAGAAGAGCGCCCACGTCGATTGCCGCTGTCGGGCCGTTGTGTCTTGCGTATCACGCCGACATGTTCTTCGATCCGGCCGAGCGTTGTTACGCGATTGCCAGCGAGCTGGATCCGGGTGCGTGGCGCTGGACCTACTATCGGGCGCTCATCGATGCCGAACGTGGGGGGAGCAGCACGCTGGTCGAGACGCTGCGCCACGTCGTTGCGCGTGCCCCCGATTTCGGGCCGGCGTGGCTGCGGCTGGGCGACGCGGAGTTCAAAGCTCGTCGATACGAGGCGGCCGTTGAGGCCTGGCTGCACGCGAGCCAATTGCCCGACCCCATGCCGCTCGCGGTGCCCGGCGTGCCGGCGCACGTCATCGAAGTGCCAACGGCGGCGTATGCGGCGCTGGGGCTTGCACGGGTGGCGCTCATTCAGGGACAGCCCGAGCGCGCGCGCG
>CAZDLW010000197.1:0-11094 GCA_964505975.1 uncultured Bifidobacteriaceae bacterium | reverse complement strand
ACGTCTTGACCTCCTCCATCGTGCTCGGCTTGAGCCCGTACCCGGCTTCCGGCACGATCTCGGCCGACTGTGTGATGTTGGCCTTCACGGCGTTATAGGCGCTCTGAAACGCCGCGGCGATGCCCACCGGGCCGCCTCCGCGCTGTGCGTGCGCCACCACCGTGACGAGCACCACCACCACTCCTACGGACAGAACTATCCTCGCCATCGTTACGCTCCCCATTCATCCGAGCCCAACGGCCCATGTGCCCCCGCGCGCGACCGTGCATGCCTGCACGGCCCAGCACATGTTACGTCCGGATTCCGTCGCTGGCCAGAAGGAACGCTGGCCCGACTGTGAACCGAGCTCACGCAGGCTGCCGCCGGCACGATTCTGAGGACCGCGTCGTACATGTCTCCGGAACGGGCAGGAGGCAAACCCGCAAGGGCGCGGGAACATCGATGCGACAATTCCGGGGCAGTTGTCAGGGTACCGCCTGGCGGCCGAGCAGATCGCGCACCCACGCTGCTTCCGTCTCGGAGAGGGAAGGGGGCGGCACGTCCTGCCCGTAGTCGATGAGTCGATCGTACCCGCCGCGTTCGTAGACGTCCGCGAGCACACCAGGGAGATCGAGAAGTGTGTCGGGATCAGGGTCGCGCAGCGGAACGGGGAGGATGGGGAGCGGATCCGGCAACTGCAAGACCCACACGTCCACGCCCGGCCGCTGTTCCGCCCTGCTGAGCGTGATCCGGTATGCGGAGGCAGGCACCGGCCGAGCGAGCGGAGGACGTGTGCCGCCGCGGAGCAGATCGATTTCGATCAGGTGGGCAGTCGAGCGCAGGAGATCCTTCCGCTTGCGCAGGTAGTCTGCGCAGGCTTCGTGGCCAGGACGCTTGTTGACCGGGGACAGGATCTCGATGGCAGTGACCAGCTCCATCGTGCCGATGGCGCGAAGCTCTACGGTGTACAACCTGATCGGCAGTTCCAGATCGATCGCACTCTCGACCGATGCCGGCGTGGCAGCTGCGGCGATGTCGCCTGTCCTCCGCGACTCCACGCGACGCTGCCAGATCGCAACATCGGGTGCCACGCCTCGCACCTGATCGATCTCGACGACGTCGTAGGTGACGCGTGGAGTGAGCCGGGCGACATAGCGCGGCCGGATGCGCGCGTTGAGGTGGGCGCGAACGCCCTCCGCCAGCGCGCCGTGAAAGTCGCTCCAGACGTCCGGGTGCTCGATATACGGATCCATCCCGGGGAATGGCGAGGCCATATCGACTCGACCTCGATTGTACCCGACCGTCCCGTTGAGCCATCCCATGACCAGCAGGCCGTGCGCGACGAGGCGCTCTCACGCTTCCGCGGTCTCAAGCCTTTGGCGTTGCAAGTGGATGCCGCCTGGTACATCGTCTGCCGCGGCGCGCGGCCGTGTCGCCGCTCGTCATCCCGTGCAGGCGCGCAGCTCGTCGCTTGCAGCTCATAGCCCAAGGGGGCCCGAGACCGTTGCCGGAAGCGCCCAAGGCCGATCCCCGCCGCTAACGGACGGGCCGCTCGATCAGGACGATATCGGAGTCTTCTCGTGAACGATCGAAGACGATCGAACTGCCGTCGGGCGACACATCGAAATCGGTGATCGTGAAGCCACGGCCGAGATCGGTGAGCGGGCGCTCGCGGCCAGTCGCCAGATCGTGAGCCCAGATCTCCTTGTAGCTGAGGTCACCTTTCAGGATCATCAGGTGCTCGTCGCTTCCCATGAAGACGAGACGACGCGCGCCCCGGGTGAGCACCAGATTCGCGATCGCGTACGGCTCGCCATCCGCACTGACGGCCTTGACGGGAAACGTCATGCCAACGTCGGCCCCTGAGTACACGAGGAAGCGACCGGACGGAGACCACGTCGGATCGAGCGCGTACTCCTTCACGAGCAACTCGGCAGCCCCCTCCGAACTCGGGATCTTGAACAGCACTGGCTGCCCGCCGCGATCGGCCGCGATCGCGATCCATTGCCCGTCCGGCGACCACGCCGGCGACCCGCGCACGTCGAGCTCCTCGGCTATCGCCCGCACGTTGCTTCCGTCGGCGTTCATCACGTACAGAGTCGTGGCTCCGCGCCGACGCACCGGAAAAGCGATCTGCTGTCCGTCAGGAGACAGCGCCGGAGCTGCCACGACGCGTCCCTCGCGGCCGCTCCACAGTTCCACCGGCGGCTGGTCATCGGCGATCTTCCACAGGCCGTCGGTCCCGCCGGTCGAGCCCCGGTAGATCAGATAGTTCGGTCCCAGCCGAGGCGACAGGCCGCGCGCGGTTGGAAGCGACACGCGGGTGGCCTGCGATTCGCCGATCGCACCCTCCTCGATCGGGGCACGCCAGAGGGCCGACACCGAACGCGACACGGTCCCCACGAGACGACGCCCGTCGTCGCTCGCGTCGATCGAAGTGTATTCGTCAACGCCCGTGTTCAGGCGCTGCGACTCCAGGCGTTCGACATCGAGCGCATGGATCCATGGGCCCGAGCCATCCGGCGCGGTGGCCACATACAGGAGCGTCCGGGCGTCGATGAACGTGAGAAAGGCGACGCGCGAATCGTGGAACGTCAGCCTCTCGGGTCCGCCGCCTGCGGGGCGAATGCGCCAGACGTCCATCTCGTCGGGCGGAAAGCCACGGACGAAGTAGATGAACTGCGCGTCCGGTGACCAAACGGGAAAGTGGTTGTGGATGCCCGGTTCGGCCGCGAGGATGCGGCGGCCCGTCCGCTCGATGGTGCCCACCACGAACATCGGATCGCCCGCGTCCGACGTGTGATACACCAACTGCAGGCCATCGGGCGCCCAGTCGACATCGGCGATGTTGGGGGCGTAACGGTCCATATAGGGACGGAGGGCGCCGCCCAGCGTGGGCACGACCCAGCCAGAGGTCAGCACGCCGCTGACCGGATCGGTCAAACGCACCCACAGCGTCACCAGCGATCCATCGGGGATGAAGCCGACGTTCGGGACCGCCGGGTTACGCAGCTCCTGGACCTGGCCGTTCGTGAGGTTGTTGAAGGCATCGGTGCCGATCTGGCCGACCCAGGCATCCCATCGTCCCGTGCGATCCGAGATGAACGCCACGTACCGGCCGTCGCGCGAGATCGCCGCCTGCTGCTCGCTTCCCTCCCAGTCGGTCAGTCGTGTGAACGTCGCGCCCTCGAGTGGATTGAAACCAGAAGCATCGGGCCAGAGATCCCACGCCAGGACTGCACTGGCGATCAACGCTCCACCGATGACCGACCAGGCGAGCCGCCGGCGCGGGCGTGCAGCTGCTCCATCGGCGCGATCGTGTGACGTACGGGCGACAGTCGGGCTCTTCCCGGGGATCGCCTCCTCCAACTCGAGCCGCACGTCGCCGATGTCGCGCAGCCGCCGCTTCACGTCTTTGGCAAGACAGCGCTCCAGCACGCGCACGAGGCCGGGCGGTGTCGCGGCAGGAAGGGTGCCCCAATCGGGCTCGCGATCGAGGACCGCGGCCAACGTGTCCGATGTCGTGTCGCCGGGAAACGCCCGGCGTCCGGTCAACATCTCGTACAACACGCAGCCGAACGCCCAGATGTCGGTCTGCCGGTCGACCGCGCGTCCGCGCGCCTGTTCCGGGCTCATGTACGCCACGGTCCCCAGAACCAGCCCCTCGGTCGTGCGTTGCGTGTCGAGCGACGACGACAGAGGGGATCCGGCGCCGGGCGCGATTGTCTTTGCCAGGCCGAAGTCGAGCACCTTGACGAGTCCGCCGTGCGCAATCTTGATGTTGGCCGGCTTGAGATCGCGATGGACGATACCCTTCTCGTGTGCGGCCTCGAGCGCGTCGGCGATTTGCTTTGCGATCGCGAGCGCGTCGCCAAGGCGTACGGGGCCACGCTGCACGAGCTCGGCAAGCGTGTCCCCGTGGACCAGCTCCAGCACAATCCCGCGAAGAGGCTCACCAGACTCACCGGCGCCCTCTTCGAGGCCGTACACCGCACCGATGTTCGGATGGTTCAGTGCGGCCAGCACACGTGCCTCGCGTTCGAAGCGCGCCTGGCGATCGGCGTCGCCCGTGAAGCCGCGTGGCAGGATCTTGATCGCGACGTCACGCCCGAGCCGCGTGTCGTGCGCACGATACACCTCGCCCATCCCGCCGGCGCCGATGCGCTCCTTGAGCTCGTAGACACCCAGCTGCCGTCCGGAGAGCGCCGTCGTGGTGTCGTCTGTCATCCGTGCCACTACCGCGAACGCATCCTGACCGAGGAAGCCGTACACCGTCGCCGGCGAGACCAATAGCGACGGGACCTCAGTTCTGACGTCTTCATTGCCATGGCAGGGTTCTTCGAGAAACGCTTCCCGCTGATCGACTGAACGCTCCAGTGCGTCGTGATAAGAGCTGTTCGATCTGCCGCCAGCGCTCGAAGCTCATCAGTGACTCGCTCTGTGTCTGGCCCGCCTGTGAGGACGATAGACGGGATGAACGCGGGTTCGCGGTGCCGTTGCTTCGTGCTGGGTGGGCCCGGGGCAGATAGCCCACCGGCACGCCGCGGATGATGGCCTGCAGGAGACGAGCGCGTCAAGGGCCATTCAAACGCCATTCACACCCCGTCCCGGTCGCTCAGGGGCGGTCGCGGTCACACACCTCGCCCCTTGGCACGTGTGTGCCGGTTGAAACAGGAGAGCTGGTGGGGGTCTTGTCGCGCCGCAGTCGGTAGTTGTTCATGGCAGCGCGCGCGCCTCGGCCCAGATGTCGGTCACCAGCGACCCGGCGGGAACGGGGCGAGCCATGGCAGCCGACTGCCCCGCCCACATCTGCATCCGATGACGATCGCCCGCGGCCGTACCAGCCTCGCGCATCGGTCTCACGAGTCCCGCCTGCACGGGGAACGGCACCGGAGTCGGTGCGCCTGGCGACGCGGCCGCCCTCACATAGTCCGTGGCGACTGCGCGGCCGAGCCGGCCGGTCAGCGCCCGTGTCAACATCGTGTCCTCCGGCTCGAGGCCGTGCAGCGCGTCGGCCCACACGGCGTGCGTGTGCGCTTCGGGCGTCCGAAGGAATGCCGTCCCGATCATCGCGGCACTCGCACCCAGCATCAGTGCAGCCGCCACGGCGCGCCCGCTGCCAATGCCGCCGGTCGCGATGATGGGCACGTCGAGATGATCGGCCAGACGCGGCACGAGCGCCATCAATCCCACGCCCTGGCGCTCGGCTGCGTCGGGATCGAAGGAACCCCGATGACCGCCCGCCTCGTAGCCCTGGGCGATGATGGCATCGGCGCCGGCCGCCTGTGCCCTCCGTGCTTCAGCAAGCGTTGTCGCCGTAGCAAACCACGCGATGCCCTTGTCCTTGAAGCGGCTCACCCATCTTTCCGGATAGAGTCCCATGATCGACGACACTGCCGGCGGCTCCAGGTCCAGGAAGGCCCTGCACTGCTCCTCGAAGTCCGGCAGCATCAGGTCTCCCGCATCCGCAGGCACCGGTGGTCCCCATTGCTCGAGGAATGCCCTGACGCGGTCCTCGGCGTCTACGCTGCGCGGCGGCGGCGAGCCCGGAATCCAGACGTTCAACTGGAACGGTCCGCGACTGTGCGCGCGAAACTCGCCGACCCAGTCGTGAATGCCTGCCGGTGGCGTGACGAGTGCACCCATGGCGCCCATGCCGCCCGCGTTGGCAACCGCAATCGACAGGCTGGCCGGGCACGCCCCGGCCATCGGGGCCAGAAGGATCGGACACTCGAGCTTGTACCTGGCGCAGAACGCCTGGGCCCGAGGCAGCGGCCGTATGTCATTGCTCATGGCCCATTGTCATTCCAGGCAAACGCCCTCGACCAGTGCTCCGACTCATTTACATGGATTCCGACCGTTCAAGCCGTCTCTAGGACCGCTATGCGGACCGACAAACGAGTACAAAATTCATGTTCCGGGCCGTATAGCGGTCCAAGGAGGCGGTCATGGCAGTCATCGGCGCGCACATGCTGTTGTATTCCACCGAACCGGAGGCGCTCCGCGCAACGCTGCGGGAGGTCTTCGGCTGGCCGCACGTCGATGCCGGCGATGGGTGGCTGATCTTTCGTCTACCACCCGCCGAGCTGGGCGTGCATCCGCCCGAAGGCCCGTCCTACGAGGCGGGCGTCCGGCATCAGTTGTCGTTCATGTGCGACGACATCCACAGAACCATCGGGCAACTGCGCGCGCGTGGAATCGAGGTGAAGGGCGAGCCCGAGGACGAAGGCTTCGGCATCACGGTGATGCTGGGTTTGCCTGGGGGAGTGGAGGTGATGCTGTACGAACCGCGCCACGCGGTGGCCATTGCCACGACAACGTGAGCGCTCTCCTGCTCCGCGGCCGGTGGCGGCGGCAATCGAAACCGAATCCCGGCGTGCGCGCGAGTCCGCGCGCACATGGGAAACATCGAGATGTGATACGGATTCGAGAGAGCGAAGAGCGTCGCACACTGGCGCCAGAGGTGTCTGGCCGCCAGTGTGCGATTACTGCACGGATCCGACGCCAACCTCAACGAGCCTGGCGCTGCTGCTGCCGTTGTCTGCATCCGCTCCTGCATCCGTTCCCGGCGCTCCTGCATCCGCTGCTCGCGTTCGGCGCGCCACGCAGGCTGCCGCCGGCACGATTCTGAGGAACGCGTCCTCATCTCTCCGGAACAGGCAGGAGGCAGAACCCGCAGGGGCGCGGAAGCATCGATGCGACAGTTCCGGGCAGGTGTCAGGGTGCCGCCTGGGGGGCGCGGTCTTTGAGCCTTTGGCGTTGCAAGTGGATGCCGCCTGGTACATCGGCGGGCGCCCCAGTACGGCACGGCGAGGGCGTGATCCGTCAGGGCGCCACGACCCGGCGCTTCAGCTCCTCGAACCAGTTCACGACGATGCGGAACTCCGCGAGGGCCGAGCTCCCAGCCGGCGCCGCGGGGGCAATGCGCATGACGACCAGCCGGTCGCTGCCGGCGACGACGTCGTAATCGCGCACGCCGAATCGCGCCGGCAAGCCCGGAATGGGAAGCGCCCGCTCCGATCCATACGTGACCGTGCCGGCCGTGCTGATGCCGATGCTGACCAGCTCGTTCGGAACTGTTGGACCGCCAGCCACCGGCGACGCGCGGCGGTAAACGAGCTGGCGCCCGTCGGTCGAGAAGATGGGATACACGCCGCCGTTCTGCGAGACGGCGCGCTCGGGACCGGAGAGCGGAAATGGTTTGACGAAGATCTGCACGTTCGCCGGATTCTCGGGCTCTCCCCGCTGGTAGGCCACCCACGTGCCGTCGGGCGAGAACGAGCCGCCGCTGGCGAATCCCGACGTGAACAGCTCGGGTGTTCCGCCGCGTTCGGGCGACACGGTCCAGAGACTCTGCAGATCTCCCGAGCCGCCGCCCGCCCAACTGTTGTACAGGAGCGTCGATCCATCCGGCGACCAGGCTTCGGGCCAGTGCTGCGGGCCATCGGAGGACGTCAATTGTTCGGCGTCCTCGCTGCCGTCGGCTGGCTGCCACCAGATGCCCGGCGTCCCGCCGCGGGTGGACATGAACGTGATGCGGCGGCTGTCGGGCGTCCAGATTGGACGGCTGCTATTCCCGCCCTGTGTGAGCCGGCGGATCTCGGATGTACCCTCGAGATCGTAGATCCAGATGTCGCTTCGCCCCTCGCCGTCGGCGGACTGTACCGCGAGTTGCGTGCCATCGGGCGATACGCGCGGGTGCCCCCAGAATCCGGCCCGCAGATTGATGCGCTCCACACTTCCACTGCGATCGGCATAGAGGATGTGGCTCTCCGGAAGGTTCGTGCCGGAGTCCTCCACGTACAGCTGCACGAACATGCCGTCGTCGGAGACCCCGTAATCCGCCGCTCCCGTAGCCGCCGCCCGGCGCAGCCCGTTGGCAACCAGCACGGGGCCGCTCGCGACGGTCAACGTGTCGAGATCGAAGGGCACGGCGAAGAGCGAGTTCTCGAAGGCATAGACCAGGTGCCCGGTGGGTAGGTATCGAGCCTCCGCTCCTCCCTCGATCAGCACCTTGCGCTCCTTCGTGGTCAGTGACTCCACGACGATCGAGGCTGTGTTCCAGATGTTCGCCGATCCGGTGGCCAGCGTGAACAGCACCCACTCTCCGCCGGGCAGTATCTGCGGCGCCTGCACCTGCTGGCCCTGTTCGACCATCACAATCAGCTCTGGCACACCGCCGTTGGCCGACACGCGCATGACGCCCTCGGGTTGTCCGAAGACAATCGTGCCGTCGCGACCCCAGCTCACCCCGAACGGGTTGCCGGCCGCTGCTATCGTCACGGCTGCCCCACCGCCAACCGGAATGCGTTGAAGGGCGTTGTTGGGCGTCGAGAAGAACCCGACCCACTGGCCGTCCGGCGACATGAACGGGTTGGTCAGCGCTGCTTCGGTTCCGGGAATCACACGGGCGTCGAGATCGTCGAGCCTGCGCCGATAGAGCCCGTTCGTCGTGTTGTACACGAAGCTGGTGCCGTCCGCGGCGAGGGCCATGACGGGGCGACCCGTGTTCCTGGGCTGCTGAGTCGCCGGCCAGGGCTGGCTGAAGCGGCTCACCGGCACCGTCACAACCGGCGCGGGTGTCAGAGCCCACACGGCTGCGCCCGTGACGATCGCAAAGACCACTGCGGCCGCCCACGGGGCGATGCGCCGGAACGACCCGACAACGGCAGCCGTGGGAACCACTCCCGCGGCGGGATCGGATTGCGCCCGCTCAATCTCGCCTCGCGCTTCACCGGCGGTCTGACAGCGCTTCTTCGCGTCCTTCTCGAGGCAGCGTTCGAGCAGGAAGCGGATGCGCACTGGCAGTCCCTGCGGCAGCAGGCCCCACTCGGGTTCCGCGCGCAGCACGCCTGCCAACACGTCCGAGACCGTCTTGCCGTCGAACGTGCCGCGGCCGGTCAGCATCTCGAACAACACGCAGCCGAACGCCCAGATGTCCGCCGTCCTGTCGACGGCTTCGCCGCGGGCCTGTTCGGGAGACATATACCCGGCGGTACCGAGGATGAGGCCCTGACGGGTGGCCGCCAGACTGAGGGTGGGCGACGCCGAAAGGTTCACTTCCGGTCCGGCGCCGTCGGCCGCCTTCGCAAGACCGAAGTCCAGGACTTTGAGTCGGCCGTCCGGGGTGATCATGATGTTGGCCGGCTTCAAGTCGCGATGAATGACGCCCTGGTCGTGTGCGGCCTCGAGGGCACTGGCCAACTGCAGTGCGAGTGAGAGCGCTTCGTCACGGTGAATCGGCCCCCGCCGCAGACGGTCTCCGAGCGTCTCGCCGTTGACGAGCTCCAGGACAATGAAGCGCGTGCGGTCGTCCTCTTCGAGGCCGTGAATGCTGGCGATATGGGGGTGATTCAGCGCGGCCAGCAACCGGGCTTCGCGATCGAACCGCGCGAGCCGATCGGCGTCGTTCGCCAGGGCATCGGGAAGCGTCTTGATGGCAACGTCGCGGTTCAGCGTCGTGTCGCGGCCTCTCCAGACCTCTCCCATCCCGCCCTTGCCGATGGCGGAGAGGATCTCGTATCTGCCAAGTCGCGTGCCGGGCTGCATAGGCGCCAGCTCAGAAACTGTTGAGTCCGCGAAGTGTAGCTGCAGTTTATTGTCGAGGTCAAATCAAGACGGGGCGAGCCGTTGCAGCGCGGGCCAACCTGACTCGTTCGCATGAATTTGGGCCGTTCAAACCGTCTAGAGCGAGCCTCAACCTGACTGCCGAGCAGGGGTGTCACACTGGTGGGGCGACGAGCGGAGCCGGTTTGCGGAGGAGGTGCCGACCTCGCACCCGCGGGCAGCCGGGGTTCGATTTCTTCACAGGCTCGTACGGCGGCAATCGCAACTGAGCTCGAACGGAATCCCGGCATGCGCACGAGCCCCGCGAGCATGCGGAACATCGAGATGCGCTATGGGTTGGCGCGAGCCGAGAGTGACGCACACTGGCCGCGAGAGGTGTCTGGCCGCCAGTGTGCGATTACTGCAGGAGATCCGACGCGAAACCTCAACGAGCCTGCCGCTGCTGCTGCCGTTGCTGCATCCGCTGCTGCATCCGTTCCCGGCGCTCCTGCATCCGCTGCTCGCGTTCGGCGCGCAGCTTGGCCGCCTGCTCCAGCTGCGCGGGCGTCAGCACAGACCGAATCTCCTCCCCGAGCCGCGCCTGCGCGATGGCCATGGCCGTCTGCGCTTCGGCCAGCTCCGGTGCGGTGGAGCGGATGAGACCTTCATTGAGCGGAACCGCCTGCACGGCCTCGCGCTGAGCGTTGAGAGCCTGACGCAGCCGTTGTTCCGCCTGTTGGATGTCGGCTCGGTGACGCTGAGTGGTCTCGCGAATCAGGTCCCGCTGGGCATCGGTCAGATTGAGGGCGCCAAGCGGCAAACCCTGCACGCCCATTGCCTGCCGCGGTCCACGGGGACCCGGCCTCCCATCCCGCGGCCCCTGGGCCAGCGCAACACTGCCGAGCAGCAGACCGGCAATCACGCCACCCGCGATCATCGTACGAAAGGAATTCATGGATACCTCCAAACCTTCGCGGCTGACAGTAGTATCGGCCAGGCCGCGTGTTCCGTTGCTTTGATTCATTTGACGGTACGCCCGATGTCAGCGGAACGGCTGAACTGTGAAACGTCTGTGACAGGCCTGGGCCGTGTGGGGCATGGGGGCCCTTTCCTGGGTGCCGCCACTGGTCACGGCCGCGCAAGCGGACCCGGCAAAAGGCACCGTAGAATGAAGGTTTTCAGCCGATGCCCCGCCGACCGTCCATCTTCCCGCTTGCCGCCGCGGTGGCGCTCGCCATCCTGGCCCAGCAAAGCTGGGCGCAGCCGCGTCCATCCATCATCCTTGCCACGACCACCAGCACGTACGACAGCGGTCTGCTCGACCTGCTCGTGCCACGCTTCGAGCGGGAGCACGGCATCGAGGTGAAGGTGATTGCCGTCGGGACAGGGGCGGCCCTGCGCATGGCGGCACGGGGGGATGCGGATGTGGTCCTCGTTCATGCCCCCGCCGCGGAGCGCCCCTACGTGGACGCCGGCGACCTGGTGAACGGCCGCCGCGTGATGCACAACGACTACGTCATCGTCGGACCAGCCGCCGATCCGGCCGGCGTGCGGGCGGCGGCGACGACG
>CAZDLW010000196.1:0-11117 GCA_964505975.1 uncultured Bifidobacteriaceae bacterium | reverse complement strand
GGCGTTTGGCGGCCGCTCGGGCCCGTGCGATCTGGTCGGCGTTCCCATCGACCAGCACGGCCCACTGCTTCTCCCGCTTCGGATCGCGAGAGGAGGCGTCGAGGAATGCCTCGTCGATCACCTCGGCCGGCTCCTGGCTGAGGCTCGCCCACACGCGTTTCCCTTCCGGCCGTGGCCGCACCGGGCGGGGCGCGCCAGGGGGGCCCAGCTCGCGGATGATGTCTTCGGCGGTGCGCGCAAAGGGAGCCGTCGTATACACGGCGGCGACCTGGGCCATCCGCCGCGTGTGACGCTTCTCCCCTTTGCTCACGCGGGTCGACCGTCGGTGCTGCCGCTCGGTGGCCGCCGCCTGCGTGGCGGGGCGAAGATCCGCGTGCCGTACGGGCACGCCCTTCCCATCAAACGTCAAGACCAGGATCGTGCTCGACGCCGCCGTTTCGACCGCCCAGTGGAGCCGCCGCTCGAAGTAGAAGCTGTCGAAGTCCTGAGCGGCCCGTTGGACGACGGCCTCGACCTGCCGCTTGGCGACCGCCGCGCCCGAATGGCGCGCAAAGACCGAGACGACTTCGTCGAACGATCCCTTGGTCGCTTCTTCGGCGGCCCGGCGGCGCACGCCGAACGAGTAGCGTTCCCGCGGCAGATTCAAGCCGGCATCCGCGGGGAAGAGGGTCTCGCAGCCGCGGGCGCCATGCCCCGCCCGCGACACCTCCACCGTGCCGACGATCGTTTCCAGCGCGCGTGTGCCGTGCCGAGCGTGCGTGCGCGGCACGCGATCGGCCCCGACGACGGGGGTCTCCGCCGTGGCCTGGGTGCGCACGTCCAGATGGGCCTGCAGCAACTGGCGCATCAGCTCCCGACCCTCGCGTTCCAGCAACTGCTCCAGGTCGCTATGCGTCATGCGCGCGTATCCGATGACTGCAGCTGACTCACCAAGGACGAAAAGCTGGCTTCGGCCGCCGCAAAGCCGCGGATCGGCGCCGCCGCGCGCGCGGTTGCACATGGCATGGCGTCTCCCCCCTTCGCTCGGACATTTCGTCCGGCGTCAGGCAAAGGTGCCACAATCCGGCCGCTACGCGACCGTCGATCGACAAAATGTATCGATGTTTACTGATTGATCCGTCTATGTGACGGATCTACACCCAACTGAGACGAGACTGCTCCACCAACGGCGCAGCCCTATCGACTCCGGCCCGACGTGACGATCGCCTGTCGCAATGATCAGATGGGGTCACATTGTGATAGGGTTGTAGTCACTTCCATGGAGATTCGGACGTGGACACAGTTGGCATTCGAGAGTTGAAGGCGCATCTGAGCCGGCACTTGAAGCGAGTGCGATCGGGCGCCAGGCTCTTGGTAACCGAACGCGGTCGTTCCATCGCCACAATCAGTCCCGTTGTGGCACGAGCTGACGTCGACTGGGCCCACCGGCTCGTTGCCGACGGGCGCGCCCAGTGGAGCGGAGGCAAACCCGTCGGAAGTCGTCGACCGGTGCGTGTCGGTGTGGGCAAGACGGTTTCAGACGCGGTGCTCGAGAATCGCGGATGACGCTGTATCTCGACACCAGTAGCCTGGTGAAACTCTACGTGATGGAACCTGAAAGCGACGCCGTGCGCCAGCTGGTCGAAGCGGCGACGATTGTCGCAACATCGTCCATCGCGTACACGGAAACGCGCGCGGCGTTGGCACGGCGTCGACGAGAACGAGTGCGTCGGCCGGCGGTTTTCGCATCGGCCAAGAAGACATTCGAAGCCGAGTGGCCGCAATACCTAACCATCGAAGTGACGTCGGCCCTGTGTCGTCAGGCGGGCGAGTTGGCGGAACATTATCGGCTGCGGGCCCATGACAGTGTGCATCTGGCCGCGTTCGCCGAAGTGGCCCGTGAGGCGGGAGTGCGCGAAACTCGTTTCTCGAGCTTCGATGACGGGCTCAATCGCGCTGCACGGTCGCTTCGTCGGGCACTGAGTCGCGCGCGTGAGATCTGATCTCGCACTTGCTCCGCGAGGGACCGCGGTCAGCTACCGAGAAGCGTGGTCGGGTGCAGCGGGACGAGGAGTTCACCGTGCTCAGGGCCGCTCGCTGCTAGAGTCCACAAGACACATCATGCCGAACCGCGCTGGAGCGGTAGCGGGCCGTCGAGCGGCGTTCTCTTGTGCATCCTTCCGCTGTCCTCGAGTCCCGAGCGCCATGCGAGGAATGTTGCCGGGCCCCGGGGATTGAAAGGTCCGGGGCCCGAACCCACGACTCTCGTCAGAAGTCGACCGTCAGGTTCCAGCGCACGAACCGCGGCGCGTAGACCGCCGTCGGGTCGTTCCACGTGCCGCCCAGCGCGGTGTTGCCCACGCTGAACTGATAGACGTTCTCGTACGTCGTCGTGTAATTGGTGTTCAGCAGGTTGCCGAGGTCGATGCCGAGATCCGCACGTCTGCCGGCGAACCGGAAGATCTTCGCGAAGCGCATGTCTATCTGCGTACGCCGGTCGGCGTACAGCCGATGATCGCTGTCGAGGACGTTGATCGTCGTGTTGCCAGCCAGGTTGCCGCCGGGAGGCAGCCGTCCAAGCGCCGCCAGGATCACCGCGTTCGACACGGGCCAGTTGGCAATGCGCTCGAGCGGCGGCTGCGAGCGTACCGTACCGCTGACGAGAACATCGACTGTGGGAATCGTGTACGACGCGAGCCCGCGGATGGTGGTTTGAAACGGATCGACGTCGCGGCAGCTGCGCAGGTCCCTGATGTTGCCGCCGCCGTCGATGTTGCGCGCCGTTGCGCAGTTGTCCTCGACCGATCGGCCGGTCTGTGTCCCGATCTGCAGCGTGAGCCCCTGACGGAGCCGCGCGCTCAGCGTGAAATCGACGCCATGCCAGTACTGCGTCCGTTCGGGACCGAAGTCGGTCTCGAACGTGACGTAATTCGCCGCGCCACGCGCGGCGGCCGCAGCCGTGATCATCTGCAGCGTGATGGGATAGCCTCCGCCGCCCGGCAGCCGCGGATCCAGCGGTGCGGTAATCGTGAACTCGTCGTAGTCCTCTGGCCCGCGCACCATGTTGTCGGTAACCTTTGCGCCGCGGAACCAGCGGCGGTTGTACGACACCTCCGTGGACACGCGTGGGAGGAGCTCCTGCTGCACCGTGACGCCCCACTGCCAGTCGCTCTGACGGACGCCCCAGCCCCGCAGCGTGGCCTGGTTGACCTGGGTGATCGTTTCCGAGACGCCGCCGAAGTTGCGGTCGTTGCCGGTCATGGCGAGGCACTCGCCGTTGGCGTCGAAGTTCATGATGTTGCAGTCGATGCTTCTGTTGTTGTTCGTGTCCTGCCAATTGCGCGATGCGATGCGGACGATACGGGCCGCCGGACTGTTGCTCGTGTACTCGCTGTCATTGGTGGCCGCATCGAGGTAGTGGCCGAGATTGAACTTCAGCGCGGTCTTGCCGTTGCCGAACACGTCGTACGCGGCACCGAAGCGCGGCGTGATGTCGTTGAACGAGTCGACGCCGGGCGTCCGCGGGAAGCTGATCGGCGCCTCGTTGAGTGGTGACGTGAACGGCGTGCCATTGTGCTCCGCCGGCGTGAAGCTCCACGCGCGGTCGTACCGGAGCGCGCCCTGCAGCGTCAACCGGCCACGCGTCCACTTGTCCTGGATGTACACCGCGGCGGTTCCCGTGCGGTCGGACTGGTGCCACTCGGGCAGCCGGAAGGTGAACTGGTTCGGCACGCCCTGGTTGAACCGGTAGGCCAGCTGGGGCTCGCCAACGAGGAACCAGTTGTTGACGCGGATATACGCACCCTGGTAGCCGACCTTCATCTCGTGCGATCCCGTGACGTAGGACGCCGAGGCGCGCCAGTTGTTCGGGTTCGCGTAATTGGGGTTGGCTGTTGCCACCGATCGATAGACGAAGTTCGCGCGAGGGGCATACTGCAGGCCGGTTGCCGGATTGATCGCGGTGGACTGCTCGGTCACCGGGATCAGGTTCATGATGCCGTCCGGCGCCGGCCGGCCCGTCGTCCCGCCGCGGAACATGAAGCGGGTGAAGCCCGCCTCGAGCAGCAGCCTGTTCGTGATCGGCGCCGTCCATATCGCCTGGTTGACGTGATAGGGAAGGTTGCCGAAGTAACTCGGATTGGCCTCGGGTGAAGGCGCCGTTGAGCCCGCTCCCAACCCGACCCAGTCGGCCCCGCGGCGATTGCAGCCGTTGTCGGTCTCGATCTTGAGTGTCGATCCCTCGCAGCGGCGCTGGTACTCGTGGTTGTAGGTGACGCGATGCTTCGCCGACACCTGCGCCGTCAATCTGCCGATGTACGTCGCGCGTCCCTGCAGCGTCCGCGCTGTGACGCCGGGATCTGCCACCCAGTCCCACCGCGAGGCGTCGTACGCATTCGCGTTGTAGACGACGCCTGGCACCGCCGCCGCCGTCTCGAGGCTGCGATAGCTCCCAAAGAACCAGAGTCGATCGCGCTTGATCGGGCCGCCATACGACGCACTCGCGTCATAGGAGTTGATGATGCCGGGCGTTTCGCTGAGGCCGACCGCCCGCAGCTCGTCGTTCAGGTTGTTGCCGCGCGACCAGCTTCCCGCGTTGTTGATGAACCCCTGGCCGCGGAACGAGTTGCCGCCGGCACGCGGAACGAGATTCATGATCGGTCCGCCGACGTCCGTCTCGCCGAGACCGCCGCCGACAACGACCACCACTTCGTCGACGTTGATCGAATCCAGGATGTAGGTGGAGACGCCGCCGCCGTTGAACGGTGCCGCGATGGTCATGCCGTTGACGGCCATCCGGCCTTCGTTGATCGGACCGCCGCGCGCGGCGAAGAAGGTCATCGTCGGCGACGCCGCAAGCGCGCCGTCGTTGACGACGAGGCCGGGGACGGCGTTCAGCAGCGTGCCGACCGAGCGGTTTCCCGGAACGGCGGCCACGACATCCGCGCTGAGCACGGTCTGACGCTGGGCGGTCTGCACGTCGACTACGGGCGTCGCGCCCGTGACGGTAATCGTCTCCTCGAGCGCGCCGACGCGCATCTCGATCGGAATCGTCAGCGTGGCCGTGCCGCTGAGCTCGATGCCTTCACGCCTGACGAGGTTGAAGCCCGACAGTGTGAAGGTCAGCGAGTACGTGCCGGGATTGAGACTTGTAATGCGGTACTGCCCGGCGCTGTCAGTGACGGCAGTCCGCGTTTTCTCGATCAGCGCGGGGCTCGACGCCTCGACGGTGACGCCCGGCAGCACCGCGCCCGACTGGTCCCTCACGTTGCCTGTGAGGGTTCCTTGTGCAAACGCAACGGCTGGCAAGAAGACAGCCGCCGCCAGAATCGAGATGACCTTCGACGCTCCGCGCATGGTGGTCCTCCTTGGAATACGAGTGCGTGCGCTTTGAGGAGGACCAGCGACCAGCCTCAGCGAGAGGTGACGGCATTCAACGCCTTTTGGGGCTATTTGTCAATGAGGGGCGATACGGGGGCGATACGTCTGATCAGGGGATGCTCATCTCCAATCACCCTACCCTAGTAGCCTACTGAGGTCCGAGCGAGACACGACCGTACGAACCGTCGAGAGCACCCCAGGGCCGCGCTGGAGCTGCTGATCCTGAAGACGCGTGCGGCCGGTCCCAATCACGGGTTCGGAATCGGCGCCGGACCCTGGCACGCATCGCCTTTCCAGGGGAGTCGCGAGGCGTGGAGGGCCGGCACGAACCCGAAGAGCGCCGTCGACATCAGCGAGAGCCCGAGCGCGAACAGGAGGACGGTCATGTCGATCCGCACATCGTCGATGCGGGACAGGTCGACGGGTGAGAACCACACGATTCCTTGAACGAGCAAGAACGCCAGCACGAGACCTGCCAGCCCGGCCGCTCCCGCCAGCACACTGCTCTCGGCCAGCAGTTGTCGGACCACGCGGCCCCGGCCGGCGCCGAGCGCGGCACGGAGAACCGTCTCGCGTGTCCTTCCCGCCGCGCGCGCCAACAGCAGGTTCGCGATGTTGGCGCACGCAATGAGCCACAGGACGCCCACCGCGGACATCAGGATCCACATCGTCGACGAAACGGTGCCGGTGAGCCGTTCCTGGAGCGGTCGCAGCGTCACGGTCTTCACGCGATTCTCGAAAGGCCCAGCCGGGACGGGCGGCCAGACACCAGCCAGGTGCGTGTGGGGTAGCGATTCAGTGAGAGTTGGGGAAAGCCGTGTCCGGGAATCGACGATCAGAAGACAGCTGTCCGTGTCGGCGTGTCGATTGAAATCGCCTGCACGGGAGAGGTCGTGACCCAGCGCGAGTCGTCAGAGAGCGCGAGGCGCAGACCCACTCCGATCCTCCCGGGCTCGATCGCGCTGCCGTCTGCGGTTGCCCCTTCGATCTCCAAGCACAGGCTTTCGCCGGTGCGGGCCCCTCGTTCTATCCGTTCCCGCGCGTGACGACGCACCGGAACATCTATCGGATCTCCGTGCCGTCGCCAGGCGCCGTTCGGGCACCAGCGGCGGGCTCGGACCGGCGAGCATGCAGAGGCCGGCCGTGGCTCCGCGTCGACCTGCACACCAACTGCGCGATGACATCGTGCGGCTCTGGCCTATCGGACATCTACTCCTGCCGCAACGCCACTACTGGATCCACGCTCGCCGCGCGCAGTGCCGGCACGCTGCTCGCCGCTAGTCCCGTCACCAGCAGCACGATGACGGCTCCCGCGATGGTCAGCGGATCGCGCGGCCCGACTTCGAACAGCAGCGCACGCAGCGCGCCCGCGGTGGCGAGTGCGCCCCAACCCCGAGCAGCAGCCCCCAGACCACGTGGTGCATGCTCCCTCCGACGACGGAGGTGAAGATCTCGCGGCGCGACGCACCAATGGCGAGGCGCAGGCCGATCTCCGGCGTCCGTTCGGCCACCAGGTGCGACACCACACCGTAGACACCGATGACCGCCAGCAGCACCGCGAGCAGCGCGAACGCCGACACGAGCACGGCTCGGAAACGCGGCGGCGCCAGCGCACCGGCGAACGTCTCGTGCAGGCTGGAGAAGCGCACAGGCACATCGGGATTCAGCCTGCTGATGACCGCGCGAATCCGCAGCGCGAGCATCTCCGGCTCGACAGAGCGCGGGCGAACAGTGCGAGGCTGCTCCCGGGCCCGGGATGCTGCAGGTACGGCAGGTAGATCTCCGCTTCCGGCGGCATCGACGGCGACGTCTGACGGACGTCGGCGACCACGCCGACGATGGTCATGCCCTCCAGCGACTCGCGCGTCATGCCGTTTCGAATCGTCCGGCCGAGAGGGCTCTCGGCGCCAAACGCCTCACGCGCGAGCCGTTGGTTGACAATGGCAACCTGCGGCCGCCCGTACTCGTCGATGTGCGCGCGTCCTGCCGCAGGTAATCGAGCCAGAGGAACGACTGCTGTTCGAGCTGGGTGATGCCTCCGAAGGCGCGGCGCCGCGGGCCTCGTCTGGCGGGAGGCCTCGTGCCAGGAATCGTCCTTCGAGCAGATGGAGATGGGCGCGGATTTCCTCTGCGGTCTCCTCGTCGTCACCGCGACCTGTGAGCGCATCGCGCAGTCGTGACCAGAGGCTGCGGACGTTCATGGGCCTCCTCACTCCTGCGGCTTCAACTGCAGGAGGCGGCCGATGATCCCCGCCATCCGTGCCCACCCCTCGGCCTCGCGGGCGAGCTGTCGTCGTCCGGCGGGCGTGATCGCGCTAGGGAACCGGCTGGCACGGATCGCGCCGCGGCACGGGGCGGGAATGAGGACCGGTGGTCGCTGACTCCTCGCCTCAGGACTGCTGGGATATCAAGGGCGAGCGCCCTTGGCTGGTTAGCGAACGTAGGCGCCCAGCAGCGCGCCGATCACGGCAAGCATCAGGGCCATCTGCACGCCCAGGACCCAGGTGAACCGGCGGTCGACCTGCTCGAACCGGCCGCGCATGTCCGCCCGGATCTCCGCCATGTCTTCCCGCACCTGCGTGAACTGGCGAGACATGTCGTCCCGCATCTGCGCGAACTGGCGGGCCGTGTCCTCCCGCGCCTGTGCCAGCTCGAGGGTCACGTCCTCCCGCTGGCGGACCAGCTCCTCCCGCACGTGGGTGAACCCGCGATTCAGGTCCTCCCGCAGCGCCGCCATCAGGGTCTGCAGGTCGTCCATCTTGCCCATGCGCGCCTCGAGCGACGCGAGCCGCTCTTCGACCGTCGCCATCCCGGCACCTCGCTTCCGGGCTCCAGCCCATTCTACCGTCGTCCGGGAGCACAGGGCATGCCCGCGCCGGCTATGGCGCCAACAACCTGCCAATGCGGCAGGACAGGCATCTTTCGGCCGGATCGATCTGCAGTGCCTGCCACGTCCGCGTACGCCGAGATCGCAGTTTCTGCACTGCAATCACCGCTGGCGACCGGCACGTAGCCTTCGACCATCGGTCAGCCAGGGGTACCGCGGGATCAGGAGCAGCACTGCGGGTTGCGATCATCCAGGGCGTGGACTGGATTTCGTCGTAGGCGACCCGAGGCGTGCGCGTCGCCCTCTGGGCGCCTACGAGATCATGATGGTACGCGGTGCCTCCTGGTTGTTCTCGAAAAACCGCTTCGAGGCGTGCGGTCCAGTTGAGCACCGTGATCGGCATCGCGTGCGCGGTCGCATTGGCGATCAGGAGCGCTGGCCGTCCCGGGTCACGCGACCGCGGCCTGATCGGTGCCCTCACAATTGATCAGCCACGGCACGCCGAAGCGGTCCACGAGCATGCCGAAACGGTCGGCCCAGAACGTCTTCTCGAGCGGCATGCGCACCTCGCCACCGTCGGACAATTCGCGAAACACGCGTTCGGCGTCTGCCGTGTCCTTGATCTGCAGCGACAGGGAGAAGCCCTTCGGCGCCTCGTATCGATCCGGCGCAACGTCGGCGCCCATCAGCACCTGTCCGCCAATCGTGATGCTGCCGTGCATGATCTTGTCCTGCCATCCGGCGGGGGCTCGATCGGCCATCGGCGACCCGCCATACCGGAACATCTCTCCGAGGCGCCCGTTCAGACATCGCGCGTAGTGTCTGAACGCGGCCTCGCAGTCGCCGTTGAAGCTCAGATACGGATGCATCTGCATGGTGCACGTCCTTGCCAGTTGCAGCGCGTGATGCCGTGAGATTCCGCCCTCATCGCGTGCCCGATGGCCGGCGCCCTATCGTTCAGGCTCGAACCGGTCCAGGCACTCGTACGGGTGCACCGTGTTCTCGGGCCTCCAGACGAAGTACCGCGTCAGGGTAAACGGCCGTTCGAAGTTCACCGCGTCGATGGTCGTCAGCGTGTAGTCCAGCCGGCTGTAGTCCGCGTTCGGGATGAAGCGCTCGACCACCCTGATCTGGTCGCTCTGAGGCGTGCCTTCGTGATCGAAGTAGCCGGCCGCGATATGGTCCGTTTCGACCACGAGCGTGGTGCCTTCCCAGCGGCCGCGGGAGAAGCCGAGCAGCGTGTGCTCGGCCGGCGCCACCGCCGTGGGATTCATGTGGATCGTGCGCACGGTGTCGTATTCTTCGAGCCGCATGATGATCGTGTCGCGGTCCTCGACGAGCTCCATCGGCAGTGGGGAGATCATGATGAGCGGCGTGCCCTTCGTGCCGCACTTCAAGAGCACGTTGTCCAGCGGGTTCCACGTCGCGAGCCCGGCTCTGCCGGCAGCCGTCAGCGGATAGCCGCCTTTGAACATCGGGAACGCGGCCGGGTCGCTCATGATCGTCGACCACACGCGGAACAGGCCGTCGGCTCGGGCCGTCGCCGCGGCCACGTCGCCTTCGATCTTCACGCGGCCGACGATGCGGCCCGCCTTGCCGGCGGGGAAATACGCGTTGGGCGAGCCGAACGTGAACTCGTAGCCGCTCGGCAGCAGCACGCTCCGCGCGAGGATCTCTGGCCGGTTGCGCACCGACGGCGCGCCCGCGATCGTCACCCGGTCGCCGATCCGGATCGAGCTGCCGTCCGCGCCGCGGTTGCGCAGGATGCTGATCGACGCCGTCTCCGCGTCCCACACTGTCTCCCTGCCCGTGTCGTCCGTCACGGACAACAGGATCTGCCCGTGCGGATTGCGCCACGACACCGACTTGACGACGCCGGTGACTTCGATCGTCTTGGTCGAATCGAAGATCCCGGCTTGACTGTGATGCGCGCGAGCGGAGCCCGCGAGCAACGTCAGGCCGATCAAGAAAATCACGAGACGTGCCAATCGCCGCATGTTGTCGTCTCCCTCATTGCGGTGCCGTCCAGCCAGGGCCGATGGCCGATTCTAGATCCGAATCGCTGCGGCCGGCGGAGAAAGAGCACGGCGCACGACGGGACGCAGGGCACGCGTGGGCCGTCAGTGAGTAAGGTTGCCCGGACTTCTCGCGTTCACAAGAGCATCGTTCAGCGCGCAATTCTCTCGTTCGATCATCACCCACCAGTCGTAACCGACCAGGCCGGTCGCAATCGCGCGAACCGCCCGCGCGTCGATGCCGAGCGGCGCCGAGAGCTCGGCGTGTCCCCGGCGCGTATGCTGCGGCAACTCATGACGGAGGTTTCGACGAGAGTGGCGGCCGAGAGGGCACGCGACTCGGCGGATTCGATCGATTCGAGGAAGCGCCGGCGCTCCGGTTCACCTATCAGAATGGCCACGAACGCGGACGTGTCGACGACCATCAGCGCGGGAGGCCGGTGTCGTCGTAGCGGAGGATCTCGTCCGGACTGCGCGCATCGAGCACCGGCAACGCTGCGCAGTGCCGGGCGATGTCTTCGAGCTCGTCCGCGAGCCGTCGCCGGCGTTCGGGCACCAGCGGCGGCCTCGGACCGGCGAGCATGCAGAAGCCGGCTGTGGCTCCGCCTCACCTTGACCTGGGCGCGCGAGCTGCCGCTCCTATGCAGCGTGCATAGGAACACAGATCATCTCATTTGGAATGTCCATAGGGAACCGGCTGGCACACCGATCGGTGCCGCGACACGGGTCGGGAATGAGGACCGGTCGGCGCCGACCCCTGAGCTCAGGACTGCTGGGATATCAAGGGCAAGAGCCGTGGCTGGTTATCGCACGTAAGCGCCCAGCAGCGCTCCGATCACGGCAAGCATCAGCGCCATCTGGACGCCCAGGACCCAGGTGAACCGGCGGTCGACCTGCTCGAACCGGCTGCGCATGTC
>CAZDLW010000195.1:0-11160 GCA_964505975.1 uncultured Bifidobacteriaceae bacterium | reverse complement strand
CGCAGGAGGGGAAGTTGACGGTTGTCCTGCGCCGCCGCCGCGGGCACCTCCCCCTCGGCCACCTGCAGCGGGCGGGAGCGGAAGCCCGTCCGGGCCAAGGGGCGTGGCCAGTCCGCGCTGTCCGCCGAGGTCGATCCCCTGACGCTGTTCGAAGGCGAGTTGTTCTTCGTAGGTCCTGCCCGTAGCCGCGGCGCGCCGCCGGCGTTCCCGGGCCTGCTCGACGGCGCGGACGTTGAGCCGCGGCGCCATGTAGTTTCGAGGCAATCCGGCAGGCCCGGACCTGGCGTTGGGATTGGCCCCGAGCTCGAGAAGGGCCTTCACGGCATCGGCATGCCGCTGTTCCGTGGCCCACATCAGCGCCGTGGTCCCCCTGAGATTTTCGCGGGCGTTGACCTCGCCGCCTGCAGCGACGAGCGCTCTGATGGCATCGGGGTTCCCGTTGCGTGCCGCCAGCATGACCACTGTCTCGCCGGCAGGGCCGCGCTCCCGCGCATCGGCGCCAGCCTTCAGCAGGCGATCGATCATCGGCGGGTTGCCATAGAGCGCGGCCATCTGCAGTGGCGTCACGCCCACGCGATTGGCCGCGGAGACGTTCGCGCCGGCCGAGATGAGCAGGTCGGCCATCTCGAAATCGTCCCGGTACACCGCCCAGTGCAAGGCGGTGGCGCCATCTATCTGCGGCGTATCGATGGTGTCGGGCGCCTGCTGAAGGAGTTGCCGAACCGCGGCCAGGTCGCCCTTTTGCGCCACATCTGCGATGTCGCTGGCGTCAGCGACGAACGCGCCGCCGATGACGCCCAGCACGAGGGCTGCCACATGGCCTGCCGCAGCTCGCCGCAGGCTGGTGTCCAGCCTCGAGCCCGTTGCGCGAAGAGCATAGAAGCCCCGCACCCAGCCGAACGGCGATCCAATGTCCTGCCGCGCTTTCATGTGGTTGGTCTCTCCGTCACGCCGTGTGGGGGGGTGCAGGGGCACGGCGGAGCCGTACCCCTGGTTGCGAGCGCTTAGAGCAGCTTCGGCAGTCGGCCGATGCTGTCGCCCTGGACTTCCTGCTGGATGCCGTACATGTCCAGGATGCTCAGGAGGAGATTGCCCGTTGGAACGGCTCTCCTGTCGTACGCGAGGTGCCGGTTGCCCTGGAGGTGCCCGCTGGCCCCGCCAACGAGGATGTGCGGCACATCGTAGTGGTGGTGCTGATTCGAGTTGCCCATGTTCGAGCCCCACAGGATCAGCGAGTTGTCGAGGAGCGTCCCGTCGCCTTCCGGGATGGTCTTCAGCTTTTCGGCGAGATAGGCCATGGTGCCGACGTGGTACCGGCCGATGTCGGCGTAGCGCCGGATCTGCACCGGATCGTCCTGGTGGTGCGATCCGCCATGGAAGCTCACGCTCGCCCCGCCGCTCGGGAACAGCTCGCCCTTCGGGAACTGATAAACGCGGCTGGTGAGGTCGCGTGCGCCCAGGATTGTGGCCACCCGGGTGATGTCGGCCTGGAATGCCAGCGCCAGCATGTCCGAATGCAGTTTGATATGGTCGTCGAACTGCTCCGGAATTCCCGGAGGCAGATCGAGCTCCGGCACCTGCGTGGATGCCTTGGCGGCGAGCTGAATGCGACGCTCGATCTCCCGAATCTCGTCCGTGTACTGATCGATGGTCCGGACATCGTTCGGACCAAGCTGCCGGCGCAGGCCGGACAGCTCGTCGACCAGCGAGTCCAGGATGCTCTGACGCTGCTTCAGCCGCTGCGCGCGAATCTCCGGAGTCGAGCCGCTGCCGAAGAGCCGCTCGAACACGACTTGCGGGTTCAGCTCCATCGGGAGCGGGCTCGTGCGCATGACCGGCTCGTCATGAGGTGTCGGCAGCCCTACCCACGAGATCGAGTTGGTGTACGCGCAACTGTACCCTTCGCCGCAGTTGCTCGAGCTCGAGTTCGGATCCTCCACGGCGAGCTGCAGCGACGGCAGCAGGGTCTCCTGGCCAATCTTCTGCGCGATCAGCTGATCGATGGTTGGGCTGCCCACTGTCGCGTCGGCTCCAGCGGTCTTCTTCGGCTTGATCGCAGTGAGGAACGCGGCCGCCACCCAGTGGTCCGAGCCGGTCGTTCCTTCGGGCGGCTCGGCAGACTGCGACCACAGGCCCGACATCACCACGGTGTGCTCCCTGAGTCTGTCGAGCGACTCCAGGATGTAGGGCAGCTGCTCCGGAAGCGGGCCCTCGTGCTCCGGCTCCCAATGGCCCGGTGCGGCACCGTGCGGGTAGAAGATTCCGACGAAGCGGCTCTTGGGGCGCGCGGCCGCGGTTTGGGCAAGCACCGTACTGGCTGGAATCATCGCTTCCAGCAGCGGCAGCGCCAACGTCACACCGGAGGCCTGCAGGAACGTACGCCGACGAATGTGCCTCTTCGTGATGAACATGATTAGTTCACCCCCCTTTGGTGAGAGTCGGTATCCGGAAATGTGACTGCGGCCTGTTGAGGACTGCCCGCGGCGTCCATCTTCATATTCATGCGGAATGGCGGGCTGTTGACGATCCCGAGGACGAGCGCCGAGAAGCGCGCATCGTGCTCGAGCGCCTCGCGCGCGATCGCGCGCACGAGCGGCATGTCGCGGTAGTCGGCACCCCGGCCGAGGGCATACGTCAGTAGTTTTTCTGTTGCGACGGTCACGAAATGGTCGCCGTACTTGCCGGCCAACCAGAGGCGCAGGTTGACGGGCCCGTCCACGGCCGTGCTGTCGAAGGTCTGTACGGCGGCGTCGATCTCTTGTCCCTCCTCATGGCTGCGGAGCAGGCCGATGCCGTCGAACGGCTCCAGCGCAAAGCCAATCGGATCCATGAGCTGATGACACGTCGTGCAATCGGGACGGACCCGATGATCCATCATCTTCTGCCGCATGGTCGGCTCCGCCGCGTTGGGATCCGCGGGGCGCGGTGGGAGCGGGGGCACGTCGGGCGGCGGATCGGGGGCGTTCATGCCCAGGATGTTGGCCATGACCCATTGGCCGCGGGTGACCGGCGAAGTCCGCTCTGGCTTCGACGTCGTAGTCAGAAAGGCCCCTTTGCCGAGCAGTCCATGGCGCTCGGCGAACTCACTGCCGAGCGGGATGCGCCGAAACTGGCTGCCGTAGATGTTCCGGATCCCATAGTGCAGGGCGAGCCGCTCGTTCACGAACGTGTAGTCGGCGGTCAACAACTCGGTGATCGGGCGATCCTCGCGCACCATGGTGTCGAACAGCAGTTCGACCTCGCGCCGCATCGCCTGACGGAGCGGGTCGTCGAAATCCGGGTAGATCAAGGGCAGCGGCGCCGTGGCCTCGAGCCCTCGCAGGTTGAGCCATTGCCCGGCGAAGTTGACGGCCAGCGCCGTCGCCTTCGGGTGCTGCAGCATCCGGCGTACCTGCTGTTCGAGCACCTGCGGATCGGTCAACCGCCCTTCCTTTGCGACCCCCAGCAGCTCGTCGTCCGGGATCGTACTCCACAAGAAGAACGACAGTCGTGAAGCAAGGTCCAGATTCGACAGCGGATACGACTCCCCGACGGTGAGCGAGACCGGCTCCTCGACGATCCGATAGATGAATTGCGGCGAGGCGAGAACGCGCGCGAGCACCATCTCGATGCCCTGCTCGAAGTCCTTCTCGCGCCGGCCGAACTCGTAGAACTCCATCAGCCGTTCCACATCGGCGTCGGCTGCCGGGCGCCGGAATGCGCGCGTCGCGAGGTTCGAGACGATGTCACGCGCACACGCTGCCTCTTCCGCGGCACCGGCGGGCTGACAACTGAAAATGCGGCGGCGGCTCGGAGAGTCCTGCGCCGGAGTGGAGTTGTACGGACCCTCGATGCGGATCGTTCCGACGTGCGGGAAGAAGGTGTAGCCCGGCGTGGGACCGGTCTGGATCGTGCTCCGGAGGAACTGTCGATCGAGGTCCAGCAGCGGGGCGTAGTTCGTGGCCAGGAAGGTCGCGCCCACCATGTGCGGCCCGGCCGTGGTCGTGAACCGGACACGCATGGGCGTGCCGCCGCGACCGCCGAAGAACGCCTCGGGTCCCGACTGTCCGCTGCGAACCTCGGCCTGCTGGCGCCCGCCACAATTTGTGGCGCTCATGCGGCCGCCGCCCTGCCAGTCCATCAGCTCGAGCCGCTTGCCATCGAGCAGGACCTCCAGCTTCTCGCAGGGGACGGATCCAAACCCCGTTGGCGACATGTTGTCGCCGAAGATCGGCGTCACCGTGAGGGTGTACTCGCCGTCGGAGGGGAACACGTGCCCTACGAGCAGCCCCCCGCGCGTTCCAAAAGGGAGGCCTTCGATGTGATAGTTCTGCGACGTGTCCTCACGAGCCCGATACACCACCAGCGCCGGCTCCTCCGGGTAGCCCAGAGCCAGGCGGCTGATCTTCTGCGCGGCGTTGACGTACGCCTCCACGAGTGTCGAGGAGATTCCCAGGGCGGCCACGATGTTGTCGAAGCCGGACGTGGAGTCGTCCGAGGGCAGGTACTGCGCGGGATCGATGTCGAGATCGAGGAGATCCCGGATGGCGTTGCCATATTCCGTCCGATTGAGGCGATGGAGACCGGGCGGCGGCATGTATGGCGCGGCGGTCCGGTCGAGCTCGTGCTCCATCCACGACACCACCGCGTCGAAGCGCTCGGGTTGCGGCCGCGGCATGGGCGAGGGCGGCATCATGCCCGCACGGAGCTTGCGCACGATGAGCTCCCACGTCTGCCGGTCCTGGTCCATGTTTCCCAGGTCTAGATGGTCGACGCTCAGTCGTCGGGCCGAATCCATGCCGCTCGCACGTGCGCGTTCGTTGTGACAGGCCACGCAGTACTGCTTCAGGAGCGCACGGCCATCGTCTGCAGTGATGCCGTGGGCATCCTGGGGCGGATGCGCGACGGCGGCGGCCGACTGCTGCAACGGAGCCTGCTGATCCGGGCGGAAGGTCTGCGCATGGACAGCCCATATCATCGACATGGCTGCCAGACAGCCCACCGCAAAGGACCTGTGTTTCATTGAATCCGCTCCGGTTCCTCTCGACCGCGGAATGAACACCCAGACGAACGTGGTGGTGCGCTCGGTCGGCCTCCCCTGTTTCGACGCAGCCGTGCGCCAGAAAGCCAACGGAATTAGTAGGATACCGAAAAGGTGCGGACCCCGGCAATCACGATCGGTCCGTCCGGGAACCACCTGATGCGAAGACTTGACGAAGACCAGCGTCTTGCGCTACAAAAATGCCCCCACATGTCGCGACGTTCCAATCCGGGCAAGGTGGCCGCGTCGACCGCCGCCGTCGTCCCAAGGCTGTCATTCGGGCGGAACGCCGCCGATATGTGCTTCGTGGTGGTCTCTCTCCCCGGTGATGTGCCATGAAGAGAACAGCCCTCCTGAAATTCGGCGTCGTCGCAGCGTTCGTTCAGCTGGTTGCGGGCACGTTGACCCTCACAGCGGATACCCAGACGACCGGCGGTGGAAGTGCCAGGCCGACGCCGCCCGTTGGCGTGTTCGAGGCGGAAGCGTTGACGGATTCTGCGTGGTCCGTTGCGCTTTGGCACACACAAGAACGGCTACGGCTCGATTTTGCGGCCATGCAGACGTTCAGGCCGGGGTATTCCTTCTGGCAGCACATCTTTACCATTCCTGATGGGTCCATTGCGTTCGGGAGTGCACTGAACGGGCGCCTGCTGGCCGTTTTTCCGACCAGGGGGGAATGGACGCGGGACGTGACCTGGCACGACGAGGTGTTCGTCAACGCGCTCCTGGGCCGGCGGTTGCCCGTGCGGCTGGCCGACCGCCGCGATTCCGTCGCGCAAGTGCTGGAGGAGACTGCCGGCCCCGTGCTGCACAATCCAACCCGTGGCCTGTTCCTGCTCCCCAACGCCCGCCGTTACGGAAGCTTTCTCGGGGAGTGGAGCGCCATCTACGATCGCTTCGCCGTGCCGGCGGAGCTGGGACTCGCACAGGTGATTGTGGAGTCCGGCCTGAGCGGCACCACGCGTTCCGAAGCGCGGGCAATTGGCTTCTGTCAGTGGCTCGATCGCAACTGGAAGCGGCTCCAGCGCCTCGCGCCCAACGTGATCGAGGGATACAACCAGACCACGCAGGCGCCGTACTGTGCGGCGTACCTGACCATCCTGGCCGCGAAATACGGCACCTTCATTCCTGCGCTCTCGGAGCATCACGCCGGCGGTACCAACGTCGGGAGAACGGTGATCAACGGGTGGCGGCTCGGAGGCAGCGACAATCGTGAGCGGTATTTCCTGGGGTCCGAGTTCGCCCGGGACCTCAGGAACCTCCGGTTGCGTGCGTTCAGCGACGTGTACGGCACCTACGGGCCGCGCTCGTTCCGGTACGCAGAGATGGTGTTCGGCAATACGCCCAACGTGATGGGCCTCAGGGAGGCCATCCCTCAAACGCAGATCTACGCGATGCGCGCGGCGCGCGCGATTCCCCTCGCCGAAATCACCCGCCGAACGGGGTTGTCCGTGGACGAGGTCAAGCGTTTCAACCCGGCACTGGTCCGGCAGGTCCCGTCGCGTGCGAACCTGTACCTCCCGATGTACGTCCAGGAGTTCGGGACCGACGTCTCGTTCTGGCACCGCCCGGCCAGTCCCGACTATCTGGCTGCCCTTATCGACTTCGTCCGGCTCGAAGCGGCCATCGAGGATTGGGACGATCCGTCGTTCGAGCCGGTGCTGAGGGAGTTTCAGAGGCGGTTCAGCGCGACGAATACAGAGGAAGGTGCCATTATGGCGACCATGCTCGCCTACGTGATAGAGGATGCGTATACGAGCCGTCGCAGCGCGATTCTGAGCGAGTTCCGCACGAGCGAACAGCTCGTGCGTCTGTTCGAGCGCGGCGTATCCCAGCGGGATGCGCACCGCGGATCCCACGCAAGCGTACGCTGCAGCACGCCCGAAGATCCCACCGACGTGCCCAGCGGTCTGCTATCGGATCAGCTGTCGCGTTCCTGTTGAGCCCTGACAGGTTGCTGAAGAAGCCAGCAACCTGAAACGCTCCACACGCAGGCGGCCGAGCGAGCTATCCTTACTCCGCGTCCCACGTGCGCGGCTATTCTGACCAGCCAGGGGCCCTTCTGCTTATCCGGTTGTTTCAGCTCGTGGCACTCAGCTGGTGGCATGGTCGGGTGGACGTGCTCCTGCGGCGATGCGACCTACGACTCGCGCGACACCAAGTGGGCAAAACGCACTCGGAGCGTGAGGACCGAGCTGGGTTGCCCAGCTCGGGTCGCTGGCAGCAGGTGGAGGAGGCGTTTTACCGCGCGGCGTCATCGGGAGCCAGCCCAGCATGCCCGGCCACCGGCACCGCTCGACCGTTCTGCCGCCACGGCGAGGCAACAGGCGTAGAGACAGGTGGGGATGATGAGAACGATTGACCTGCGCAGCGACACGGTGACGCTGCCCTCGCGGGAGATGCTCGACGCCATGTCCCGCGCGCCGCTGGGCGACGACGTGTTCGGTGACGATCCGACGGTCCTGGCGCTCGAGGCGCACGCGGCGAGGATGCTCGGCAAGGAGGCGGCCCTGTTCGTGCCGAGCGGCACGATGGGAAATCTCCTTGCGACGATGACGCACACGCAGCCCGGGGACGAGTTGATCTGCGGGCCGGCCATGCACACGTTCAGCTCTGAGGCGAGCGGGGCGGCGCGGATTGCGGGCGTCTCCACACGTCTGGTGCCCCAGCGCGAGGCACGAGTGAGTCCGGCCGATGTCGTGGCCGCGATTCGTGCTGATGACCCGCACTATCCGCGCACGGCATTGGTCTGGGTGGAGCAGCCGCACGCCGGCTGGATCATGCCCATGGAGAACCTCGCGGCCGTTGCGACGGCGGCTCACGAACACGGCCTGCCAGTGCACATGGACGGCGCGCGCATCTTCAACGCAGCGGTGGCGCTGCGGATCCCGGCGCAGGACATTGCGCGCCACGCCGATACCGTGATGTTCTGCGTCTCGAAAGGATTGGCTGCGCCGGTGGGGTCGCTGCTCGTGGGCCCGGCGGCCTTCATCGCGCGCGCCCGGCGAAATCGCAAAGTGCTCGGCGGCGGCATGCGGCAGGCTGGCGTCATTGCCGCGGCCGGATTGTACGCGCTCGATCACATGGTGGATCGGCTCGAGGAGGACCATGACACGGCACGCCGGCTGGCTGAAGGACTACGGAGTCTGGGATGGCGCATCGACCGCGATGCGACAGAGACGAACATCTTCGTGGCCGAGCCGCCTGCTGGGGCGAGCAAAGACAACCTGCCGCCACGCCTGGGCGCGCATGGCGTGCGCGTTCATTGGCCCGCGGGAAGCCCAGGTGTCCGACTGGTCACTCACTACGGTATCGAGATGTCGGACATCGAACGTGCCATCGAGGTGTTCGCCCTGGTAAGCTCGACACGGGCACCCATGTCGTCGTGAGCAGCGGGGGCTCGACGGGGATATCATGGGGCGGAGCCCCCCGTGACTGGCTTCCTCCGGGCACAGGGAGTAATCTCAACCCTGACGGAATTCGGCATGCAGCTGAAGAAGAAGCGCCGGCCAGCTGGAGCTGGCGCTGCTGCATGCGCACACTTTCGAGGATCGACGATGAAGATATCTCTCGCATCGGCGTGTGCGGCGGCGCTCCTGATGGCCGGATTGGTGTACGCGCAGGCACCGTCTCGGGACGCGGGTACAGCGGGTACATACGCTGCACCACGCACACCCTGGGGCGATCCGGATCTGCAGGGCACCTACACGAACAGCGACGAGAGCGGCACCCCGATGTCGCGCCCGCCGGAGTTCGCGGGACGCAGGCCGGAGGATGTCACGCCCGAGGAGATGGCGCGGCTGGCGAAGGAACGTGCGGCCCGCGTCGAACAGACGGCCGAGGTGATTGGCGGGACAGAGGATAACAACACGGGCGCCGGCCCCACACACTGGTACGAGAACTACAACCCGAGGAACAGCCGTCCGTGGATGGTGCTCGATCCGCCGGACTACCAGGTGCCGCCGACCACGGAGGAGGCGAAGCAGCGGGCCGCGGCGCTGCGCGAAGCGCGCGGCGGCGGCGACGGCTACTATGTCGGACCGTTCCGGGGGCCCTGGGAGTTCACCCCCTACGTCCGCTGCCTCACGCGCGGCGTCCCCGGGTCGATGATGCCGGCCATCTACGGCAACTCGTACGACATCACCCAGTCGCCGGGATTCGTGGCGATCCGCTATGAGATGGTGCATGAAACACGTGTGATTCCGCTGGACGGCCGCCCGCACGTGAGCGACGCGATCAAGACCTATATGGGGGATGCCCGTGGCCGCTGGGAGGGCGATACCCTGGTGGTCGAGACGACCAACTTTCTCGAGACCGCGGCCTACGGCGGTGCCTCGTCGTCGCTCAGGACCATCGAGCGTTTCACGCCAACCGGTCCCGACACCATCGAGTGGTCGATTCGACTGGAGGACCCGCGCACGTGGACGCGCCCGTGGAGCTTCGGGATGCGCCTGACGAAGGATCCGCAGGCGCAGGTATTCGAGTACGCGTGCCACGAGGGCAACGACGGGCTGCGCTATACACTGGCTGTGGCGCGCGCCGCGGAAAAGCAGGAGCAGTAGGCCGGTTCGTCGAGCTGCCGTGATGCTCGAATGTCCGACGCGGCCACAGGAGGAGTCATGCGAAGCGTGAAGACCGCTGTCGCCGTGATCGTCCCGTTCGTTGTGCTTCTTGCGACCGCCCAGATCGAGTCGCGCCTGCGCGCGCAGGACGCGTCGAGACCGCTGGCGCTCGTGGGCGGCTCGCTGATCGATGGCACCGGCGCGCCGCCGGTGCGCAACAGCGTCGTGCTCGTGCGCGGGGATCGCATCGAACGCGTTGGCACCGTGGACTCCCTGCAGGTCCCTTCGGGCTACGACGAAATATCCACGGAAGGGATGACCGTGCTGCCGGGTCTGTGGGATATGCACGTCCACCTGGTCTACAGCGGCCATCCGAACCCCGGCGCGTGGTTCCGCCACGCCGCGCAGTTCGAGCGGGTCACCATTCCCGCTTCCGCGGAACAGATGCTGATGGCGGGCGTGACCAGCGTGCGCGACCTCGCGGCGCCGCCGGACGCCATCCTTGCCGTGAAGAGACGGATCGCCAGCGGCGAACTGCCCGGCCCGACGCTGTATGCCGCCGGCCCGGCACTGACGAAGCTCGGCCCCAACCAGACCACGGTGACCCCGCAGTTCCTTCCCGTGCTCGATGCGGCCGACGCGCGGGCGAAGACCCGTCAGCTCATTGCCGCCGGCGTGGACGTAATCAAGATCTTCAACGCGGGCCGGATGTCAGCGGAGGAACGTGCGGCCATCGTCGCGGAGGCGCGTGCAGCCGGGCGGAAGATTGCCGCGCACGGCCAGACCGACGACGAGATTCGGCTCGGGCTGGCGCTCGGCGTCGACGATTTCCAGCACATCGGCATCGACAGCCCGGAGTACCCGCCCGACATCATGGACGCGCTGCGCGCGCGCGTGAAGACAGGCCCACCCGTCTACTGGACGCCGACCGTCGGCGCCAACAACCTGCTCAACGGCGAGCTCGTGGTGGCAAAGGCGGAGTTCCTCGACGATCCCGCGGCGTACCACGGTCTGCCCGCACCGCTCGTTGCCGAGGTGAAGCAGGCATGGGCATCGTATGAGCCGCGGCCGCCGCACCCGGACACTCGCGCCATTGTGCGGCGCAAGATCGAACAGATGCGTCAGGCAGGTGTCGAGCTCGTGTTCGGCAGCGACGAAGGTGCCACCGGGCAGCTGGCGCGCCACTCGACCTGGATGGATGCGGATCTGTGGGTCCGCGAACTGGGCCTCGACCCGATGTTCGTGATTCGCCGCATGACGCTCGATGCCGCGCGGGCGATGGGCGTCGATCGCGACACCGGGTCCGTCACCGCGGGGAAGTACGCCGACATCATCGCCGTCCCCGGCGATCCACTGCGCCACATCAACGTGCTGCGCGACCCGGCGGTGGTGGTCAAGCATGGTCGCCGCTACCGCTGATCTTCCGCCAGGCGCGGCGCCTGTTGCAGCCCGATGGCGTGCTGGTGATTCCGCCGCTGATGGGGCTTGGCCATCGGCAGGGGCTGGAAAAGAGCCTGTGGGCGGGATGGTTTTACCAGGCGATGGCGTTTCTGACAGCTGCCTCCCCGTGTGCCCTGG
>CAZDLW010000194.1:0-11167 GCA_964505975.1 uncultured Bifidobacteriaceae bacterium | reverse complement strand
CCGACGCGCATCCGAGCGCGAGGTCCTTGCGTTCATCGCCGGCGCCGCCGACCTCCGCGGATGGGACTGACGCCGCGGCGATCTCGTCATCGTGGCCACGCGCGGCGCGTACACCGGGAAGCCCCGCCCCGCCCTGATCGTCCAGGCAGATCTCTTCAACGACACGCACGCCAGCCTTACCATCTGTCCTGTCACTCCGACGTCATCGATGCGCCGCTCTTTCGCGTGCACGTCGCCCCGGGCGCTCGGACCGGTCTCGAGGCGGCGTCGCAGGTGATGACCGACAAGGTCGTGAGCGTGCCCCGATCGGCCGCCGGGAAGCGGATCGGCCGCTGCGATGCGGCCGAACTCCAGCAGGTAGACGACGCCCTGCGACGATAGGCGCTATGAACGCGGTTTTGTAACGCCCTCGCCCCGGGGTTTGTTTACAGATCGGGATTACGCGACGTTGAGACGGCCCTCACGCACGGGCGACAGCGACCAGCCGCGTCGCCTCACGATCGTAAGGGGCGCCGTCGAAGCCGCCGTACAGACGAACCTCTCCGAAGCCCGCCTCCTGCAGCAACGCGGCAAGCTCGCCGCCCGAGAACAGCCGCTGCGTTCCGCGACACTCGTGCCGCTGGTTGCCCGCGTACACCAGCCGCGTGACTCGAGCCGGTTCCAGCCGTCCATCACGGTGCGCTCCTCCAGAGCAAGACGTGTCGCCGGCCTGAGACCACCAGCGGCCCTTCCAGTGCTGGGCCACGAGCTCCTTGCCGGCCACATCGATGACGACCGTGCCCCCGGGAACGACGGAGTCCTGCAGGTGATCCAGCACCTGCAGGTTCTCGTCATCGCTGAAGTAGCCGAACGATGTGAACAGGTTCAGCGCCACTTCGAACTGCCCTGGTCGGCGGAACGATCGAACTCGGCCACCACGAGCTCGACATCGACGCCCTCGACCTGCGCCGCTCGCCCCGCGCGATCGATGGACGCGCGCGTGCGATCGACCTCTGTCACGCGGAGCCCGCGCCGGGAGAGCTCGATGGCGTGCCGGCCGACTCCGCAGCAGAGGTCCAGGACGCGCTGGCCTGAGCCGAGCGCTACCAGGCCTGCCAGCTGCTCGATCTCCCGTGTCGCGCTCGCCGCCCGTCCTCCGGGAACAGCGTGTCGGCGATGAGGACCCAGAACTCCTCGTGGTCGTGCCACTCGTTGCCGGCGGAGTAGGTCGCCGCCCGTTCACACCATCTGCTTGCCGGTCCTGCGCCGCTGCCGCTCGGGAAGGCCGCGCCACGCACGCGCTGGCCGCGACCTCGCGATCGTCTCGATGGCCCGGCGTCAGGTCCGGCCCGGGCGAACGTCCACGGCAGGGCTGCCGTAGGCCAGCACCAAGGGATCGACGGTCAGGAGACGCAAGCCCTCGTGCCTGGCCTGGACGACCAGCAGGCGGTCGAATGGATCCTTGTGCAAGGGATCGAGTGTCTCCACGCCCGCGGCATGACCGGCGTTGACCGGCAGCTCCCGTACGGAATCGCTCTTCAGGCGCCTGGCGACGTACGCGGCGACCGGCTCGGGCAGCGGCAGCTTGCCCAGCCGGCGTTTGATCGCCATCTCCCAGACGCTGGCAGCCGAGAGGAACACCTCATGGCGCGGGTTCTCGATCTGCCGCACCGCGGCCGGGGACAGTCGTTCCGGTTCCGTATTCCACCACAGCCAGACATGCGTATCGAGCAGCAGTTTCACGACTCGAACCCGGCCAGTACGTCGGCAGGCAGCGGGTCGTCGAAGTCATCGGGCACCGAAAACAATCCACGATCGCGGCCGGCGACCCGCTTCGCGGCCGGCGGCCGAAACGCGATGACGCGCGCAACCGGCTGGCCGTCGCGAGCGATGACGATCTCTTCTCCGGCCTCGACCCGAGCGATGAGTTTCGAGAACTGCGTCTTGGCCTCGTGCATGTTCACGGTGGACATGGATGCAGACTAACATGTGGACTAATCAGCGGCAAGGCCACCTCCTGCCTCCCGAGCTGTCCCGTCGCGCGCGCAATGGAACGGCGTGCAGACTGGCTCGCCCCATCCTCGTCCCCCATCATGACGCCGTGTCACTGTGCCCAGGCGATGACCCGGAGGCCGTAGCGGCGCCCGGCGGCTTCAGTCCGCGCGATCTCGTCCGCATCGACCGCAGGCGGTGGGCCATCACCGAGTGCCGCTCTTCCGGCTTCACGGAAGAAGCCTTCGATCCCGCCTGGCGTAAACAGGATCAGGAGCCGTCCGGGCCGGCCGCCGGCGCACTGGAACCGGTGGACCGTGCCTCGCGGGACGAATGCATATTCCCCTGTCTCGAGCGCCCTCACGCGCTCGCCCATCAGGAGCTCGAAGGCGCCGTCGAGCACGTAGAAGCTCTCGTCCTCGTTCTCGTGGATGTGCGGTGGCGAACCGTTGCCCGGGGCGGCGAGCACCTCGAGCAGCGTGTACACACCGCCGGTATCGGCCGCCGTCGCCTTCAGCCACAGCGTGTCGCCGGCGATCCAGATCCTTTCCCCGTCATTGGTGCCAAGCGTACGCGGGCGAGCCAGGGATTCGGTGAGCGTCGTGTTGTCGGCCTCCCTTCATCCAAGCGAAGGTTCGCAGTGCACGGTGTACGACTCGATGTGCATTTCAGCGCCCTGGCCGAACAGTCGCGATTCCGCGGGGCTCTCTTCGTCAACGAAGGCGAGGACGTGAGGCTCTCCGACGTCCGGAGCGTAGTAGGTGTGTGCGTCGGAGAGGCGGACCAGGCCGGGGCCCCTGCGGTGTGCGCCGTCGAGCAGCGTGAACAGCCCCATGCCGAAGTCGAGCTGCCGCGGCGCGACGCGTTCCTCCACACCGCCGAGATCAATCAACAGGTGCTCCCGGTGGGGCAGGCGCGCACCAATCCGGCTGACGCGAAGGACCTCCCCGCCGTCGAGACGCCAGGCGACGACGCCGGCGCGCGCGTCATACGCAATCTGCGCCACGTGCATCTGATCGGCCTGGCGGCGCCGTACCGGGATCGCATACGTAAACGCGGCGTACCGCCGGGCGGCCGTGCGCCCGAACGGCAGTCGTTCGTAGAGGGCATACACGTGCGTGTTCGTGAAGAGGAAGTCGAACACCATCCAGCTCTCGAGATCGATGCTCGTCATCCCGGCGGCGGCCAGGCGCACATCGTCGGCGGGATCGGCTACCGCGGCGGCAAAGGGATCAGCCTCGGTTCCGAAGGTGCGGCCGCCGATCCGTGCAGTCCCGACCAGCTGGGCACTGGTCGTCGACTCGAATCCCGGGTACCCGGCGGCGGAGTGCCGGTCGACGTAAGCGAGCCACTTCGCGTGAGCGCGCTGATGATCTGTAACGCGCATCGCGAAGAAACCGGACACGGGCCTTCGGCGAGGCTAACGTGCGTCGTCGGCTCGCGACCGCGTGGGACCTGCTATCGTCACAGACGCCGACCCTGGCGCCAGGCAGGGCACCAGCATGGTCCACCACTGTTCTGGTGGGCGTTACGGTCGGGCCTCTGGGCCCCGGAGGGGGCAGTGGAGTCGGGATGGGGCGGGAACGTTGGCCTGAAGGACTCCTGCCCCAGACGTGGCTCGATCGCGACGTCCGTCTGCGCTTCGCCGGCAGGATCCTGGCCTTCGACGATGCCGTGGCCGAACGGTGGGGGCAGATCGAGGCGCTGGCGAAGAAGCGGCGTCTGACGCTGCCGACCATCGATGCCCAGTTGGCCGCGACGGCCCTTCACCACGGTCTGACGTTCGCGACACACAACACCGCCGACATCTCGCCGACAGGCGTGCCGGTCTTCAACCCCTGGCTGGATCGCCGGTAGATGCCGGCTACCGGCCTGCAGACGCTGGCGAGCCGGGTGATGTCCGACGTTAGGGGCCCAGACGGCCGTCAGTACGGCGACGGCAGGTCAGCCTGATGGCGGCGCAGTACGATCGCGACGACTTCGCTCGAGACCCCGCTATAATGCGAGTGGACAGCAGTGATGACGAATCTCGAACGACTCATCAAGGCACACGTCGAGGCCGCGACCGTAACGACAATCAGCGGTGCGACGGAGCGCATTGCCGAGGAGATGGCCCGGGAGTTGCTGAGGGACGAGGAGTTCCGAGCTGAGATGCAATCGCTCGTCCGAAGGCACTTCACCGCCACGATGCAGCAGCTGGCGAAGACCGGCAACGGGACGCGCAGGCGGACGAAGTCACGGTGACGCCCGCCGCAGAGGCGTGAGACGAGATCCTTTGCTCGCAGTGCTGCACGAACATTGATTCGCCGCGCTGGTGCGCGCCCCCGCGAACGCGCGCTCAGGGGCTCGAAGGAGCCACATCGAGGGCGAACACGACGACGCGTGCCGGTGCCGCTTCTCCTCCACGCCCGGAGGCGATGGCAATGAACTGCCGGCCGTCCAGCTCGTATGTCACGGGGGTCGCGGCACCCGCCGAGATCTCTCCCGTCCACAGCCGCTCGCCGGTGTGCGCGTCGAAGGCGCCCAGCTCGCCTCCTGCCGCGCTGAAGAACACGAGATCGCCCGCCGTGACCAACGTGCCGGATCCGCCGCCGCCCGTGATGTCCACCTGCCAGCGTGGCCGCTGCGCAACCGGATCCCAGGCGAGGAAGAACGCCGTGGATCGGCCTGCGGCCTCGGCCGGTACGCCGAACTGGCCCCGCCCGATCCCGAGGTTGGCTCCGCCTTTCGTGTACGTGAAGTCCGGATCGCGGCTGTAGTCGTACGAGTTCAACCGCACCGGGAAATACACGAGACCCGTGCCAGGGTGAAACGACATCGGATGCCAGTTGTGCGCGCCGGGCGGGCCCGGCGCGAGCGTCACCGGCTCGAAGCCGTACCGGGCGTTCGGGGCTTCGATTGGGCGACCGGTCTGCGGGTCGAGCCCCGTTGCCCAGGTGACAATCGCGAACGGCTCGCCCGAGATGAATTCCCCCGTGAGCCTGTCGATTACATAGAAGTACCCGTGCTTCGGTGCCTGCATCAGCACCTTGCGCTCACGCCCGTCGATCTGCAGGTCGGCCAGCAGAATCGGCTGTGTGGAGGTGTAGTCCCACTGCTCGCCGGGCACCTGCTGAAAGTGCCAGACGAGCCGGCCGGTGTCGGGCCTGAGCGCCAGAATGGAGGCAAGAAAGAGGTTGTCGCCGCCGCCCGGACTGCGAAAATCGCGGACCCACGGGCTGCCATTGCCGGTGCCGACGTACAGCAGATCGGCCTCGGGGTCGTACGCCATGCTGTCCCAGACCGTCCCCCCACCGCCGTACCGCCACCACTCGCCGGTCCACGTGGCGGCCGCCATCTCGAGCTCCGGATGCTCGAACCCATCTGCTGGATTGCCCGGCACGGTGAAGAACCGCCAGGCGAGGTTGCCCGTCTGCGCGTCGTATGCGGAGATGTAGCCGCGGACCCCGTGCTCGGCGCCGCCGTTGCCGATGACGACCTTGCCCTTGACCACGCGGGGGGCGCCGGTGATCGAATAGGCATGCTCGAGATCGATTGATGTCTGTACTTCCCAGACCGGCGTGCCGGTTTCAGCGTCGAGCGCCACGAGCCGCATGTCGAGCAGACCGATGAAGACCTTCCCGCCGTAGACGGCCACGCCGCGGTTGACGGGACCGCAGCACAGACGCGGCCCGCCTTGACGCGGGAGCTCGGGATCCCACCGCCACTTGACGTCGCCCGTGCGCGCATCGAGCGCCACCACGACGTTCCAGGGTCCGGTGACGTACATGACGCCGTTCGAGACGATGGGCGCGGCTTCGATCGTGCCCTGCGTGTCGAGGTCAGTGGACCATGCCGGCCGCAGGTTGCCGACGTTGCCGGTCGTGATCCGATCGATCGGACTGTAGTGCGTCTGAGCGTAATCGCGCCCGTAGGTCAGCCACTCGGCCGCCGGCGCCGCCCGCAACGCCGCATCGTCAACACGGCCGGACGCCCCCCCTTCCCGACCGGCGAGCACCCACAGGGAACCCGCGATCGCCAACGCCGCCACGGAGACTGTCGTCACTACACGCGTCATAGCCGGAGATCATAGCCGAACGATCGTGCTGAGATCAGGCCCGCCTGTCGCGCCATGGTAAGTGTTACCCGGCGGCCCGGGGGATCTGCTCCGCCAGGCGAGAAAGTGACGCGCCGCGAGCAGGCGGGGGCATGCGGACCATCTCCGCCGATTCACTCGCCGACTACGGTCGGGCGAACCCTGGAATGCGAAAGCGTTTGCGGTAGGCGCCTGGGGCGAGGCCGGTGGTGCGCTTGAACAGACGGCGGAAGAAGGCTCCGTCCTCGTAGCCCACACGCCAGCTGATCTCATCGATCGGCGCCTCGGTCCGTTCGAGTCGGCGCTTGGCGTCTTCGACGCGCAAACGCTGGACGTAGGCAATTGGCGTGAGGCCGGTTGCGCTGGTGAAGCGCCGCTTGAACGTGCGCTCGGCGAGCGTCGATTCCACGATTCTGATGGCGCAGGCGTTCCCTGCTCACGCTTTCATGGCTTCGACGTGCACGCGGGGTCCATCGAGGAGGCGAGGCGCAACGCGGCCGGGGCAGACGTCGCCGAGCGTGTGAGCTTCGACGTCGCGAGGGCAACCGACTACCCCGACAGGTAATACGGGCTCGTCTGCTTTTTCGATTGTCTGCACGACCTGGGTGATCCGGTGGCTGCGGCGCGCTACGCCGGGCAGGTGCTGGGGCGCGACGGCACGGTGATGCTGGTCGAGCCGTTCGCCCACGACCGGGTGGAGCACAACCTGTCACCGGTCGCCCGGCAGTACTACGCCGGCTCCACCACGATCTGTTGCGCGCATGCGATCTCGCAGGGCGGCACGCTCGTCCTCGGCGCGCAGGCTGGCGAGGCTCGTCTTGCCGAGGTGTTTCACAAAGCCGGCTTCACGCATTTCCGGCGCGCGGCCGAGACGCCGTTCAACCTGATTCTCGAAGCGCGCCGCTGACGCAGCCGCCCGTCGGCAGGCGCTTCGACATGTAGATATCGGGCCGTCCGCGGCCGTTCGCATCTGGCATGACGCCCGTGACGACGTAGCCCAGTTTTCGATAGAAGAGGAAGGGGTGACCGCGCCCAAGGTCTCGGAGATCGGCGAGATGTCGCGGGAGGTTCTCGTACAGATCGACGTCCGCCAGTGACGTCATCCCCGAGTCGTCATCGGTGCCGAGCGTGGCCGTCAAGCCTCCCCGGCGGCACACTTCGGTCTCGAAGGCGGCGGCCAACGCGCGTCCGATCCCCCGGTGCCGGTACTCGCGTCGAACGACCATCGGATGCAACTCCCACACACAGCCCGCGTACTCAGGCAGACCACCAACCCAGCCACGCAGGGTATTTCCATCCACCGCCGCGCGTGCGAAACCGTTGCGAAGGACCGAGGTGACTTCCTCGCGTGCCAGTTCAACCGTCGGCCACCCTCGCGGCTCGTCGAATTCCTCGACCAGCAGTATTGCCGCCTGCTCGAGAACCGGCGCCGATTGCGTGGCGAGATCAGCGATTTCCATACATCGAGAGTTCGTCTGCCGAACGTTCGGCGTTTACCCGGCGGGCAGCGGCGTGCGAGGCAGCGCATCCTTGGCGAGGCGACCCGCCTCTGGACCTACTACGTTGTCGAGCGCTCTCGGAGTGGATGGAGGTGTACGAACGTCCGGAGGCGGTGCGGCGGTGAATCAGTTCGGACACCGGCCCGCCGTGCGGTCGCGTCTTCGAGCGCGGGTGGTGGACGGCGACGGGCTGCGAGGCACGGAGGAGCGATCTGCCTCCGCGCCTCGGCCTTGGGAGCTGACCGGGATCAACGCGGCTAGTGCCGGATCTGGGTCTCGATGGCGCCCTCCTCGTACGACACCTCGCAGTGACCGCGCTCCGGCAGGAGCCCCGCATCGGGATTCGTGTTGATGCGCAGAATGCGCGGTGTCATGACCCACGGCTCCACGAGCACCTCGGGGTCCTCGACGGTCACTTCGTACAGAATTTCGTCGCCCTGACGCGTGAAGCGTTCGCTGACCCGCTTCTGGGTATCTCTGGCCGCGTTTCGCGCGGCTGGGACCGCTCCACGGCCGAAGGCCACGAGTACGAGTTCGCGCTCCCGGCCGCATGGCGTTCCAGAGCCGTTCTAGCGTATCACTGCGGGCGCCGCCGCTCAATTTACACCTGGCGACGCCAGACGGCTTGACCGTCGGGCATTCATGCAGACGAGTCAAGGTTCGAGTGCGCGGTGCAAGACGTCTTGCCCGCACGGAGTGCGGGCGGAGACGCTGCCATCAGGCCAGGCAGAGTTGCTGCCGACATGTTCGGCGGCTTCAGGTGGAGCCTCGCTCGGTATCGGGGCGCCGTTCTCGACCGCAGGTTCGCCCACCATCGTGTCGCGGCCACGCACGGCGTTTGATCCCTTGATCTCTCGAGTCGCGACCGACCTGTCCTGCGCGCAGCACCGTTTGCGTCGGCCGGGACGTGCTAGGATTTGCCGCATGAAATTGCAGCACCGTCGGTCCGCCATCGCTGCAGTGGTGGTTGTCGTCGCTGTCATCGCGCCGATGCGTGCGCAGGCGCCGCAGCAGCCGGGCAGCGTTCAGGTCGGGGTCCCGCAGGGCAGCGCCCAGGATCAGGCCGCGGCCGCAGAGCGTCAGCGGCAACAGCAGCAGGAACGCGCCCGGCTGGCGAACGAGCCACCGCCGCGCAGGGCCGACGGACGCATCGAGATCGGCAGCACCTCGACGCTGAAGGGTGTCTGGATTGGCGGCAATCTCGGCTTCTGCAACACCAACACGGTGACGGCGCCGCCGTCGCTCAACCCGGGCGCGGTCGGCCGGGGTGCCGGGGCGGCGCCTGGTGGGGGAGCGGGTGGCAGAGGCGGCGCCGGCGCGGCCCCGTGCACGCCGGTCCCGTACATGCCGTGGACGCTTGCTGTCTCGAACGATCGTCGCCGGAACGAGCTCGAGCCGCATACGCGCTGCAAGCCGTCAGGGGGACCGCGCCAGTGGCTGACGCCGTACGGCGCCGAGTTCGTCGAATTCCCGGAGCTGCAGGTGGCCTACATTTTCGACATCGGCGGTCCGCACACCTATCGCACGATCTACATGGACGGCCGCACCCATCCGCGGAACCTGACGCCGAGCTATTACGGGCATTCAATCGGCTGGTGGGACGGGGACACGCTCGTCGTCGAGACCGTCGGCTTCAACGAAGGCTTCTGGATCGATCGCGGCCAGCTGCCGCACACCGATCAGCTCCGTCTGCTCGAGAAGTACACGCGCACATCGGTCGGGACGATGAGGTACGAGCTGACGGTCGACGATCCCGGCGCCTACACCGCGCCGTTCACGGGAGTCTCGAACCTGCGCTGGGAGGATGGCGTCGAGCTGTTCGAGTACATCTGCCAGCAGGCAAACCAGGCCGACACGCTCATGGTGGGCGAGGGGACGTCGGCCGATCGCACGAGCCCGATCGTCCCGTAGACGCGATCGACGCCGGCATGACGCGGCCGGCAGCAGGGCGCCTCACTTCTGCGGGAACACCGAGTCGAAGTCGAACTCGAGATCTTCTTGTGTGACCTGTGGCGGCGCGTAGGGTTTCGTGAAGTGCGCGTGACAGCTGTCGCACGACTCCCGCAGCGATCGGCCGGCCGTCCGGAGCGCCTCCGCGTCATCCGCCGCGGCTATCGTGGCTGCTGCCGTTGCGGCTTCCTCGGAGAGTGACCGGAACATTGCGAAGTCCTGCCAGATTGTCGGGAGCGCGAAGGTCGGCGACTCGCGAACCGTGGGGTCGTATTGATTCGTGGTGGGCGGAAACAGGTGCGGGAAGGCCAGCAGCATGGCTTCGAGCGTCGCCGCGGCCGATCGCAACGTGGAAAGGTCCGCCGGCTCGCCGGCGGTGAACGCGTCGATCGGCCTCATGAGCGGCTCCATCTGGATCATGAGCACGCGCCGCGCCTCGACGAGTTCCTCGGGTTCCGAGACACCGGTCCACCCTTCACCACTGACTGGCGCTGCCCGCTGCAGGACGACCACGCCGGCGAGCGTGAGGGCCGCAAGCGCCAGGATGACGACGAACATCCGATACATGTGAAGCTCCCTGGCCCGGCGGCTCACGGACGCGCGCCCGCCGCCACGACGCAACTGCAACGCCAGCCGCGTTGGATGACCAGCAGCATTGTAGGGCGGTTTGCTCACGATGCGGCACGTGCACGTACGTGACGCGCCGCAGCCTGTAACGGGCTCACTATGTCCTGTCCCGCGTAAGAGTTGCCAATGATCCGGAGCGCGGCGCCCGGATGGCAAGGCGCGACGACCGAGCATATTGGGCATATGTAAGGGAGGAGCAACGCCGCCAGCCGGGATGCCCCGCCCGGAGCATTGGCAAGTTTTACGCGGGACAGGACATAGCGCCTGAAGCGGTTGTCAGGGATACCACAACGGCCACCGCGGCAGGGGCTGCGCTTGCGGTTCGTGTCGTGGCGCCGGCGCAGATTCTGACAGAGACGGTCTCGGCGTGCGAACCGTGACCTGCGCGACGACTGCTTCAGATCTGCAGCGCCGTGGCCTCGCCTCGACGTCACGGGCCCCATCGTGCCGCGGACCGCGCGGGAGCCGGCCGGCCGAGGATGCAGCCGTGCGGTGACGCGACGCCGAGGGCTCTCGGCAGCTTCATCGAGGAAGCGAGCGACGATAGACCGGATGAACGCGGGTTCGCGACGCCTTCGCCCCGGCATGAATTGAGCGTCCGTGGCGTCACGGCAGATCCAGCTCGTCGCACAGCCCTCGAGTGGCAGAAGGCGCACGCCGTCCACCAGGACGTCGTTCGTCCCCCCGTGCACCTGATACCGCACGTCGCACGTGACTCAGCGCGCGTTGCCGATCCGCTCGAGGCCGGGCCGGTAGCGGCGCACGGGAACACGTTCCACGTCCTCGCGGCGGTATGCCACGGTCTTCATCTCGCCGCGCGCGAAGAGCGCGGCCTGATCGTCGTAATGCGGAGAGTCCGCGTCGGCGCTCTGGCCGTAGGCCAGGATGGAATACGCGCGCGGCGGTGTGGTGAACTCTACGGCCAGCACCCATCCATCGCCGCCCGACGCCACGCGGCGCCCATCGTCCGCCGCGCTGAAGGTGAGCACGCGAAAGCACCCGAGCGCTCCGGGACATCCGCTCGCCGGCCGAGGCGGCTGCCTAC
>CAZDLW010000193.1:0-11194 GCA_964505975.1 uncultured Bifidobacteriaceae bacterium | reverse complement strand
CCCGGCCACGAGGGCCACGCGCCCGGCCAGCGGCTTGCGGGAGGATTTCTTCTTCGTCATCTGGGTATCGATCCGGGTACTACCCTCCACGTGTAGGGCCGGCGCGCTCACGGGGCGTGCCGCACGAACTGGTGGTTCGGCCGAGGTCCGTTGGCGAGAAAGACGAGGGTCCGTCAGTCGAGGCCCAGCACCTGGAATCCGTACTGCCGGAAATGCGGGTCGAAGGCGAACACCTGCCGCAACGCCAGCCGGTCCATGACGGCAAAGCTCGTAGCATCGGTATAGGAGTAGGTCTTGTCCGTGTGGCCGGCCACAATGGCCCTGGCCTTCGACTCGTCGTGCTCGATCACGCGCTCGACCGGCCAGGCATTGGCCAGCAGCCATCGGCGGGCGACATCAGCACCGAGCCGACTCAGCGCAAGAGCGTGCGACTCGGCGACGATGAAGTTGGTGAGCACGGGCTGGCCCCGACGCCGGCTCAGTTGCTGCAGGAGTCGCTTGGCGGCGGCGTGATTGGCATCGCTGCGATCGAGCAGCGCAAAGACGGCACTCGTGTCTACGAGGACTCGCGCCACCGCGCCAACTCCCCATCGGCGAGATGACGGTCATGCGCCGCTGACACGTCGTCCTGCCCGCTCTCGCCAGCCCCGATGAGATCCCAGATGGGGTCGTCGCTGCCAAGCGGCCGGATCCGAACCAGCTTTCGAAGCCGGATGTCCTCCCCGTCTTCGAGTACCTCGAGGTACGCCCCCTCGTCGATCCCGAGCGCCGTCCGGATCTCGACGGGCAGCGTAATCTGCCCCTTGCTGGTGACCTTGACCACCTTCACAGAAGAAATTCTTACATTGCGTAAGGACCGCGTCAAGTTTCGTGCAGACATGGGTCTGAGGAGGCAGTAGCCGCGGAGCGCGGCAAGAACTGGACGTGCAGCCACCCGGCCGCGGGCTCCGCGGGAGTCTCCGAGGAGCCGGGGCTGGCCCATTATCCGTGGACCCAGCCCTTTGCTCCCGCGGCGGAGAGGTCGATGAGCGACGCGCCGGGAATCTTGCTCAGCGCATCGCCGTCGGAGAGTGCCGTGACGAGCACGCGGCGCGCAATGAACGCATGTTCGCGTGCGGAGGGCTCGCACCTCGACGCGCGGCTGGTGCAGGACCGCACGATGATCATCGGGCGCGTGACGGGTCAGTTCGGCCAGCACCGCATCCTGGTGAATTCCGAGTACCAGCATCGCTGCGAAGGGACGCCGCTGCGGGTTGACACCAGCGGCTGCCACAATCGCAGCGACAGCTGGATTGGTCTCGGCAACAACCTCGGGGCGATCCAGATGTCACCGGAAGCCACGTCGACGGCGGGGCGCGGTTACTTCGACGTGCCGTTCTACGTGAACCAGGGCACCTGGACGATGGCGACCAGCAACCGGCTGCTGCTCGAGGGCGGCTTCACCGCGTTCCGTTATCAGCCGCCAAGGTCAACACCTGCCAGGTAGACGTCCGCTACAACCAGGCCGCAGGCGCAGCGATCCTCGGACCGACCCCGCGCGGCTGCAACAACGTCGAGCCGTGGCTCACAACGCTCCGCGGCCTCGCGACCTACACCGTCCCCCGGATCGACGTACTGGTCAGCACGGTCGTGCGCTCCGAGCCGCCGCTGCAGATCACGGCGAACTGGCTGGTGCCGAACTCCGTGATTGCGGCCACGCTCGGGTTCCTGCCACCGGGGGCGACTGCCGCCGGGAACACCACGATTCCGCTGACGGACAACGAGAACCGGGTCTATGCCGACAACCGACGGACGCAGGTGGACATGCGATTCGCGAAGATCGTTCGCTTCGGGCGCACGCGGACCGACATCGGCGTGCGCCCTGAACAACCTGTTCAATACGAGCTACGCGACCGGCTACAACGCGACGTACAACTACACGCTCGACACGGCGCCCCGCCCGAGCGGCTGGGCCACGCCGACCACCATCTACAACCCCAGGTTCGTACGGCTCAACTTCACGGTCAACTTCTAAGCGCGCGGGCAGGCGGATCCAAGGATCCGCCTGCCTGTTTTCGTCCACCTCGTCATCGCCCGTCCCGCCAGTGTCTCTTTCGCGCGATTCGCGCGCCCCGGAGACGCCCCGTCACGGCTTCCCGTCATACGCCGCCTGGAGCGTCTCGATGTCGAGCTTCACCATCTTCAACATCGCGTCCGACACCCGTTTCGATCGTACCGGGTCCGAATCGTTCATCAGCTCGTCCATGGCGGCGGGCACGATCTGCCAGGAGAGTCCGTACCGGTCCCGCAGCCATCCGCAGGCTTCCGGCGTGCCCCCGTCGAGGAGCGCCGTCCAGTAGCGATCGAGCTCGGCCTGGTCGTCGCAGAGCACGACGAGGGAAATGGCGTGGGTGAAGGGATCCATCGGCCCGGCACTCATCGCCTGGAATCGCTGCCCGAACAGCACGAAGTCCACCACCTTCACCGAGCCGGGCGGTCCGCTCGGCGACTCGCTGAGCAGTGTCGTCACGCGCTCCACGCGCGAGTCAGGGAAGACCGAGGCGTAGAAGTGCGCAGCTTCTTCGGCCTCCCGGGCGTACCAGAGATGGGGAAAGATCGTCGCGCTTGGTAAAGCCATGTCGCACCACCTCCCTCTGCATGCGTTCCATGATTGGACCGCCCGTGCCGGAGGAAATCATCGGTAGCTAGGCTACGCACGGATCGTCCTCCATCGCCGTTCGCCCGTTCCCGTATCCTCCTCCACCACGAACGTCAGACTCCCGATGGCGCGGCCATCTCCGGTCTCCACCATGACGCGCCAGCGACCGGGCGAGAAGTTCGCCTTCAGGGACCAGCCGCGGAACCCTTCGGCGCGGCCGCCCACGATGTCGAGCGGAATGAGATCTGTTGTTGCCCATATCCCCTGCGTCGCATCGAGCGCCTCCCAGCGGATCATCACCTGATGCCGGAAGCCGGACGGCGCAAACACACGGGCGAAGTAATAAAGGCGGTCTCCGTCGCGTTTCCCGAACGGGCGTGAGTCGCGACGCCAGAACGCCAAGGCAGGCGGCTGTTCATGTACGAGCGTGTAGCCACCGGCCTCGCGCCGGACGTCGTGATAGATCCCATGGAACTGGACCGACAAGGGCACGGGAGGGATGAGCCTCAGCACGTAGAGCGTGGCCACGACGGCGCACACGGCGGCGGCCGGAGCAAAAAGCCTGGCGCGCGCAGCCGCAGGATCGGGTTCGCACGCGGCCAGCCAGTCGGCGACCCGCCACGCGACGGCGCCCGCCAGCAGCAGGGCCAGCACGAAGACGAAGCCGCCGATGCGCCCGAGCAGAATGGGAATGAAGTAGTTCAGGAATGACAGGACGCAGAGTGCGTACAGACCCAGGCGCAGGCGGTAGCCCACCTGCCGGATTCGGGGCAGTTCGTTGACGAGCAGGAATCCCACGAGCAACCCGAAGAACACGAGCGGCCGTGCCGCCGTGCTGCTCCGGAAGTAGAGCACGACGTAGGCGCTGAGGAGCCCCCCGTAGAGAAAATGCAGCGCTTCGACGTGATAGCGCCACCAGCGTGCGACGGAGGCGGGCGCCTGCCAAAGGCCCTGCGCCTCCCGATACTGGAAGACGAGCAGCCCGGTGAGTCCCGCCAGATAGACGAGCTGGAACGCCAGATCCAGCCAGGCGTCGATGCGTTGCAAGGTGAATACGTCGAACAGGAACCCGGCGAGGAACATCGCCACTGGAGAGTGGCGGCGCACGACGTGGACGATCGGTGCGGGGACTCGCTCGAGCGCGTGAGACACGGCCGGGATCAACGATGCCACGAGCATGCTCCGCGTGGAAGGCCCTCATGCGTCGAATGCGTCGAACGGCAGCAGCCGAAACGGCTTCCTGCCGGGCAGCACATCATCGCGCTTCGCCCTGGCGCGTCCCGGCATCGACCGGCGATGGACGCGAGGGTGGTGCCCCGGGGGGCAGTCCCACTCTGTTGAGCAGCTCGACGAATCGCGGATGGGAGCGGATCGGCGCCCACCTGGGATCGACGTTCAGATAGGGAATGCAATCTGCGCGATCGGCCAGCGCCTGATCGAGCCACCGGAAGGCGTCGTCCGTCTGGTCCATCGCCGCGTGCACGACCGCGATCTCGTACGCGCACGTGTAGCGCTGACGGTAGCCGTCCTCGAGCTCGGCCAGTAGCCGACGGGACTCCTCCCTCCGGCCGGCAACGGCATAGCCGTGGGCCTTGAACGCCCGCAGTAACGGGCTGTCGTCGAGTCGTGTCGCCTCCTCGTACGCCGCCAGCGCTTCAGGCATGAGACCCTTCAGCGTAAACGCCAGCCCGAGTCCGGCATGCGTCCACGCCGACTCGGGCTCGAACGCCAGCACGCTCCGCCCGAGGTCGATCGCGCGGTCGTACTCCCGCGCCATCGTCAGCATCCACTGAGCGCCGAATGGCGGTGCCGTCACGAAGAGCGAAAAGGGATCGAGATCCAGCGCGCGGCGCGCTTCCTCCAGGCTCTCCTCGTATCGTTCCATCGCCAGCAGGTAATTCCCGTACACGATGCGCGCCTCAACGGAGTTCGGGTTCAGCTCGAGGGCGCGCTCCAGCTCGCGTCCCGCCGCGCGCCACTCCCAGTCGTAGAGCAGGTGGACGGCGCCGAGCCACGTGTGGGCCTCGGACAGCGTGTCATCCAGCGCGACCGCTCTGAGCGCGGCTTCGCGCGCCATCGGCATCGCCTCACGGGGCGGCAGGTACACGCTGGTGAGGCTCAAGTAGGCGAAGGCGAGCCCGGCGTGCGCCGGCGCGTAACCAGCGTCCCTCGCAATGGCCTGCTCGAAGTATCGAATGCCCGCACGAAGGCCGGCCTCGGAGAGCTGGTTCGCGTAGAACCGGCCTTGCAGCGTCAGCCGATAGACCTCCGGGTCCACTGGGCGCGAATCGGTCATCCCGACCTGGTCCGGCGGGGTGACGACCGCCTGGATCTGACGCCCAATCGAGCGCGCCAGCTCGCTCTGCAGCGCTAGAACGTCGCGCAGGTCCCGTTCGTAGGTTTCGGCCCAGAGGTTTTCGTCGGTCGAGCCCCGGATCAACTGCGCCGTGATGCGCACGCGGTCGCCGGCATGGAGCGCGCCGCCTTCCACCACGCCGTCCACGCCCAGCTCCCGCGCCACGTCGGTCACCGAGGCGCGGTGTCCCTTGTAGCGCATGCTCGACGTGCGTGAGATCACTTTCAGGTCGGGAATCTGGGCGAGCTGGGCGATCAACGCGTCAGTCATGCCGTCGGCGAAGTACTCCTGGTCGGGGTCGCCGGAGAGATTCGCGAACGGCAGGACCGCCAGGAATCGGATTGGTGCGGCGCCGCTGCCATCCGGCGTGCGCTCGCGCCAGATTCCCGGGACGAGAACGACGAGCAGCAGTGCAAGTCCCGCGGCCATCGCCACGGCCGCGGTCGTGCGCGCCGCGCGCGGCGACGCGACAGACTGTTTCGGGGGCATTTCCGATCCTGTCGGGCGGCCACTCAGCGCATCCTCAATCGTCTTCCGGGCCTCGGCGACGGCCTCGAGACGGTGCCCGGCGTCCTTCTCGAGGCAGCGGCGCAGCAGCGCCACGATCGCCGGAGGCGTGTCAATCGGCAGCGCGTTCCAGTCCGGGTCGCTCGTCAGCACACGAGCCAGCGTGTCGGCCACCGTGCCCGCCGCGAACGCACGGCGGCCCGCCAGCATTTCGTAGAGGACGCATCCGAACGCCCAGACGTCGGCACCGCGAGTCGCGGGTGCGCCCCGCACCGACTCGGGGCTCATGTACGCCGGCGTCCCCAGAATCCGTCCGTGCTCCGTGGCCATCTCGGTGGCCAGACGCGACGCGTGAACATCGTGATCCGGTTCGAGCGCCGCCCGCGCGATGCCGAAATCCAGCAGCTTCACGAGCGACGGATCCGATGGTCCGGCGCGCTGCGTGAGCATGACGTTCGCCGGCTTCAGGTCCCGATGGATCACCGCCTTCCGATGCGCCACATCGAGCGCGTCGGCGATTTGCCGCGCGAGTCGCAGCGCGTCATCAATAGTCAGGGGCTCGCGTTCGAGACGGGCCTCCAGAGTCTCTCCCTCGACCAGCTCGAGCGCGAGGAAGTGGAGCCCCTCGACCTCTTCCAGTCCGAAGATGGTGGCGATGTTCGGATGGTTCAGCGCCGCCAGGAGGCGCGCTTCACGATGGAACCTGCGAAGGCGCTCCTCGTCGGCTGCGAACGACGGTGGCAGGAGCTTGATCGCGACATCACGTCCGAGCTTCAGATCCCGGGCCCGATACACCTCCCCCATGGCCCCCGCGCCGAGCGGGGACAGAATGCTGTAGGACCCGACGCGACGACCTTCGGCCAGCACAGCGCACCACGGGCTCCTCGAGCCCCGCGACGGGCGGGCTCGGTAGAAGCAGCAACGCTATGATAGCGACGATTCCGTCACCAGAGACGGTAGAATCGACCCGGGCGACGGCTCGCGAGCCGGTGCTTGGGGAGCGTTCCCGCGACCCTCACCGGAGGTCCGTTCGACGACCGGGCAGGCCGTCGGGCACTGCCACCGCCTGCGCCTTGCGCTGGAAAGGACCCAACGCCTGTGCGGCAACCTCCATGGCTGTCCTGATTGACAGATGATCGTGTACCGCGAGGGCCGGGTGCCGCCGGAGGAGATACGCGCGTTCGTGGACGACGCGTTCGAGGTGGCGCGTCAGTTCACGCCGTGAGCCGCAGGGCACGCCAAAGGCGAACGCGCCGCGGTCAGTTGAGCTCGAAGAGGTCCTGGCAATCGGCGGCGCCGCCGGTGGCCAGGAGCAGGACGCCGCAGCACACGAACGACACGATGCAGGAGCGGACCACCCCTACTCCGGTGGTGGGAACGACGATCGCTCGCGAACCGTCAGAACGAGACCTGCAGCGACACCCGCACCGAGCGCGGGATCGCAGCGTGGAAGTGGATGTCCTCGACCGGCGCCGGCTCGTCGCGGAGGCGCGATTCGAAGAAGTAGTCGATGTCGGATACTTCGGCGTTCAGGAGGTTGAACCCCTCGAGCGAGAGTCGGACCCGATTCGAGAACTGATACCCCAGCTCGCCGTTGAGGATCGACGTCGCCCTGGACCTCACGCTGTTGTCCTCGATCAGCGGCCTGGGGCCGAAGTGCCGGAGCCGGAGGCTGCCGAACGGCCCGGCGCTGACGCCGGCAGGCGGGTTCACCTCGACGCCTCCGGACATCACACGGTTGAGGGCGCCTGGCACGAAGTTCTCGTCCGCGGGAACGTCGCGGAAGCGCGCACGTGAAAACGACACATCCAGGTCCATCGTCAGCCAGGGGTGCGGATAGATGTAGTTGGTGATCTCCACTCCGACGCGACGGCTGGCCGGACCCTCCTCCGTGCTGCCGGAATCCCCCACGTACACCAGCTCCGAGTCGAAATCGAGATACCACAGCGTCGCCGTGGTCTGCAGCCCCCGCAGCCGCACCGTCCGCATCCCGAACTCGCCGCCCTGGGACCGTGCAAACGGCGGAGAGGCTGAAGCAGGCTCGCCCGTGAACGGATCGACCTGCAGCACCACGCCGAGCGCGGAGTTGGAGTGGAAGCCCAGGCCCCAGTTGGCGTAGAGCTCGGTGCCGCCCCAGGGACCGAACGCGGCCCCCACTTTGGGACTGGCAATGGCGGAGGCGTGGACGCCCGAATTGAAGGGGTCGTCGGACTTCACGTTCCAGCGGTAGACGTCCCCTCGCAGACCGACCGTGGTCCGGACGGCCTGACTCCATTCGATTTCCGACTGCCCGAACATCCCCACCGATACCTGAGCGACATCGTCGGCGCGCACGGTCGACAGCCGCTCGGTCTCGCGGGTGAGGTACAGGCCGAGAGGTCCGCCAACCTGGTCGCGCCGGACGTCCATGCCGATTGCGTTCTCCGAGTGCCGTCCACCGATACGCGCAAGCCGCCGGTGCGTCAGCTTCGCGCCAGTGGTCCAGCGCTCCTCGAACTGCTCGAACTGGTCGCCGTTGTCCGGATCGTTGAGGAAGTACGTGAAATTGTGAAAGAGCTGCACGTCGTACCGCTGCAGGTAGGCCGTCAGGCGCGTCGAATTGTTCACGCCGGATCGCTGCCAGTCGAAGGCGCCGCTGTACCTGGAGGTCTCGCCGCCGTCGGTGTCTTCGATGAACCCGAAGCGGCTGATCTGGCCACTGTCCACGGCGCGCTGTGGAATCTGGTCGGTCGAGTGCCAGTGGTTCGAATACCCCATGAACGTGAGGGAGAGCCCATTGCGGGAGTCGCCCTGGCTGTACCGGAGCACGCCGTTGTACTTGTCCTTCGCGTTCGGACTGATCCAGGGTCCGTCGTCCTGCTCGTACTCGAGCGCCGCCAGCAGGTGGCCGGTCCCGACGCGCGGGGAGATGGCGCCGAGGAAGCGGCGGTAACCGAACGACCCGCCGCTGACGCTGACGATCGGCTGTTCGAGGACGTTGAAGTAGTTGATGTTGGCCGACCCGGCCGACGAGAAGTCGCCGTTCTCGGCGAAGTACGGCCCCTTGCGAAACTGCACACCGCTCACCAGCTCGGGGATCAGGAAGTTGGAGTCCGCGTAGCCCTGGGCGTGGGCGTGTGTCGGCATGTTCACCGGGATACCGGCGATGGTCTGGGCGAAGTCGAAGCCGTGGTCGAGATTGAAGCCCCGCAGGTAGTACTGGTTTGCCTTCCCCTCGCCACTGTGCTGGCTGATGATCAGCCCCGGCACGGTCTCGAGGACTTCCGTCGCCCGGTTGACCGGACGGACGGCAAGCTGCCGTGCGGTGATGGCGCCTTCGCTGGCGGCCGCGGCGACGCCGACCAGGTTCTCGGCGGGGTTCTCGATCTCGGCCAGATTGCGGAACGTTCTCGGGGCGGTGATCACGATGTCCGCGCTCGCGGCCACGAGCATGACCGCGTTGGCGGTCACCGCGCCGCCGGGCGAGATGGTCACCGTCCGGCGCACGGTGCTGAAGTTGATCACGCGGAACGTCAGCTCCGCGGGACCGGGTGACACCTGCTCGAAGGCGTAGCTGCCGGTGCCGTCGGTCACCGTCTCGCTGACCGTGGCGACGCCGGGGCGCGCGAGCGTGACGACGACGCCGGGCAGGACGCCACCGGTCTCATCGGATACCGTCCCAGTCACGCTGCCCGTGTTCTGAGCACTCGCGGCGGCGGGTACGAGCGTCGCGATGACGATGACGACAGATCGAAGCAATGGAGACATGCATCTGAAATGCTAGTGCGCGAACCCGATCGACATTCCTGAAGAGTTCCTGAATTCTTCGTCAGAGGTTGCACGGGACACTCCGACGCGAACGGTGCGGCGGCAATTCGATGGCAGCCCGTCCAACGATTCCGGACTGTGTTACGGGGCAGTTCGCTCAACGCCCGGCCACGGTCGGCGGGCGCGATGCCAGACCTACTCCAGCCTTCGAGCGTCCTCGATGAGATCCAGGATGCCGTTGACGATGGCCGATTCTGCGCAACCGGGTTGCAGCCTCGACGACAGCACCTCGAATGTGTACTTGCCGAACGACGCTTCGTCCGGGATGTAGCCCGAGCGGGCCATCCCGTTCGTGAGCGTGGTCATCATCGTGGCCGTGTACGGGGACTCCCGCTTCAGCGCTGCGCAATGAGGGTGAAGACCTCGGCATTCACAGCGCCAATCATGACGTCGCCGACGCGGAGCAGGCCGAGCCTGAGGTCCACCGGAACCGGGCGGCGCCCGTCGACCACACGGCAACGATCCGGTCGTCGAACGACTCCTCGAGATACCTCGATGCCGCCCCGGGAATGTCACCATTGCCTACGTCGATCGCCTGCCCGGCGGGACGTTCCGCCACCTGCAGGCGCTCCTCGAGGGCCGTTGACCGCAGCATTCGGGGGCGTGCACGTGCTGCCGTTCCTCCATCCCATCGATGGCGCCGACGCCGGCTTCGACCCGATCGATCATACCCAGGTCGATCGACGCCTGGGCGCATGGGACGATGTCGCCGCGCTCGCGGCACGGACGGACGTGATCGCCGACCTGATCGTCAACCATGTCTCCAGACGGTCGCCGCAGTTCCAGGACTACGAGCAGCGGGGCGAGCATTCGCCCTCGGCAGGGATGTTTCTCACTTGGCGGAGGGCTTCTTCGGCGTTGGGGCGATCATCGGGCCCGCCATACTCATGCGTCTGCTCGAGGCCGCCGCCGGTGAGCCGACCGGCGCGCTTCCGTTATGATTCACCCCATGCGCACCCCGGAGCGCAGGTGAGGGGTCAGCGAATCCCTCTGGAGGTCAGGCCGACTCGATCGCCTGACCGCGCGAGAAGGCTCGGGGCGACAGCGAGGTCACCGACCTCGCGGCCAGCGGCCGCACCGGCCTCGCAGCGCGGTCCGGCCACCGGAACCGGGATTCGCCGACCCCTCACCTGAGCTCCGGGGACAGAGCCTGTGAACGAATCGCTCTCGGACAGGCGGGGTCGATTCACTCACACGATCATCAGGAGAAGCGTAACCATGTCCCACTCTCACCGCCAGCGCCTCGCCAGTCTACCCATCCTGCTCGCTGCGGCACTTGCGCTGTCGAGCGTTTCGATCGCCGGACAGCAGCCCGAACCGGCGAGAGGAACGCTCGAGCGCGTGACCGTGCACGGCCCGTCGCTGGCGGGCAATCTCGAGGGCGACTCCCCCGACCGCGCGGTTGTCGTCTACCTGCCGCCCAGCTACACCCGGGAAACCCAGCGGCGCTATCCGGTGCTCTACTACCTCCATGGGTACACCGCAACGGCCGAGGCGTACGTGAAGACGCTCGCCCTTCCCGACTCGGTCGATCGCGCCATCGCGGCCGGCGCCCGCGAGATGATCGTCGTCCTCCCCGACGCCTTCACGAAGTACGGCGGCAGCATGTATTCGAACTCGCCAACCATCGGCGACTGGGAATCGTTCATCGCACGGGACCTGCCAGCCTTCATCGATCAGCGATACCGCACCGTAGCCTCGCGCGACGGCCGGGGTCTGGCCGGGCACTCGATGGGCGGCTACGGGACGATGCGCGTCGGCATGAAGCGGCCCGACACGTTCGCAGCGCTCTACGCGATGAGCTCGTGTTGTCTGATGAACGATCCGGCTGCCGGGCGCGGAGCGGGGGCGCGAGGCGAGGGTGCTGCGGGGCGCGGGGACGCGGC
>CAZDLW010000192.1:0-11208 GCA_964505975.1 uncultured Bifidobacteriaceae bacterium | reverse complement strand
GTTCCCCGCCGTCGGCAGTGCAATCGTCGTGCGGCCGCGAGCCTTCGCCATGCTCACCGCCGCCGACAGGCCGCGCGCCTTGAAGGAGCCGGTGGGATTCTGGCCTTCGTCCTTGATGAAGAGCCGCTCGAGCCCGAGGCGCGCACCCATCCGGCGGGCCCACACGAGCGGAGTCAGGCCCTCGCCGAGCGACACCGGCGCTGCGCCGGGCAGCACCTCTGCGAAGCGCCACATCGACCGGGTCCGTGTGGAAAGCGCAGCCAGGTTCAAGGTCCGGCTCGCAGCAGGCAGATCGTAGCGTGCCAGCAGCGGCGCCGCACAGACGGGACAGAGCTTCTGCGCCTGCGTGTGTTCCAGACGCGCGCCGCAGTCGGACCGCGAGCATTCGAGGTGCGTCTGTGTGGACACCGGCGTGCGAACGGCGGTCACCGTGGGCGATCCCCTTTGATCGTCACTCGCCGGCCCTTGCGCTCGTGCGGCCAGTAATCCCAGATGGCGTGATGCATCGTGCAGCGGTTGTCCCAGAACGCCACGTCGTGTTGCTCCCAGCGGAAGCGGATCTGGAAGTCGATCTGCTCGCCGTGCCCGAAAAGCAGCTCGAGAATCGCATCGCTCTCGGCCTGGCTGAGCTCGTTGATGCGAGTCGTGAACGTGCGGTTGACGAAGAGCGCGGCGCGGCCGGTCTCGGGGTGCGTCCGCACCACCGGGTGAACGGCGCGGGGATAGACCTTGCCGTGGTCCTCTACGCCCCGGTCCGAGTAGCGGCCCCGGTAGACATGCTCCGACGCATGCGTCGCCGTCAGGCCGGTCAGCATCGTCTTCAACGGTGGCGAGAGGGCGTCGTAGGCTGCGTACATGTTCGCGAAGAGCGTATCGCCGCCGATCTCGGGCAGGATGTGCATCTGCAGTATCGTCCCGAGCGGCGGGATCTCGTCGCAGGACACGTCCGAGTGCCAGAACTCGCCGTTGGCGATCTGTGAGTCCTTCGTCGTATGGATTTCGAAGATTTCTGGAAACCCCGGCATGTGTGGGGCGGCCGGGTGGTAGTGCAGCTCGCCGAACGTCTGGCCAATCGCGACCTGTACGCCGGGCGGGATTTCAGACTGTTCCTTGAAGAAGAGCACCTGATGCTCCAGAAACGCGCGCCGAATCTCCGCGCAGGTCTCTTCATCCACTCCATCGGCAAGGTTCACACCACGCACCTCTGCGCCAAGCGCAGGGGCAAATCGCCGGACGCTGATACGGCGATATCCCGGACTCTGACTCGTCATGCGATTGCTCCGCTGGGTCGTGTCGCTGCACGTCCCGTCTCGCTGCCCCGGTCGGGCGCCTGCGCCGCGTCTGGACCGCGACGCCGCTGCGAAGCGGGGTGAGAGATCGGGGCGACCGACTCGAGCAGCCTCTCTGCCTTCTGGCGCGGCGGCGATCGGGCGGTGTGGACGGTGCAACACGTATAATCAAGCCGGTTTCCCGGCTCTGTCTCGTACCGTGTTATACAGTTTCTCCTCTCTCAGACACACGTATGCATTATTACGGCAAGTTCGATGAACTCGCGCTCGGGCAGCCCCCCGTGTTCGAGGGACACAGCAAAGGCTACACACAGGCGACGCTGATCAATAATTTGACCGGCTCGGTACACACCGGGCTGAGCATCAACGAGCTCGCCCGGGACGGCTGGATTCACCCGCACGTCCATGCCTTCGAAGAAGGGTTCTACATCCTGAGCGGCCGGGCCGTGGTCACGATCGGTGAGTCGAGCTACCACCTTCGGCCGGGCGACTACGGCGCCGCGAAGGTCGGCATCCCGCACGCCTGGCTTGCTACGGGCGACACCCAGGTTCGCTGGCTAGAGATCGCGGCACCGCAGCCGAAACCATATGGCGCCGAGCGGGATACGTTCTTCCCGCACAACACCCGTGTCCCATCGCAGGCACCGTTGCTGGATCCGTCGGATGTCCAGGGTGCGCTTCTGGGGCATTTCGACGTGGGGCAGATTCCTTCACCGCACGAACGGCGGACCGGCGGAGGCACGGGGCTCGAAGGCGTGTTCCTGAAGTGGCTAATCGACGAGCAGTTCGGCGCCGCTCACCATCGCATGCTGTTCATCGAATACCAGCCCGGGGTCGGCATCGGGCTGCACGATCACACGTTCGAAGAGGCCTACTTCATCCTCAGTGGTGAAGTCGATGCCACGCTGGACGGCCAATCCTACAGGGCAACTGCAGGGGATGTCCTCTGGACCGGCGTGGGTTGCGTCCACGCATTCAGGAATGTCAGCGTCGAGCCGGTGAGATGGCTGGAGACCTTTTCGCCCCAGCCACCGAGAGAAAATGTCTTTCGTTTCATGGCAGAGTGGGAAGCACGAGCCAAGGAGCTGGAGGGAAAGCCATGACCGCTTACACGACGGGACGCACGCGACCGTTCACCGGCGCCGAATACCTCGAGAGCCTGAAGGATGGGCGCGAGATCTGGATCTACGGAGAGCGCGTCAAGGACGTCACGACGCACCCGGCGTTTCGCAATACCGTTCGCATGATCGCCAGACTCTATGACGCGCTCCACGACCCCGCTCGCAAGGACCTGTTGACCATCGAGACCGACACCGGCAGCGGTGGCTACACGCACCGCTTCTATCGTGCGCCGCGGAACGCCGACGAGATGGTGGCGTGCCGCGACGCCATTGCCGAGTGGGCACGCGTCACCTACGGCTGGATCGGGCGCAGTCCCGACTACAAGGCCGCGTTCCTCGCGACGCTGGGCGCCAACTCCGGCTTCTACGAGCCTTACGACGAGAACGCGCGCCGCTGGTACGCCAAGGTGAACGAAGAGGTGTCCTTCGTCAACCACGCCATCGTGAACCCGCCGGTGGATCGCAATCGTCCTCTGGACGATGTCAAGGACGTGTACATGCACGTCGAGGAGGAAACGGACCAGGGCCTCATCGTCAGCGGGGCCAAGGTCGTCGCAACCACCTCCACTCTGACGCACTACAACTTCATCGCGAACAACGGGGCGCTGCCGATCAAGACGAAGCCGTTCGCCTTCGTCTGCATGGTGCCGACCGGGGCCCCTGGCGTGAAGCTGTTCTGCCGTCCGTCCTACGAGATGACCGCGGCAACCATGGGTACGCCGTTCGACTACCCGCTCTCCAGCCGGATGGACGAGAACGACTCGATCATCGTGTTCGACAAGGTGCTCGTCCCCTGGGAGAACGTGTTCGCGTATGGGGACATCGACAAGGTCAACAACTTCTTTCCACGGTCGGGCTTCCTGCCGCGCTTCATGTTCCAGGGGTGCACGCGCCTGGCCGTGAAGATGGATTTCTTCGCCGGTCTCCTGCTGAAGGCGGTTGAAGCCACCGGTGCCAAGGACTTCCGCGGCGTGCAGGCACAGGTCGGTGAAGTGCTGGCCTGGAGGAACCTCTTCTGGGGCCTGACCGACGCGATGGCCCGCACCACCATGCCGTGGACCGAGGGGTACGTGCTGCCCAATCTCGACTACGGGCTCGCCTACCGCGTGATGTCGGCCACCGCGTATCCGAAGATCAAGGAGATCATCGAAAACGTGCTCGCCAGCGCACTGATCTACCTGCCGTCGAGCGCCCTCGACTTCAAAGTACCGGAGCTGCGGCCGTATCTGGACCAGTACGTGCGCGGCTCGAACGAGTATTCGGCCGAGCAGCGGGTCAAGCTGATGAAGCTGTTGTGGGATGCCATCGGAAGCGAGTTCGGCGGCCGCCACGAGCTGTACGAGCGGAACTATTTCGGCAACCACGAGAGTATCCGCTTCGAAACGCTGATGGTGGCAGACGCCACCGGTGCCTCCGCGCGGTACAAAGGCTTCGCCGAGCAGTGCATGGCGGAGTACAACCTCGATGGGTGGACGGCGTCCGATCTGATTCAGCCCGACGATGTGAGCGTGATCATGAAGAAGCTCGGACAACCGTCCTAGCAGGTTGCTGGGCACCTTCCGGTGCAACGGCGGCCGTGGGGCCGTGCCCCCGGCCGCGGTGTGGGCGAGGATTGAACGTGGCGATCGAACCCCGAACGTTCCGTCAGATAGCCGGCCAGTTCGCGACCGGTGTGACGGTCATCGCCATGGAAGTGGACGAAGGCATTCGAGCCATGACAGCGAACTCCTTCACCTCGCTGTCGCTGGATCCACCGCTCGTGCTGTTCTGCCTGGGCAAGACGACGCGAGCCGCGCAACGCTTCCACTCCATCGCTGGATTCAGCGTCAACATTCTGCGGGAAGAGCAGCGCGATCTGTCGTCGTTCTTCGCAGGCGCGTGGAAAGGCCTGCCGCCACCCTACTCGTTCGTGAAATGGGAGGGCGGCCCTCGTCTCGAAGGGTGCATCGCCGCCATCGGCTGCAACGTCGAGGCCATTCATGAAGGTGGCGACCACTGGATCGTCGTCGGCCGCGTCATCGCGCTCCATCACGCGGAATCCCCGTGTCGTCCGCTTCTGTTCTTCGGTGGCCGATACGTCGAGCTGGGGACGGCACATCGCACTGCCGACGAGCTGCCCATGATGATTGCCTGGAGCGGACCCTCGGCGTGAAGCGGAATCGCCCGGAGTACGTTTCGTGAACGTTCTCGGAATTCGACGTGAATCTCCCATGCCTCCCACACTTCGCACGCTCACGACGCTCTCGGTGCTGATTGCCGCCGGGATCGGACTTCAGGACTGCAGCCCCAACGGTCTCGACGCCTCGTCCGGCCTCTTCAAGCCGGTGGCCACCATCGATCAGATCATGGACGGCATCGTCATTCCGTCGTCCAACGCCCTCTTCGACGCCGTGGTCTACGAGAACGGAGAGCTCGTCGCGTCGCCAGCCACCGACGAGGACTGGTTCACCCTGCAGATGCACGCACTCGCGATCGCAGAGGCCGGCAACCTGCTCGTCATGCCTCCGCGCGCGAAGGATGATGGAGACTGGGTGACGTTCTCCCACGCGATGACGGACCTCGCGGTGCTGGTGGCGCAGGCCGCCGGTGCGAAGGATTCGACGCGGCTGCTGGAATGGGGCAGCGAGATGTATCGAACGTGCACCGACTGCCACGCGAAGTACCTGGACCAGCCATAGACTGCGTGCGCCTCGGTGCGTCGCCTGAACCGTGGACCATGTGTTGGCCGCTCGTGACGGAGCCGCGCTCATCTGAAGCAGAGCGGCTGGGATGAACACGGACGCCAGTCACATGCATCGACAGAACGTCCTATGACCACCGCCGGGCTTGCCCTCGCGCTGGCGAGTGCGGTCGCGCTGCTGCTGGCGCCGATCGGCGTGCGGGCGGGCCTGTGGAGCTACGTTGTCGGGTTTGCGCTGCTCGCCGCCAGCATCCTCCTGGCGCTCGGCGCGGTGGTCCTGGCGTCGATTGGCCTCTACACGACGAAGCAGTGGTTTCCCGGCATCGCAGGAGTCGTCATCGCTCTGATCGTGCTCGTGGTACCGGCCGTCTTCATCGTGTCTGCCCGGGGCGCGCCGCCCATCCACGACATCACGACGGACACACGAGACCCGCCCGCGTTCGTCGCCGTCCTTCCGCTGCGCCGCGATGCCGCCAATCCGCCGGAGTACGAGGGAGAACGCGTGGCTGAGCAACAGCGGCGCGCATACCCGGATCTCCGGCCAGTCGGAGTGCCGATTCCAACGCCGGAGGCGTTCGAACGATCCCTGTCGGCCGCACGCGCACTTGGCTGGGAAATCGCCGCGAGCGACGCCGCCGCCGGCCGCATCGAAGCCGTGGACACGACCTTCTGGTTCGGCTTCAGGGACGACATCGTCATCCGCATACGGGAGGACGCCGGCGGCTCTCGAATCGATGTGCGATCGAAGTCGCGCGTGGGCGTCGGCGACGCCGGGGCAAATGCGAGACGGATCCGCGCGTTCGTCGAATCGATCCGTGGCTCCTGAGCCTGTCGGCAGATCTGCCGTTTGCCTTCTTCGGTCACAGCCTGGGCCGAACCCGATCCGATGGCGATGTTCCTGCCGGTACTCCGCGCCGGTGCGGCATCGGCTACGGCGTCACCACACCAACCACGGCGCCGGTCATGAAGGTGGCCAGCGTGCCGGATACGATCGCTCGGATGCTGAGATCGATCACCTCTTCGCGCCGTTCAGGCACGAGCGCGGTGACTCCGGCAATCATGATCCCGACGCTGCCCAGATTCGCGAAGCCGCAGAGCGCATACACGAGGATGAGCCGGCTGCGCGGTGACAGCGTCTCCGTTCCTGCGAGCTGCACGTAGGCAATGAATTCGTTGAGGATGGTCTTGGTGCCCAGGAGAGCGCCGCCAGTGGACGCCTCGGCCCACGGCACTCCGAGGAGCCACGCCACTGGTGCGAAGACCAGACCAAGCACGCGCTCCAGAGTGATCGGGACCCCGCCTATCGCTGGCAATGCCGCCAGCATGTAATTGACGAGCGCCACGAGGGCTACCACGACGAGCAGCATGGCGACGATGCTCAGATAGATCCTGAGCCCGTCCTGGATGCCCTGCGTGAGCGCATCCAGTGAGCTCAGGTACGTGGGTCCCTCGCCCGTCGAGTGATCCGTCACTTCGTCGGACGGGATCATGATCTTCGACACCATGATGGCTGCGGGCAACGACAGGACCGACGCCACGATGATGTGGCCGAGCGCGCCCGGAACGACGGGCTGGAGAATGGCCGCATAGACGACGAGCACCGTGCCAGCGACCGTCGCGAGACCAACCGTGAACAGCGTGAACAGTTCGCTGCGGGACATGCGCGCGAGGTAAGGCCGGATGATCAGCGGCGCCTCGATCATGCCCATGAAGATGTTGGCGGCCGCGCCGAGCCCCACGGCCCCGCCAATACCCATGGTGCGGGTCAGCGCCCAGGCGATTCCGCGCACGAGCGCGCGCAGCACGCCCCAGTGCCACAGCACCGCGCTCAGCGCGGAGATCACCATGACGAGCGGCAGGGCTTCGAACGCCAGCGAGGTGGCGTTCTCCGGGCGCATCATGTCGAAGGGAGGCGCCCCGCCGCCCACGTATCCGAAGACGAAGGCCGTGCCGGCCCGGGTTGCCGCTTGCAGGGCCTCGACGACCACGTTGAGGGTCAGCAGCGCATCGCGCGCCACGGGCACACGGAGCATCACGAGCGCGAGCCCGACTTGAAGCCCGAACGCCGTCAGCACCATCCGCGGCCGGAAGAGCCGCCGATTCTCACTGAGCGCCCACGCGAACGCGACGATGGCGAGGCACCCGAGGGCGCTTTGAAGATTGAGCACGTCCGCGACCGCGTTCGCTTTCGTGACCGGCTGTCAGTGCAGATGCCTGTACACCAGTTCCTCGAATCCCTGCAGGACGTCCATTGCCCGCTCGTCGTAGAACGGTAGCACCTGCATGAGCAGGATGACCCCGATCGGCTTGGTCATCGACGCGATGTTGAAGATGGCGTCCTTCGGCAACTCGACGTTCCTGTCGACGTTCAGCTTGCCGACGGCCTCGTGGTACAGATGGCAACCACCGCGGGCACGTCCCCGCGCTTCACGGCCCCGTCGAGGAACGTGGACAACGCCGTAGCGCCACGGGCATCGAGCAACGGCGCTGCGGAGAACACGCCGCCCAGCAGCAGCGTCGCCACACCCGACAGTGACACTCTCCTCATCGACGACCTCTCTGATCGACGGCCTGAGGGATCGACATCAGCGTGCCGGTCTCGCCACCGTGGCCCGGCCTTCCAGACCACACCCTTCGTACTGGGCAATGCCGCGCGCTGCGGACGCGCGGAACGGATACCGCGCGCCGGACATCGTGTCCGCGCACGCCGCTTCCCTGAAGTCCACCACCAGCGATTCCGTACCGCCCGCAACGTCGCGCACCGCCTGGAAGCGCCACGCCGCCGACGTCGCAGTCCATGATCCGCCCCGATACTCCACTCCGTCCGGCTCGTCCGGCGATCGCCAGACCGCGGTGCGGCCGTCCACCGTCACGGCCCAGAAGGGCTCGTTTCCACGGGCCTGTATCTCTCCGTCGGGGAGCACCCCTTCACAGCTTCCAGACTCCGGCGCGGCCACTCGAAGCTCGCGCACCGTGCCATTCTCCAGCACGAGATGTGCATGAATCGACCCGCGACCGCCACTCAGCTCCTCGACGAGGGCAGCCAGACGCTGCCCAGTGTCGTCCCTGATGGCCACGGGGCTCGCTGCATCACAGGGCTGAAACGTCAGACTGTCGCCGGCGGCGAACAGCACGCCGCTCGTGCCGGCAGGAACGCGCGGACCGCCGCCACCTGGCGCCGCGTCATGCGCGGACTCGCCCGACTCGGCACCGCATCCGGCCATGAGGACGCATGCGACGATCACTGGCAAGCCAGCCACGGGGCTCCGCCTCTTGCTATCCCCGCCGAGCCCCGCGGCTGGTTGCCAGTATCTCTTTGGCGCGCCCCGCGCGCCGAGGACCGCGATGCGACCGAACAGAGGGGCGCAACGGGTACGAAATGCTCGCTTCGGGTCGCATCGCGGTCCAGACGAGTCGAACACGCGGACGAGGGGAAGACGCACGCCACCCTGCACGGCCGCCTACTGTGTCGTCGTCTTCGCCACGTCGCCGACTTGTATCCCGCTCCCGCTGACCGCGCGGGCGACGGCGGAACTGGCATCGACCTCGGTCACCTCGATGGTCGCGATCGTGCTGGTCATGCGTCGAATCACCTGACCGGTGTTCGGGTCCGTGATTTCGCGCGTGACGCGCTCGATCGACAACCGGTCGCCGACCTTCACGCCGGCACCGCTCCCGATGTTGAGCACCACTTCGGAGCCTTCCGCGAAGGCGACCAGGCCTTCGACAGCCACGGTGCGGGCCACCAGGCGATCCTGGGACGAAATGATGCCGCCGCTCATCTCTTCGACAGCCGACTTGACGGCCTCGCCGAGAATCGTCTGCTCGAAATCGCTGCTCGAGAAGTCCACGCCGCCGGCTCCGAAGCCTCTCCAGGTTCCGCCGCCGCCGAGCAACGACACACTCGACCGCTGAGACTCTCCTTTGCCATCGGCAACCGCCAGGATCTCTCCTGTGTCGATGTCCACGATGCGCGCGTCCACTGTCACGATCGCCTTGGACGCGGTGCGGCCGACGCCACCGATCCCGAAGCCGCCAAGCGCGCGTCCCACTCCGCCGACACGCCTGCCGGTGGTCTCCTCGCCGAACTGCGTGATGGTCCCGATGATGATGGCATCCACGCCCAGCAGCTTCCCAATCTGCGCCGCCGACGTGGGATTCGCCCGATTGCTGTTGGAGAAGTTCTGTTCGGACAGAATGGCATCCAGCGCCCGCCGCTCGATCACCGAGTAGCTTCCGTCCGTCACCAGATGCTTGACGAGCAGATCGGTCATGCCTTTTCCGACATCGACGTCGGTGCCGAAGATGCTGGCAACCGCTGTGCGTACGGTTCCGTAATCGAAATCCAGTATCGCCACGCGCTTCTTGCGGTCGGCCTGGGCGTTCACCAACGTCGTAACCGCCAGGACGACAACGATACCGATTACAAGCTTTTTCATGGCAGACTCCTCACTTTCGCCACTTTCATGGCGCGAAGGCTATGTCCCCTCTCCGGGTTCAATCCTGAGGATGGCCCCGTTGCTCCTGCGTGCCCGCCCGTCGTCACTCCGTCTCATGTCGAGCGCCGGAGTCCCAGGGTCGCCGTGCCTGCCGGCACACGGTGCTCGATCCACTCCTTGATGACGTTGAGCGCTTCCCGTCTGTTCTGCTCGAACATCGCAAAGTGGCTGTTGCCGAGCACACCGCGGTCCTTCAAGTTGATCAGCTCGGCCCTCGCGCCGGACTGCGTGAGGGCATCGATGATGGGTTGGCCATTTCTGCCGCCCCGTTCCGCGAGCAGATACATGATGGGCATGTTCTTCAGGTTGGGCAGCGGCGTCCCCGCGGCGCCTCCCTGTCCGACGAGCGGCGCCGCACCGCCTTCGAACGAGACGACAGCCTTCACCAGATTGGGACGCTCGTTGGCCACGAGCCATCCGAACGGGCCCCCGGCGGAGTGGGTGACGAGGATCGAGGGCCCTATTCGATCGACGAACTCCGCGCCGTGCTGACGCCACAGGCTCTGGGCCAACTGCGCATCGCGAGGTGTGGAGTTGGCGGCAGCCATGAGCTGATCGACCAGCGGATCCCCGATGTCGCCGGTCGTGCCCGGCCACTGTTTGTTGGGAGCAGCGGCCGACGTAACGGTATCGCGCGTCAGCAGATCGTAGGTGACGAGCGGTCCGATCTCGCCGAATGCATCGGGATGGTACGGCGAGCGACCGTGTCCAGGACGGTCGACGAGATACACCATGTAGCCGGCCTGGATGAAGTGATGCGCCCATCCCGACATGCCGCCGAGGCCCATGAAGTGGACCATCTGCCCGCCACCGCCGTGCACGAGCACGACCGGAAGCGGATAACGTCGTTCGGCCGGCTCGAAGTACTGCACGAACATCTGGCCAACGTGAATCGTGCCGTAGGGCATCGTCCTCCTGTTGCCCGTGCCAACCCAGAACATGCCGGTGTCCGCCAGCCGCAGCGCCAGCGAGTCGTTTCCCTGCCGCCGGGCGGCGGCCTGTGTGTTGCGACCGGTCACGTTCTTGGTGATCCAGTCGATGATGGGCTGCAGCACCTGGCGGTTGTTCTTCTCGACCATCATCATGTGGCCGTTGCCGTGGACGCCGAACTCGCCAAGCCGCAGCTCTTCCGCCTGCACGCCGGCCTGCCGGAGAAATGCCGCGCCACCAGGATTGCCTGGCGAGGCAAACGACGCATCGGCGGTGACGAACACCACTCTGGTGTTTCGCAGGTTTGGCAGCCGGCGGGCCGGCTCTTCCTGGAGAAAATAGCCGTTGACACCCGGTTCGGGGGTCGCGACCCATCGTGTCCGAATCTCCGAGGGGTCGCGGACTGGTGGATCGTACGTCACGGGAATGCTCGACATGCCCCAGCGATTGCCACCCATGAACCCGGATCCGGCACCCTCGATGATCACGGTTGCCCGCACCAGGTTCGGCCGGGCCTCGGCCACGAGCAGTCCGAACGGCCCGCCTGCCGAGTGCGTCATGACGATCGCCGGACCGATTCGGTCCAGCAGCTCGGCGCCAGCCTGCCGCCAGACCAGGTGCTGGGCGTTGAGCTGTCCAGCGGGGCCCTGATTGGCCGGCACCGGCGGGCCCGCTGGTGTCCCACCCCC
>CAZDLW010000191.1:6912-11212 GCA_964505975.1 uncultured Bifidobacteriaceae bacterium | reverse complement strand
CCCTCGATGAGCGGCAGGCCGATGTCCCGTGCCCAGCGAGCCGATTCCGCACCAGTACGTGCATCCGCACGATACGCAGCCCGTATGGCCTGCACGTTCCGATCGCGTCCTGCGCCGAGATACGCCATCACCGCGTGCCAGTCGTTGAACGAGTACGTCTTCGCATCCGCATGCTGGTCCCACGCCGCCGACAGCTCCTGCCAGCGATCGCCGACGTCCTCGCCGAGCAGGTGCAGCCGCCACAACAGCGCCGAGGCGTCCACGAGATCGAGCGCGACGGCGCTGCGGCTCTCCCGAACCGGACCGTCGTAGAGCGCAAGCGCCTCTTCGACCTGACCGAGGTCCATGTGGTACAGCGCGCGGTGCCACCAGTTGTGCACCTTGAAGAAGTTGTCGTCACCGGACCAGTAGGGCTCGCGCGCAATCATCCAGCCAATGCCGTCTTCGGCCCGACCTTGCATCTCCATGACGTGGGCCACGGCATGGTGGGCCCAGCAATCGAGTGGCTGCATCGCAACGGCCCGGCGTCCCTCCTCCTCCGCGCGGGCGTACTGTCCGCTCTCTTCCAGCCCGAACGCGTACATGCCGAGCAGAATCGGATAGCCGGGCATGTCTGGCGACCATTTCGGCAGCACCCGCGCCAGACGATCGCGCAGGTCGCGGGCGTTTGCGCGGTAGAAGTCCATGAGGTGGCCGGACTGCACGGCCAGCAGGTCGTGCGGATAGCGAACGTTGTGTCGATCCAAGGTCAGGGCGGCCGCCGTCCAATTGCCGCTCAGCAATTGCTTCAGGGCCGCCACGTGTGAGGCCTCGCGGTCGTTGAGCGGAAGCATCTCGACATGCTCGACGATCGTTTGCGCCTCGGCCGTCGCCTTGGGCTCGGTGGCCAAGCCGTACAGCTGTGCCTTGAAGATGTGGGCCATGCTGAACGAGGGCGCGATCGCGATCGCACGGTCGAGCAGACCCACGGGATCGCCTCTATAGACGCTGAACGCGTCAACGGCGCGATCGAAGAGCTGGACAGCCTCGACCGTGGCTCCGGACAACGCGTTGCCGTGTTGGTCGGTGAGCATACGTTCCTCCATGTACCGGGAATCCCTGTCTCGGCGCCCGATCGCCTCGACCGGTGAGAGTCCCACGCCGCAACTCCTGCATCTGCTGCTACTCTACGCGGAGGCCGGCTGGCGGGAAATGCGCGAGGCGCCGGATCTCTTGTCCGATTCGCCAGAATCGTTGGAACAGGCAATCATGGACGCCACTCTGGACATCCTGGGCACAACGCGTCTGACCGGCGGCATCTTCCTGGACGCCGAATTCACGGCGCCGTGGTGCATCACAGCCCGGATCGGACCGGAAGACTGCGCCCCGTTCACGCCGGCGCCAGGCACCATCATCGCCTACCACTACATCAGCGCGGGCCGACTGCTCCTGAGGGTGGGCGACGACCCACCGGTGGCTGCGCACGGGGGCGACCTGGTTGTCTTGCCGCGGAACGACCCGCACACGATGGGAAGCGCCCTGAATCTCCGGCCCGTCAGTGCCGATGCGTTGATTCAGCCCACCAGGGACGGACCCGCGCGCATCGTCCATGGCGGGGGGGGTGAGCGCACGCACATGCTCTGCGGGTTTCTCGGCAGCGAGACGGCCGACGACCCGGTGCTGCGACTTCTCCCGACGGTGCTCAAGGTCAATGTCGCCGAAAGCACGTCCGGAGGCTGGATCGAAAGCTCGTTGCGGTTTGCCGCCGCGGAGCTGACGACCGGCCGAGTCAAATCGCCGACGGTACTCGCGAGGCTGGCCGAGCTGCTGTTCCTGGAGGCGGTCCGTCAGTATGTCGCCTCGTTGCCGCCGGATCAGACCGGATGGATGGGTGCGCGCGATCCCATGATCGGCAGGGCCCTGTCGTTGATGCACGGCCGCCTTGCGCACCGCTGGACGGCCGGAGATCTCGCGCGGGAAGTCGGCATGTCGCGATCGGCTTTCGCCGATCGGTTCACGCGCCTCATGGGCGAGCCACCCATGCGGTATCTGGCACAGCAGCGGCTGCAGGCCGCCGCACGGCGCCTCGAAGCCTCGACGGACTCCCTGGCACGCATTGCCTTCCAGGTGGGCTACGAATCCGAAGCCGCCTTCAATCGGGCCTTCAAGCGCGAGTTCGGCGCGCCGCCGGCGAGCTGGCGCAAGGACCGACTCGCGCGCTCGGCGGTACGAGGGTCGTAAGGTAACCACTCGTATGTCGGCGTGAGGCGCGCGTCACGGCTCACCCGGCGCAGCCTAGGACAGCGGGGTGTGGCCGTCCTGCTCGCGTAGCCCACTGTTCTCACGCTGCACGATCTTCTGGACATGGCGTAAGATCCGCTCACGTCATCCGCTCACTGTCACCCCCTGGGACGGGTGACGCCATCTCGACGTGCGCCAGCGGCAGGTTGGTGAGGATGAATCGTGACCGACGATGATCCGCTCGCTCGCGTCGCACGCGCTATCCTCGATGGCACGGCCGTGGACTGGGCGGCGGTTGACGAGGGCGCCGCTGGCCGGCAGGACGTCGTCAAGGAACTCCGCCTGATCGAGAGACTGGCCGAGGCGTCGAGGGGCCTCGAACAACCGGCACGCTGGCACCACCTCGAGATCCGCGACTGTCTGGGAGAGGGCACGTACGGCGCGTGTATCGCGCCTGGGACTCGCGGCTCGATCGTGAAGTGGCGCTGAAGCTCCTGGCGGCGCCAGGCCGATCCAATCGTCACGCATCGGCCATCATCGACGAGGGCCGGCGCCTCGCGAGGATCCGTCATCCCAGCGTGGTGACGGTGTACGGCGCCGATCGAATCGGCGATGAGATCGGGATCTGGATGGAGCTCGTACGCGGCGAGACGCTCGACGCGCTGCTGCAGCGCGGGCGGGCGTTCGGCACTGCAGACGTGACTCGGATCGCGCTCGATCTGTGCGGCGCCATTTCGGCCGTGCACGCAGCCGGCCTGCTGCACGGCGACATCAAGGCACACAACGTCATCCAGGCCGACGACGGCCGTGTCGTGCTCGTGGACTTCGGCGCCGGCCGCGAACGCGACGACGCCTCGATCGCGGACCTCAAGGGCACGCCGCTCTATCTGGCCCCAGAGGTCGTGCGCGGTGGTCCCGCGACCGTCCAGAGCGATCTGTACAGCCTTGGTGTGCTGCTCTATCACCTGCTCACCGGCTCGTACCCCGTGTCCGGCCGGACCACGCAGGACATCCGCACGGCACACGTGCAGAACGACCGCGTCAGCCTGCGGCAGGCGCGCCCCGACCTGCCGTCGGCACTGGCCCGGATCGTCGATCGCGCAACCGAAGGGGACCCGTCACGGCGGTACCAGACAGTGGACGCGCTTGCGGCCGACCTGTCGGTCATGGGACGCCGCCGGATGTGGATGTCGATCGCCGCGGCGCTGACCCTGGTCGCATCCGGGGGACTGTGGTCGCTGCGCGAGCGCGACGCGTCTGTTGGACGCCGGTTCGCCGGGAGTGTCCTGGCCGACGCACGCGCCGTGCCGATCACCGTGTTCGAGGGCATCGAACAGGCAGTGGCGCTGTCGCGCGACGGATCCTTCGCCGCGTTCATCTCCGACCGGGACGGGCGACCGGACGTCTGGGTCACGGAGATCGGCACCGGCGTGTTTCGCAACCTCACACAGGACGCCCGCCGGCAGATCGAGAACCCGTCGCTGCGCGCGGTCAGCTTCACGCCGGACGGGGATGTCGCGTTCTGGGTCCGGAGTAGCGTCGGACCGAATCAGTCGACCAGCGTCTACAGCGTGCCGGTCACGGGGGGACCGCCCGCGCCGTACCTGTTCAACACCGCCGAGTTCGACGTCTCCCCCGACGGTGCACTCGTCTATCACACGTCAGCGGAGGGCGATCCGACGTACGTGCGCGACGCCGCGCCGGCATCGGACGATCGGCATCTCTTCACCGACTCCGGCGGCCGTCACAGTCACTTCCAGCTCTGGTCGCCGGACGGCCGATTCATCTACTTCGTCCGAGGCGAACCGCCCGACCGCGGCCTGTACGACAAGGCCTCCATGGACATCTGGCGGATCTCCCTCGACGGCGGCGAGCCGGAGCGGATCACACATCACGACAGTTTCGTGAGCTACCCCACGTTTCTCGACGATCGCACGCTGTTGTACCTCGCCCTCGAGCCGGACGGATCGGGACCACGCATGTTCACGATGGACCTCGAATCGCGCATCTCCCGGATCGCGAGACCGGGCCGGTATACGTCGCTGTCGGCCAGCGCCGACGGCCGGCGCGTGGCGGCCAC
>CAZDLW010000191.1:0-6812 GCA_964505975.1 uncultured Bifidobacteriaceae bacterium | reverse complement strand
CGGGCCGGTATACGTCGCTGTCGGCCAGCGCCGACGGCCGGCGCGTGGCGGCCACGGAAGCGACGAGTGTGAGGAGCACGCTCTGGCGCGCCCCGATGACCGGCGGGCGTGTCGAGTGGTCGGCCGCGGAACGCCTCCTGCTGCCGACGGGCAACGACTCGTCCCCGAGACTCGGTCCCGGGTACCTCGTGTACGTCGCCTCGAAGGGAACGACCGACAGCATCTGGAAACAGCAGGGAGAGGATTTCAAGGAGCTGTGGAGCGCACCGGACGCGCGCGTCATCGGCGGTCCGGCGATCGACCGCGACGGCACGCGGATGGCGTTCTCGGTCGCGCAGCAGGGGAGCACGGTGCTGTACGTGGCGAACGTCGACGGAACGGACGTCCGCCCGATCCACGTGTCGCTCGCGCTGCAGGGCAGTCCCGCGTGGACGCCCGACGGCACGGCGATCACAACGGGGGCGGTCGTAAGCGGCGCTCCGCGTCTCTTCAACGCGCCTGTCGACGTCGGGCCTCCGGTGCCATTCGGCGACGAGTACGCGCAGGATCCGGTGTGGTCCCCGTCGGGGACGTTCGTCGCCTTCTCCGGTGCGGACATCGGGACGACGTTCGCCGTGTCCGCCGTCACGCCGGACGGTCGTCCGTACCATCTGGGCCACGACCTGCGGCTCACCCGCGGCGCCCGGCGGCTGGTCTTCACGCGGGAGGGGCGGCTCGTCGTCCTGAAGGGAGAGATCAACCACAAGGACCTCTCGCTGATCGACCTCGCCACGCAGGACGAGCAGCCGTTGACCGACGTTCCGCGGCAGGTCGACATCCGCGACTTCGACATCTCCGCCGATGGCACGGAGGTCGTCCTCGAGCGGTCGCAGGAGGATTCCGACGTGGTGCTGTTCGAACTGCAGGGGCGATGAGCGTCGCCTCTGCCCGCCTCAACGGCCCAGGTGCAGCCGTGCGCCGATCATCACGCGTCGCGGGTCGACGAACACCGAGCGTCGCCCGAAGCTGGGACTGAACAGGTTGTCCGTCGCAATGCCCTCCTCCGCGGAGTCGTTCAGCGCATTGAATACGTCCGCGAGCAGTTCGACGCGACGGACTCCTCCGAGCTCGAACGTTCTCGAGATCCGGACGGCGAGGAGCGTCTGCGACGAGAGGCGCCGTGTGCCGGGCGGTTCGAGCAGGATCCGCAGATCGCCCTGGGACAGCGCGACCTGCGCCGTGGCCGCCCAGGGTTTACCGCTGAAGTGCTGCGCGTTGGCGGCCAGCACGATGCCGGTACGCGGCACCGATACGCTCCCCATGACCCTGGCCATGTGCGGGCGATCGTTCGCCAGCCGGCCTCGGGCGTTCGTCAGGTGGTTCGGATCCTGTCCGAAGGTGAGAAACGGCGTACCCGCAATCGTGCTGACCTGCGAGGCCGCCGCCGCTGCGCCGCTCGCGGTCTGGAGGCCTTCGGCCCTCGACCAGGTGTAGGAACCCGACACGTGCCAGCGCCCCAACCGGCGCTTCTCCGCGGCGAGGACGACGCCGTGGTAGAGCAGCTCGAACCCCTCCGGATTGGTGAGCCGGAAGCGCCGGTCGGCCGTCGGTGTCGTGAGCGCAAGGACGTTCACAGTGCGGCCGTCCGGCAGCACCCGCGTGTCCGGCGCATAGTGCCCGCCGACCTCTGTCCAGCCGACGAACCGGCTGCCACGTCGATGAACGTACGCGGCGGTGACGACGAGCGCCCGTCCGATCTCCCGATCGAGGCTGACGGAGTACTCATCCGTCCGCGGAGCCCGCGTCCGCGGGTCGAACTCGAACTGGCGTCGTGGATCGACGACCGACACCAGGGTCGTATAGCCACCCGTCTGCGGATCGAATGCCGTGGTCGTTACCGGCGTCGCGCCGGGGTGGAACGGCGAGAGCTCTCCGGTGAGCACGCCCTGATGGAAGCGCCCGTAGCTCCCGCGCAGCATCGTGCTGCCATCGCGGGTGAGCCGCGCGGTGACGCCGAGACGCGGCGACCAGTCGTTCCAGACGTACAGCGTGCCGAGCCCGCGGACGATCGCGCCGGTCTCGCGCCCCTGGACGTCGACGGCCGGCAGGTCCTGACTCCGCGCACGACTGTGGTCGAAGCGCAGACCGGCGTTGAGGGTCAGGTTGCGTACGGTCATCGTATGGTTCACGAACCCCGCGGCCGTGACGAACAGGCCGCCCGTGATCGATGGATCGCTCGAGACCGCCTGAAACGGCCGTCCGCCGTCGTGGATGAACCGGGTGCCCGTCGGCACGATCAGCGGCAGGCGATGCTCGCCCCGCTCGAGCTGCGTGCCAACCCGCCACTGATGATCGGATCCCCACGGGCTGCGATGGTAACGGTCGATCATCCCTTTGGCGGTCGTCCGGATGAGCGTCAGTCCTCCAATCGTCGCAGGGGCACCGCTCGATACACCCGTCGTGCGATCGAAGACACTCGGGACGGTGAGGCCACCGGCGCTCGGCGTGTCCGTCCGGGTGTAATCGAAGCGCCCCACCCGCACGTCCCAGACCGTGTTCGGCGAGATCGTGTGCGTCAGATGGCCAAAGGTCACGGCCGGCACCGTGGCGCGCCGGTGCTGTGTCGCCTCGAACGGCTTCACCCGCGTCGGCGTCTCGGGATTCGCCCAGTGCTCGCGATGGATGCTCTGCATCAGGCGAAGGCCGGGCGTGAACCGCCATGTCAGCTTTGCGAAGAGCTTGTCCTGGGCGTAGATCCTGGGGAGTGACGGGTCGGTGCCGGGCTGACTCGTGTCGTCACGCAAATACTGATACCCGACGAAGAACCACAACCGATCCGGGAATGCGGGTCCGCCCAGCGCCGAGGTGAAGTCGCGGTATCGGACGCGTCCGTAACCGCTCGTGGCCTCGCCGGACCCTGGATACGGAAGCCGCACCGGCTGGCTCGTGAGCCCGGCTGCCTGCGCGTAGTACGACGCGTCGAACAGGAACCGATCGGAACCCTGCCTGGTGATGGCGTTCACGACGGCGCCTTGCAGGTTGCCGAACTCCGCGGACGCCCCCACCGACTGGATGTGCACCTCCTCGATGAAGTCCGATCCCGGCTCCGAGCGGGCCTCGCCGCTGCACGGGCACGTGTAGTTCGTGCCGTCGGTCAGGAACATGTTCTCGTTCGTGCCCGATCCGAACGCCGACAGACTGTTGTTCGAGATACTCGCGGGGGACGTCGGCGAGATGCCCGGCGCGGTCCGGACGAACGGGAACAGGCTGAATCGCGGCACCGGAGTCGTCTGGATGTCTTCGGGGCCGAAGCGGAACTCGACGCCGCTGCCGCGCGCCTCCATCCGCGAGCCTTGTACATTCACCGACGTTGCGACGCCCTGCATCTGCACCGTCACGTCCCGCTCGATCGTCGCGCCGACGCCGATCTGCACGTCCGGCTCGCGATACGGCGAGAAGCCGGTGGCTTCCACCTCGAGGAGATAGCGGCCGGGGGGCAGAGCAGGGAAGGCAAGACGCCCGGTGTCGCTGGTCGTTATCGTCAGCGCACCGCCAATCAGCGCGGGCGAGCTGACGCGGACAACGGCGCCGGCCAGCGCGCCACCCTGTGCGTCGTGCACCCTTCCGATTAACGCGCCCCGTCATCACCTGCGCGCCGGCGCGCGCGGCAGACAAGGCACACAGAACGCACAGGAAGAAAGACATTACGGTCAGATACCGTGTCATGACCCACACTATGCGCGTCGACGCGACGCTTCAGAGGGCGTCCCCCAGCCAGACATCACCAGCGTTCCGTGGTGGGTCCTTTCGCCATGGCGAGCAGGAAACAGGCGCTATCGCCTCAATGCCTCGTCAGCGACCGGGCGCAGTCCGACATGAGCGGCTGAGGCCGGGTGACCCACACCTTGTACAAACGACGGGAGAACCTGCAGGCGGACACGGCCCCAGCCGTGGACTCTTCCGTGGGCGCCGGCCGTCAGGGCACGACGCGCGCGCGACGGCAAGGGCGTCATCACGTCCGTTCACGACGCATCGCATCCGCGAGCCGGATGAGCGCACGCTCCGTGGCTTTCCGCGCGGCGTCGGCGCTCGGCCTGCCAAGCGCCTCCGCCAGCTCCTCCCACGTGTACCCCATCTCCACGCGACCAATGATCGCCTCGCGCTCCTCCGGCCTGAGCGATGCGAGCGCCCGTTCGTAGCGATCGAGGGCTTCGCGGCCGATCGCCTGCTCAATGGGCGACTCGCACTCGGGTGTCTCCGGCTCGTCCAGTTCGCCCACCGGCGGCTGCCGCCCGTGATGGCGCAGCTCGTCACGGATGCGATTGAGCACGGCTTGCCGGAGGTAGGCCTGGAGCGCGCCCGGCCCCCTGGCCTCGAAGTGCTCGATGCGCTGGAACGTGCGAACGAGTGTGTCCTGGACGAGATCCTCGGTGTCGGCGACATCGCGCGCCCACCGCGGGAGCCGGCCGTGCGCCCATCGGCGCAGGGCCCGGCGATGGCGCTCGAGGACGAGGGTGAGGACCCGCTGATCGCCCGCTCGGGCGCGGGTCAGGAGCTCCGTCGTCGACACCGGATCGACGGTGTTCGGGGCCGCGCGCCGCGGCCTGAGCTCGCCGCCGGGAGGAGCTGGCATGTGGCGGTTCTCACCGCAGTCTGATTCTACAGCAAAGCTGCTCCACCGTTCGCTGCTCCGACCCGAACGTCCACCTTTCCGTCCACGGCCGTTTGTCAGTCGTCGTCCATGCGTGCGCCGATTCCCAGGGAACGTCACGCACTATAGCGCGCAACAGCACCGACTGTCCTGATCGCCGGCTCTGCGTCGTTTTAGAGTCTGGAGGCCCCTTTCGTAAACCAAGGGGAGCTGTTATGCGACGGTACTTGTCAAGAGTTGCTCACGTGCTCCTGTTGATCGCCTCGGTCGCGTGCTCACCCTCGCCGCCGATTGGGCCATCGCCGCCGGTCCCGGACTCGCCGTTGAAGAGCCTCGCGGGCGACTACACGCTGACGATCGACATCGATGCGTCCTGCGAGAATATTCCACAGCCGCTCAGAACGCGTGCGTTCGACGTGGTGCTCGAAGACCGGGGCTGGCACTTCATGCCGATTTTGATGGCACGATGCGTGGAATGCGCAGCGGACGGATTCGGCACGCTCAGGGGAGAGATGTGGCCGCCGGACCGGGATGCTCGATACCCGTTCAGGTGGAATAGTGACTGTGACGTTCCGGAAATAGTGGGGGCGACGGAGCTCTATGTTTGCGGAGATGGCTTCGGGACTCTCCACGACTCGACTATCTCAGGTGTCATGGACGGGGGTGCGTTCCTCAGTACGAGCCGCGGCCGTCAGTCCTGCGCCACACAGCGGTTCACCCTCGTCAGCAAGACGGAATGAAGTTCGCACTCACACTCTTCTCGACCGTGGCCCTTCTCGGATGCTCGCCGTCAAGCTAGGGGAGCCGACCGTGCGCCCATCGGCGCAGGGCCCGGCGATGACGTTCGAAGACGAGGCTGATCGCCCGCTGATCGCCCACCCGGGCGCGGGTCAGGAGCTCCGTCATCGACACCGGATCGACGGTGTTCGGGGCCACACGCCGCGGCCGGAGCTCGCCACTGGGAAGGGCCGGCATGTGGCGGTTCTCACCGCAGGCTGATTCTGCAGCCAAGCTGTTCTACCTTCGCTGGTCCGACCCGAACGTCCGCCTTTCCGTCCACCGCCGTTTTGTCAGGATGTGAGCCGTCGACCCAAGGGAATACCCCGGCGGTGGCCGTCAGGTGATCCCTCGTCGAGCTCGCCGTTGTGAAGGAGGAGCAGTATGCAATCAAGGCTGCGGTGGATGCTGGTGCTTGGTTCAGTGGGGATGGGAGTTGCCGTCTGCGCGGGGAGCGTGCGCGCGACACCGTCCCAGGGCTTCACATCGACGACGATCGCACTCGGGCGATTCGCCGATATCGACGTGAGCAATCACGTATTTCTGGACGGGCTCTGGGGATCGTCACCCAGGAAGAATCCCTGGCTGTCCTTCCAGAAGACCCACGGGCCATCCGATTTGTACGTCCAGAGCAATCTGTGGACGCCCGGAGGAAGCACCGGATGGCATACCCATCCCGGACACAGCCTCATTACCGTGACCCACGGTGAGTTGACGGCCTACGATGGCGATGACCCGTCGTGCACGCCGAAGGTGTACACGCCAGGCATGGGACTCGTGGATCCCGGAGGCGGTCATGTGCACCTCATACGCAACGAAGGCCTGGTGGACGCACGGACGATCACCGTGCAGCTCATCCCGGCGACGGCAATGAGACGGATCGACGCTCCCGATCCCGGCGTGTGCCCCTTCTGATCCCGGCGCAGGACCGCCTCTACGTGACGAGGCGGCCTCACCCCACCCCGGGGAAACGCGTGTCGCTTCACCGTTGTCCGGATTCAGGAGAGCAAGGGGAGCCAAGTGCGCACACCGAGACACGTTCGACTGGTCCCGGCTGCGCTGACCGGGCGCCCTCAGCTCGTGGCAAGCTGGGGGTCCCGGCGTGTGGCTGCGCTGAGATACCCCTCGTTACGGCGTTCGGCCGAGGCCGGGAACAGACCGATGACGCCCAGAACGACCGCGCCCACAATCATCGCCGGCAGTCCGGGCAGGAAGCCCATGGCCCACGATCGATCGATCATCCCGGTCGTGAGCCCAATCAGCACGACCTGAGATGTGACGATGGACCAGATGGCGGCCTGTGCCGTGCACCGCTTCCAGTACAACGCCGCGAGCGTGGGCAGTCAGGCAGGCAAAACCCGCGAAGGCGAACTCCACGATGCGGATGACGCCGTAGGGATTGATG
>CAZDLW010000190.1:0-11237 GCA_964505975.1 uncultured Bifidobacteriaceae bacterium | reverse complement strand
CGCCCGCGGGCCGCGCTGCCGCCGCCGATCTCGAACGGATGGGGCGCGAGGAACGGTTCGCGGATGCCAGACGCGCGTACCACGGACTCCGGGCTCGACTTGCGCGGCTCGACAACGCCTTCGCGCGAGCAGGGCTCGTCACCGCGCCGCCGCGGCGCGGGGCAGTCAAGGCTCGCCGCTCGCGCTCTTCTTCCAGGCCGCGGAGTCGATCATGAGCCGAATCCTCGTTGTCGACGACGACCGCGCAACGCGTCATGTGCTGCGCAGCGTGCTCACCAAGGCTGGTCATTCGGCCACCGTGGCCAAAGACGGTGTGGACGCGCTGAAGGCGCTCTCGGCGCGCCGATACGATCTGCTGCTGCTCGACGTGTGGATGCCGCGCATGAACGGGTTGGACCTGCTGGCGCGACTCCGCAAGCGCAAAACACGTCCCCGCATCCTCGTCATGACATCGGACGATGCGCCCGAGACGCTGCTCAAGGTTGTGCGCGAGCAGGCGTTCACATGCGTACACAAACCCGTGGCGCCACCCGAACTGCTCCAGACCATTCGCGAGGTGTTGAGGGCAGGCGAACCTCCCCGCATCGATGTGATCTCGGCCCGGCCGGAGTGGGTGGAGCTCGTCGTGCCGTGCACGCGCGAGGCAGCCGAACGGATCCAGTCGGTCATGGCGCATCTGGACACGGACCTCGCGCAGGACCTGCGCGAGTCCACGGCGTACGCCTTTCGCGAGCTGCTGCTGAACGCGGTGGAATGGGGCGGGAAGCTCGACCCGGACCGCAAGGTGCGGATCGCCTGCCTGCGGGCCAGGCGCATGCTCCTCTATCGGATTGCGGATCCGGGGTCGGGCTTCGACATCGAGAACCTGCCGCACGCCGCTATCAGCCACGGCGCCGATGCGCCCATCGCGCACATGCAGATCCGCGAAGAGAAAGGCCTCCGCCCGGGTGGCTTCGGCCTGCTGATGGTCCGGGCGAACGTGGACGAGCTGCTCTACAACGAAAAGCGCAACGAGGTGGTCTTCGTCAAGTATCTGGATGGCGACCGTCCCGCTACACCGCGCGGGCGCCGGCGGTCGCGCCGGACGCCGGGCACCGCCCCGTGATCCTACGGAGCGTGTGAAACCAGCCAGGGGGCTCTGCCCCTTGATATCCCCGCGGAGCCCCTCGGCTGGTTGCCAGTATCTCTTTTGCCGCGCTCCGCGCGGCTAGGACCGCGATGGGGACCGACAAACGAGTACAGAATTCGCGTTCCGGGCCCCATAGCGGTCCAATCAGGCGCCGTGCGCCCTGCTCGGTGCTGGCGTAGAGAAGCCGGTGCCGGCGGGCGGGATGCTGGGCGCCGCGACCTCTGTCTCGCGCGAGCCGGATCAGGTAAAACGAGCCGCAGCGTGAGACCCGCGCTGGTCACGGACCAGCGCGCGTGGTCGCCCCTCGGGCGGAGGGCGCGCTTTTCCGCGCGACGTCATCGGGAGCCAGCCCAGCATGCCCAGCCGCCGGCACCGGGATTCGCGACGCACGAGCGCTTTGCACTGGCGCACGATGCGTGATTTTTTACACGCTCTACGGACGCGGATTCACCAGCTCCTCGAAGAGCGCTGCCAGCCGGCGGCGAGCCGTCTCGAGTCGCTCCTCGAGGTCGTCGTAGACAAATGCGTGGCCCGACTGCGCTGCCTGAATGAGCGGCACGTCGACCTGTTGGGCAGCCGCTTCCAGACGCGTGCGCCGCGGCTGATCCGTGATCCGTCGAATCATCCGGCGCGCCTCCTCGAGCGACGCCCGTGTCTCCCGGATTCCCTCGAGCATCAGGCGCCCCATCGCCGGGTGCTCCGGATGGCCGGCTGGCCGATCGGCACGATGGCAGCTCTGGCACTCGCTCTCGAGCGCCCTGGGCGACGGGCGATTCTCACCGGCGTTTCCATGACACGTCGTGCACGTGGGCACGCCGTCGGCGCCGCTTCGGAGCAACTCGAAGTGCCGGCTTTTCTGAAAGGCCACATACGGGCCTGCATGACAGATTCCGCACGTTCCCGGCACGTTGCGCTGGTGCACGGGGCTCGCGGGATTGCTCCAGTGCAGGATGCCCTGATGGGCGAGAAACGGCTCGAACGTGGTGGCGTTCCCCCCGTGACAGCGCTCGCAGCCGACACCCACCCGTGAATGGGCCGACACGTCCCAGTCACGCAGGTGTGCCGCGAACGAAGGCCTCAGATTCGCGAAGTGACAGTCGGCGCAGCGGCTCTGCTGGCCGGAGAGCGCGATCCCTCCGGCAATCGCCATCAGGAGCGTGAGACAGGCAATCCGAACGCCTCCGATCATTGACACGGTCCTCCGCCCGACGCGCGTGCGGCGAGCAATGGGATCGCTAAGCGACCGGAACGCGGATTCTGTACTCGTTGTCCCGACCGCAGAGCGGTCCTAGTGTTCTGTCCCAGGACACCAGCCGCGCGAAGCGCGGCAGAAGATACTGGCAACCAGCCGAGGGGCTCGGCGGGGATATCAAGGGGCAAAGCCCCTTGGCTGGTTGAATGACGGCGCACAGCAGCGGGCACGTCAGCGTTCCACGGCGATCCGGCCGACGGTTGGGTGCACCAATTCGGCGAAATCGCGGTACTTCATGCGAATCCACTCGAATCGCGTGCCGCCGCTGAAAATCAGGTCGCCGTCGTGCGCGAGCCGCTGGTCCACGAACACCCGCTGTCCGTACAGCGGCCCGAGCGGGGGCATCGTGCCCGGATCCGACTGGGGATAATGCTCCGCGAGCTCCTCGGAGGTTGCCCGCCTCACCGTCGACGCGCCCGACATCCGGCGCAGCAGCTCGTGATCGACCTCGGACCCCGCCGCCACGACCGCGAGCACCGGCCCGTGGTTCGTCACCAACGCGATGGTCCGCGTCCGCGCCGCCTCGGCGGCGTGGCTGTCCGAAGTCTGCTCTTCTACCTGCTGAAGCACCGAATAGTCGAAGCCGAGTCGCCGCAGGAACGTGTCAACCGGTTCCGGTATGGCCATGACGTCATTGGGACAACGAGTACAGAATTCGCGCTCCGGGCCGCGTAGCGGTCCAGCGACTAGAGAGGCCTTCGTTACGAGACCCATTATGACCCGCAATCATGCGACGGGACACCCCGTTCGTCTCCTGCGTCGACGCCTCCGAGCGAGATGTGCCTTTCCAGGCCGGGATAATATCGGCGCCTGGGCCCAGGTCGCGCGTGCGCCCGGCGACGGTCGCGTCCGCCCCGCAGAGCGCGGCCTCGAACAGAGCGCAGCCATGGACACGCCTGTATATGTGATCGGCCATCGGAATCCGGATACCGACAGCGTGTGCTCCGCGATCGCGTACGCATATCTGAAGCAGCATCTCGGACACCCGAGCGTGCGCCCGGCCCGGGCCGGCGAGATCAACGCCGAAACCGCGTTCGTGTTGGACTACTTTGGAGTGCCAGTGCCGGAGCTGCTCACCGATGCCGCCGGGCTGGACGTGATTCTCGTGGATCACAACGAAATCGGCCAGGCCCTCCCGCACATCGAACAGGCCAGGATCCTCGAGATCTGGGAGCACCATCGCATCGGAGATCTCCGACCGCCGGAGCCCATCGTGGTCCATTGCGAGCCTGTTGGCGCCACGGCCACGCTCATCGCCGAGCAATACTTCGCCCACGACATCACCCCGCCACGAACGATGGCCGGCATCATGCTGGCATCGATCCTGTCCGACACGGTGGGCTTTCGGTCCCCGACGACCAGTGAGAAAGATCACGCCATCTCTTCCCGCCTGCAGCCGCTGGCGGATATCGATCCGCTCACATTCGGACAGCAGATGCGCAAGGCCAGGACGACGGCCACCGAGCACCAGAGCGCAGCCAGTCTCCTCGGCAACGACTTCAAAGAGTTCCGGATGGGCGACCTTCGCATCGGCATCTCCCAGGTGGAGGTCGTCCGGGCGGACGCGCTCGCGCCGCGGAAAGGCGACCTCGTGGACGAAATGCGCCAGTTGCGTGATGTGCGGGGCCTCGACCAGGTCATTCTGATGATCACGGATGTCACCGAGGGCGCAAGTGATTTCTGGTTCATCGGCAATCGTGTCGATCTTTTCGAGAAGGCGTTCGGGCATCTCGAAGATGGCGCCGTCCATGTGCCTGGATGCATGTCGCGGAAGAAGCAGGTGGTCCCGCGGCTCGAGTCCGTGATCTCGGAGACGGGGACAACGCCGGCCCAGGCATAATTGACGCAGCGTGGATCATCGTATGACCCGCCCGCACGGAGTGCGGGCAGAAGATACTGCCACTGCGAGGCGGAGCCGTCTCAGACATGCTGTCGGAGGCGGAGCCTCTTAATCCTGTCCAGGAAGGGTGACGACAGATATGACGAGCTCCCCAATCCAGCGCATCCTGGTTCCGGTCGATCTCTCCCCGAGTTCTGGCAACGCCCTGAGCTTCGCACGTACCCTGGCCGCGGTCCTCGGTGCATCCATCGACGTGCTGTACGTCATGGAGTCCTCGACCAGGACGCTCGGCAGCGGCACAGCTCAGGCCCCGAGCGATCCGGCGGCTGCCAGAGAGCTGCTGCGTTCGTTCGTCGAGTCGACCGCTGGATTGGGCGCCGTGCCTACCACAGAGCGAGTGGAGAGCGGCGACGCGCAAGACCGCATCGTGTCGGTAGCCGATAGTGAAGGATTCGACATGATCGTGATGGGCACACACGGCCGCACCGGACGGGCGGCGAGCCTGGTGGGGAGCGTGGCCGAGAGCGTCGTTCGCACGTCCCCGCGCCCTGTGTTGACGGTCCGCGAGAGGGCCAGGTAGGTCGCGATGGATTGATGCGGATCAGGCCTGGCCGACGGCCTCAGGGGCGGGCTTTCGAAACGCGAGCACGCGCGCGGGCCCGCGAGGAGGCCTGCGGCGAACGGTCATCTCGTAATGGCCCATCAACGACAGCGCCAGCACGGCCAGGGCTCCCGCGACAAACAGTATCGATGGAACGGGTGAAGATAGACGGCTCACGGAACCTCACAAATGGCGTGTGGTCCGCATCCTGATCCGTTTCGGTGAAATTTGCAAGGGCGCGCCGCGGCGGCGCCACGCTGCTGCGTTGCGCGCTCATGTGCGGCCGTTCGAGTCCCGCGACCGAGCCGCCACCGTCGATGGCACGGCAGCATAGAGGCGCGCCGCAAGCGGCGCGAAATCGGGCGTCGGGCCGGTCCATTCGAGCTCGTCCACCGTCTCGAAGACCGGGAGATCCCGGCGCAGCGTGGCCAGATCGCGAAACAGGAACGCGCGATCCCGCTCGCGGAGGAGCGTGCCCGCCAGTGCCGCCGGATTGGCCGCGTTGACGCCCCACGTCCGCCAATCCGCAGGAATGTGCTCCAGATGCCCGTATCTGGCAAGGACTGCCGCCGCTGATTTCGGACCCCACCCCCGTAATCCCGGATAGCCGTCAGCGGCATCCCCCACGAGCGCTAGGTAGTCCGGAATCGACGAGGGCGGCACGCCGAACTTCGCCTTGACACCTTCTTCGTCGCGAATCGTGCGGCGGCGCCGATCGAGCTGGGCGACCCGTGTGCCCCGCACACACTGCGCCAGATCCTTGTCCGGCGTGCAGACGATCACCCGCTCGACGCGGTCGTCGAGCGCCGCCTTCTCCGCCGCCGACGCCAGCGCATCGTCGGCCTCGAACTCCACCATCGGCCAGACGACGAAGCCGAATGCCGACAGGGCTTCCTCGAGCAAGGGAAACTGCGCGAGGAGATCCGGCTCGACTCCCGCACTCGTCTTGTACCCGGGCCAGAGATCGTTGCGGAACGATTCGATAACGTGATCGGTGGCCACCCCTATGTACCTGGCCCCGTCGTTGACGAGGGCGAACAGAGAAGTGAGCACACCACGCACCGCCGCAACCTCACGGCCGCTGGCGTCGCGCGCGTGAGGTACTGCGTAGTAATGACGGAACAGTTCGTACGTGCCGTCGATCAGGTAGACGTCCAGAACAACCTCGCCACCATTGTGGCGCATACGGCTAGCGAGGCTGCGCCTCAGGCCAGCGAGCATGTCGGCAGCAGCTCCGCCTCGCGAGCTGGCAGCCTGCCCGCACTCCGTGCGGGCGAGACGCCTTGCACGGCCGCAGGAAACTCGAATCATCTACATCTATCCGGGCCGTTCAAGCCGTCTAGGCCGACGGTACGAAGCAGGATGCGTCAGCTCTTCGGGGCAGATGAGGTCTTGCCGACGGCCTTCATCTGCTGCCCGCAGCAGATCTCCGAATGGACCATGGTCTCCGGACACGGACATGCTTTCTCGTACACGAGCGCCGCTCCGCACTTCTCACAGAAATAGCGATCTCCAACGTTTCGTGGCATATCGACCTCCGCTGTCTGTCAGGATGCGAATCGTCTGTTCCGTTCACACCCGAATATCTGCACATCTGGCCGCCCCGGCCGCGAACGGAGCACATACGCCTCCGGACACGTTCGGAGCATGTGGGCACTCGCAAAGCAAGAGAGCCGCCATCGGTCTGCGGATGTGGTTCGCCAGACTGGTGTGGCGCGCGCCCGAGGTCGCCAGCCGCGTCGGAACACGAGGTGCTCGGAACGGAGATAGAGTTGGGGCATGATTGACGGGCAGCAGGCGGCGCAGGGCCAGGCGATCAAGGCGGGCGAGGCGGCAGAGGCCGCGGCGGCTTCAATCTTCCCCCGCTGTTGATGCAGACGGATGCCTTTCCCGACGGCGGCATCGTCCCGCAGAAGTACGCCGGCCGCGGCGGCGTCCAGCCCGGCTTCACGTTCTCGAATGCCCCACAGGGCACCGTGAGCTACGCGATCATCTTCCACGACCTCGACGTGGCCCTTGGCGGTAATCCCACCGATGTACTCCACTGGGTGGTGTGGAATATTCCGGCCAGTGCCGGAGGAATCCCCGAGGGCGCTGCCGGCCGGCGCCGTCCAGGGGCGCAACATCACCGGTCAGAACGCGTACTTCGGACCCGGGGCACCGGCCGGTCCCCGTTACCATCACTACGTCTTCGAACTGTACGCGCTCAATGCGAATCTGGACCTGCCCGACACGGCGGGACGCGTTGGCAGTATCTTCTGCCCGCACTCCGCGCAGCCGGACGCCTACCGTGCGCCGCGCGAGGTACGTCTGTGCTGCGGCTGCTGCACGTCACCAGCCTCCTCGACCCGCTGCAGCAAGTCCCGAATGACGGTGTCCCGGATCCCCGGCGACCGGCTCCCGGCCGATAGCCGACCAATCCGCGCGAGCATCCGTCTGATGCTCTCCCACGGCGAGCGTGAAGGACCGGAGGGCCGGAGCCGGGCACGATCGAGAAGGTCCTCTGGCCGCTCGATCTTCGGACGCTCGGCCCGCCAGCGTTCGACCTCGGTGAACGGATCCGACAGGTCGAGCCGCTTTTGTTCGTGAAGGTCGTATACAGCATCCCATCCTGCGGCATGACGCGTGCGGTCCTGCGACAGCCGGCGAATGACCATCCCGCGTACGTGGGCGCGGCCTTGATCGGGCGGTAACTCGACGGCATCGTCTATCCGGTCAACGCCCTGTACCTGATGGTCGAGCACTCCGGCCCCGTCCAGAGCCTCGAAGACGCTCCCCGGCCCCAGTTGTCCCCATCGCATATCCGCCTCGAGCAGCTCACGCCGGAGGGCGAGAAACGCATCGAGGTCGCCCCATCGAACACTGCAGCCCTCACCGCGTGCCAACTCAGTGACGAGATGGCGCAGCGAGGCGCTCTCGTTCAGCGCGGCAACACTCAGAGGGGATGTGGGCCGTGGTCCGGCGCGGCGCGCACGCTCGAGGGCCGCGACTATAGCCGACCAGACGCGCACGTGCTGCCACGAGAATCCTCGCCGTTCAGCGCGATCGCGATAGATCGCCAGCTTGATGGCCCAGTCGATGGATCGGGACACACGATCGGGGCCGGCTGTCAGACGCTCGAGCGTGGCTTCCCACAGGTCGCACACGACCTTCGCCCACGGCGGCATGAAGGGGGCGTCGAGGTGCGCTCTGGCATGATGGAGATACCGCCACTGGATCTCGATCGCCGTTGTCCGTGGGCTGGATCTGGACGGCACCGTGGCTCGACATTCGACGTCGCCAACAAACGTCCTGAGCGCCGCCACAGGTGCCGCGAGCTCCACATCGTCGCCGCATGCCACGCCGCCATCTATCAGCGCCACCACGAGGGCGGTCGTTCCGATGGTCAACCAGCTCGCCACGTCCGAGCGCTGTCGTTCGCCGCACACGAGGTGCTGCCGGCGGTAGCCACGGCCACTCAGGGACTCCTCGCGCGTGTGAATGATGCCGCGGTCATGCGTGGACTGTTCCGAGAACGCGCACTCGAGATGGTGCGCCCGCGGCGACAGCGTGAACTCGAGGCCGTGCGAGAACGGATTGAAGCCGCCGGCTCCGCTATAGATCACGCGCGAAACCAGATGCGAGAGGAGCCGCCGGCGGAGCACGTACGGGTCGGCGCGGTGACAGTAGTTCTCGTGCGTGCCCCAGGTGGCAAGCGTCCCGCCGTAGTCGACGTTGCCGGTGAAGACAAAGACGCGCCCAATCGATCGATACCGCCGCTCCACCTCGCCGGCAAGGCGCAGGAGGATCCGATCGCCCGCCCGGAGGTAGCGAACCGCATCCCAGGGGTTCAGGCATTCTGGCCCGGCGATCTCCGGATGGCCCCCGGTATCGCAGTACACGCGGGAGCCGTTCGCTACGAAAAGCCCGGTGTCGCACGCACCCCGAAGAGAGGTCAGCCTGCGTGACGCGGCCAGGAAGATCGCCTTGCTGACCCGCGAGACAGGAATGACGTCACCGGTTGCGTCCAGTGCGGTGACCGCGTACTCCGTCTCGACGCCGAACAGCCGACGACCGGTCATTGCCCGCCGGATTGGCGGTTCTGCGCGAGAAACTCGGCAGAGTCTCGCGACAGGGCCCGTGTGATGGCGTCGTCAGCCGCGGCAAGCAGCGCCGCAGCCTGGTTCCGCAAGGTGGCCCGGCCGTCGTCGTCTCCGCCACCAACGGCAGCGGTCTGGTTCCGGTCAGGAGTGGCGACGTCTTCGGTGTGTCTGTGATGAACTCTCATGACAAATCTCCAGCGGGAGCGACGCCCGCGTGCTACGAATGTGCCGGCTCCACGAATGACGCTTCGGCCGCCTCGAGCGGGCTCCGAAGTCTGGTTTCTCGTCCGTGGGCGCCGCCTTCTGAGCCTGGCACCGTCTCAGCAGACCGGATACTGAGAGGACGCCGGCGCGATTACCGGGGCCTGCTCCCCGTGCAGCGCGTCCACGATCTCCTCGAGCGAACGATGCCGCCGGAACAGCTCCGCGTTCTCGTGTTTCGTGGCCTCAAAGGGACACGGCAGGTACACGATGCGTCCTTCGCCAGGCCAATGGGGTCCGGATTCGTCGATCCTGACCCTGACGAGATCCCAGTCGATCTCGTCGACCCGCGACGCGCCGGCCCGGCGCATCAGGTGCGCACGGGTCCATGCCCGCGTGTCCGCTGGCGGATCCCGCATGGCGCGTTGCACCTGATCCTCACCGGCAATCACGTCGACGAGCCCGGCCTGTTCGCACGTCCAGAAGAGACCCTCGGCCGGATCCACCGACGCGAAGATCTGATCCAGGTGCCGGACTTCTGGCGACGACCAGTCGAGACCCGGACGCCCCGCCATGGCGCGCTCGAGCAGCTGCCGCTTCAGGACCCAGTCGAGCCGGCGAGACAGGGACGCGAAATCGCGCGCGCGCAGTTTGATCAACGTGTCCTCCCACAGGTCGAGAATCTGGGCGGCGCGCGGCACGATCCCGTTGAATCCGTGAATCGCGTCGAACCGTCTGGCCTCGTCCAGGAATCGCTGCTGCAGCTCCACCGCGGTGACATCCTGTCCGGTGACGAGCGAAGCCACAGCCAAGAGTGACGGATCGTGACCCCAACGCTGCAGCGCGTCGAGCGGGTCGTCGAGCGCGAGCGCCTGCGGCACCCACCCGGCCTCGATCATCGACGTGACGATCTGGAGCGTTCCCACTCGTAGCAGCGTGGCGACCTGACAGAGCGTTGGATCGAAGAAGATGACGTGCAGGCGTGCGAGCGCCACATCTCCGCGCGCCTGCTGTCGATAGCCTCCACAGAGCGGCTCGTCGCGCGAATTCACGATCGGACGATAGAACGTCGTCTGTTCCCCGAGCAGCGTTTCGAAGAAGTCGCCACGCTGCGTCAACTGGTAGTCGGCCCAGGGCCGGCCGTTCTCGCTGCCCACCTTGCCCGCGCCCGTGAACACGATGCTCGACACCTGGAACGCCGCCAGGCACGCGAGGTAGTGCGGCTTGCGCCGGACGATGGCCTCCCACGTCGGGCGGCTGACCAGCACGCTGGTATGAGCACCGTAAGACTGACCGTGGCCATCGCTGGAATTGGCAAGCGCGCGCAGGCGGCAGCCGTGCGGAAGCCGCTGGTTGGCCCTGGTCACCGCACCCCGCGCGACCTGCAGCATCGCGCGCCAGTAGATCAGATGGTCGAACGCACTCGACGTTTCCGGGAGGGCAAGCTCCAGATGATCCAGGTCGATGTAGACGCTTGCACCATTGCTGGGGAAAAACCTGCGACCCCAGTCCTGGGCATGATTCGCGAGAGCGTACCCGACACGGCCACCGCGTCGACCAGCCTCTGGCTCATGGTTCTCGGGTGCAGCCAGGAGCCTTCCACTCTGGGACGGGTGTGACGAATCGTACCGCGCCATCGTGCCGATCGTTGGTGAGACCACGGTGTGTGCGGCACCGGCTGAGATGCCAGAGATCTGAGCGAGCAGCAGGCGGGATGCAATGCCGCCGCTGCCAAGTGGCGCATCGACGCCTTCGATGAAGTTGCCCAGTTCGACGTCGGCGCCGAGAATCTTCGGCACGCGGCGCCACGCCGAGGGCGAGGGCGTAGTGACGATATCGGACATGTCAGTCGGCCGTCCCTTCACGCGGCGGAAATGAAGCGATGCGGCCGGGACACCTGGCGCGCGATGGGTTCCACGCGAACGACGGCGAGATCCTGCGGCAGATCGCTGATGTGAGCATGGCAGTTGGCCGGTGTGAGCGCCCCCACGGCGGCCGACACTTCGTAAGCGATGGCGTCGAGCACGTCGGCCGTGGTGAGCCCCGGTTCACCGCGTTCGAGATCGCGCAGGCACGCGCGCTCGACGGCCGCGCGGGCGATGTTGGCGATGTGCGCACCGCTCATCAGGTCG